>CAUCNB010000060.1:0-10416 GCA_958444075.1 uncultured Collinsella sp. | reverse complement strand
TTCCCGTCACGACGGTGCCGACGCCCTTGATCGTAAAGCAGCGGTCAATCGGCAGGCGCGGCGCGGCATCGGTGAGCTCGGCACGAGCACGGCAGGCATCCCAGCAAGCGGCAACCTGCTCGTCGAGCGTAGCCAGCAGGCCATCGATCCCCTCGCCGGTCTTGGACGACACAGGCACGATCGGCGCGTCCGCAAACACGGTGTCCGACAAAAAGTCATCGACATCAAGCTCGGCAAGCTCGGTCATCTCGGCATCAGCCAGGTCGCACATCGTCAGCGCGACCACCATGTGTGTGATGCCCAGCAGCTCCAGCACATGCACGTGCTCGCGGGTCTGCGGCATCACGCCCTCGACGGCCGAAACCACCAGCACGGCCACGTCGATACCCGTGGCGCCCTGCACCATAGCGCGCAGGTAATGCGCGTGGCCCGGCACGTCGACCAGGCCGACGATCTTGCCACTCGGCAGCGCCAACTCGCCAAAGCCCAGCTCCACGGTCATACCGCGACGGCGCTCAACCTCCAGACGGTCGGGATTCTTGCCGGTCAGTGCCTCGATCAGCGCCGACTTACCGTGGTCGACGTGGCCCGCCGTGCCAACGATAACGGGACACTCCACTAGCGCCTGAACCTCACTCATCGAGCAATCGCCTTCTCAACGCACGCGACGAGCGTCGATGCCGCCGTCTCGATATCGCGGTCGCCCACGAGCGTACGGACGTCAAACAAAATGCGATCGTGCGAGGTTCGCGTGACGACCGGCGTGTCGAAGTCCTGGACAAGAGAGCGCTTGAGCGCATCGACCGTCAGGCGCTCGTCAACAAGACGCACGGCAACGCACATCGTGGGCAGCTCCACGGTAGGCAGCGAGCCGCCACCGGGGGTCGACGATTCCTCGACGATCTCCACCTGAACGGCGCACGGGCAACCGGCCTTATCGAGCCCGGAGACCATACGATCGCGCAGCTTGCGGGCACGTCGTTCCAAATGGGCCTGCGGCAGCGTAAGCATGCTGAGCACCGGAATATCACGATGGGCCACGTCGTCGCCGTCCATGTAGATACGCAGCGTGGCCTCGAGCGCCGTGAGCGCCAACTTGCCCGGGCGCAGGGCGCGCATAAGCGGATGCGACCCACAGGCCTGGACCAGATCGCGACGACCCATGATAATGCCCGCCTGTGCGGCACCGAGCAGCTTATCGCCCGAGCACGACACCAGATCGAGCCCTGCCGAAACCGAAGCCGGCGTGGTTTCTTCGCCGCCGCGCACCAAGATGTCGTCGGGCAACAGCGCGCCCGAGCCCTGGTCCTCGTAGAACAGCAGGCCATGCTTGTGAGCAAGCGCCGCAAGCTCCCGAGAACCCACCTCCTCGTGAAAACCCTCGATGCGATAGTTGGAAGGATGGACCTTAAGGATCATCGCCGTATCGGACGTGATGGCGCGCTCGTAGTCCGACAGGTGCGTGCGGTTGGTGGCCCCGACCTCAACGAGCTTGGCACCCGAGGCCGCCATGACATCGGGGATGCGGAAGCTGCCGCCGATCTCGACAAGCTCGCCGCGGCTGACGATGACCTCCTTGCCTGCGGCATGGGTCGCCAGCACCAACAGCACCGCGGCGGCGTTGTTATTAACGACCAGCGCGTCCTCGGCACCGGTGAGCGAGCGGATCAGTTGCGCGGCGTGCTCCTTGCGCGACCCGCGCGAACAGGTGTCGACGCTGTACTCGAGCGTGCTATACCCGCGCGCAACCACGGCCACGGCCTTTGCCGCCGACTCCGCGAGTGGGGCGCGGCCCAGATTGGTATGGATGACCACACCCGTGGCGTTGACGGCGGGGCGCAGGCTCGGCAGTGCGGAGCGATGCGCACGCCACTCGATGGCCGAGGCCAGCTCGCGCTTGGAACGCGGGGAGGCACCGGCACGAATCGCGGCGCGCTCCTCGTCGAGCTCAGCCGTCACGGCGGCATGCACCACCGCGTCGCAGGTCTCCCCCGCAGCCTTCACCACCGGCCACTCGGCAAGCAGCTCGTTGACGGAAGGAATGGCGCGCAGGCGGGCGCGCACCTCATCGGACATGTTCTGGCTATCGCTCATGTGCGGCCTTTCAAAAGAAACGTGGATCAGTCGAATACATCAGCTGAGTCAATTACTCGTCATTATCCCCGCACGCGACGATCTTTTCCACGCGAACGGCGTTTTCCTGGGTGAGCGCGGCACCCGTCAACGGGTCCCAACGCAACGGCGTATGGTCGAGCGGGCCCACGCCCAAGCCTTGAGCGCCACCGGCATCGGCGTCAAACGAACGCCCACCGGGGGCGGCCGAGGTGAAGATGCACGCCGGATGCAGATACGGCGTCGTCTCCACACGCGCGCGGTCGCGACCCATATCGCTCACGAGTTCGACGATCTCGCCGTCGGCGATGCCCATGTGCGCAGCAGTATCGGCATTCATCTGCACGGCATCCAGGTCCGACCCAGCCTCAGCGGCACCTTGGGCTGCAAGCCTTCGCGAGGTATGCGACTCAAAGGGACGGTTGCCGCTAATGAGGCGAAACATCCCCGGGCCAGGCTCCACCATGGGAGCGATCCAGTTGGGTACGCGACCCAGACCGGCTCGTTCCCATACATCGCTTGCCAGCGCAATTTTGCCGCCATCCAGGGGAATCGCCGGCTCGCCCGTACGCGACGGCAACGCAACGCCCGTGTCGGCCCAGCCGCGCTCCTTGAGCTCGTCCAGATTGATCCCAAAAGGCGCCACCTGGGCAGCCGCCAGATCGTCAGACGTAAACTGGAAGTACTCGCCCACGCCACACGCCTGCGCCAGACCGGTAAAAATCTCCCGACCGGGACGCGTGTCGTCATGCTGCACGGGCAACACGGCATTGCGGTAGAACAGGCGCGCGTCGTTGCGGCCCACGACCGTACCCACGCCGCGGTCGGCCTCCAGATACGTCACGTCGGGCAGCACGAAGTCAGAAGCACGCGCCGTCTCGGACCAGCGAATATCAATCGTCACGAGCAGGTCAAGTTGTTCCAGAATCGATAGCCACGCCCCGGCGTTGCCATAGCCCGCACCGGGATTACTGGCATAGACGATGAGCACACGCAAATCGCCGGCCAGTATCGACTGACCGATGGTCGTGCACAGGCCGCGCACCGGATCGACCAGTGGATAGCGCTCGGACCCCAGCTTGGGCCCACGCGGCACCGGCGGCGTCGCAAAGCGCGTGGGATCGAGGTCGCCCAACACAAGCGGCGTGGGCGGATTGAGCGCGCCGCCCGCATGCCCGATACAGCCCAGCAGCACATCGACCAAGCAGATAGCGCGCGCGGTCTGGGTGCTATTGGCATACGCGATACCGATGCCACCATGAAAGCCCGCATCCACCACAGCGGCAGGCGTGGCGGCAGCGAGATCGCGCGCCGTGGCGACAATCTCTGCGGCTGGCACGTCGCACATCGACTCAGCCCACTCGGGCGTCCAGGCACGGGCCGCCTGCGCCAGTTCGTCAAAGCCCGTGGTATAGCGGGCAACAAACTCGTGGTCGTACAAGTCCTCGGCAATCAAGACATGCGCAATGCCCAGCAGCAAGGCCAGGTCGCAGCCCGGGCGCACGCGCAGCCAGCGGTCGGCAAGCGCGGCCGAGCCGCTGCGCCGGGGGTCAACCACGATGATCTTCGCCCCGCGCCGGCGTGCATCGTTGAGCGCATCAACGGCCCCCATCGTCGACGAATCGACGATAGAACGCCCCAAATACATGATGCAATCGGTATGCGCCAAGTCGGAGGTGGGGCTGTAGCCCAGGGTATGCTCCCAACCGGTAAGTCGGCTTACCTCGCAGGCACCGTCGGCACCGTACACATTGGGCGAGCCCAGCGCATGCATAAAGCGATAGGCCCAGTAGCGGTCGAACGAGGGCACGCCGAGCGTCATGCCCAGCGCACGCGGACCACACTCGTCAATAATCCCCCCAAGGCGCGCCGCAATCTGCGCGAACGCCTCGTCCCACGAAATCGCATCGAACCCCGAGCCATCAGCTCGCCGACGCATGGGGTGCACAATGCGGTCGCGCTCGTCAAACGGCATTGCCAGGCGATGCCGTCCGCGGGCGCACAGGGCACGCGCAGCGCACGGGTGCCCCGGCACCGGCAAATCGGCCAACACGCAGCCGTCCTCAACGCGTGCCGCAAAGGCGCAATCGGCATAGCATCCCCCGCATGTGGTCACCACGGCGCGACCGTCACGCTCCACAGCAGATGCCATCTCGTTTACCCCTTTCATCAGCCAAACACAACAGGCCAACAGCCCGGCACCGGGCCCCAGGCCAAAAAAGCCTCCCGCACGGCAACGCCCCGCGGGAGGCCCAACGTCAAACAGACGGTACCTTATGCCTCGGACTTCTTGGCGTAGATAAACCAGTAGCCGAGCGCGATCAGAACCGCGCCGCCCACAATGTTACCCAGCGTGGCGGCGGACAGGTTAAACGCAATGCCCGCGACGTTGAGCGCATCGGCGCCGGCGACGTCGGCGCCATAGCCGCACGCGTGCATCACGGCACCCATGGGCAAAAAGTACATATTGGCAACGCAGTGCTCAAAACCGCAGGCCACAAAGGCAGCGATCGGCAGCAGAATGCCCACAACCTTATCGACCACGGTCTTGCCGGCGGTACCAATCCACACGGCCAGGCACACAAAGATGTTGCACAGGATGCCACGGAAGAAGATCGTCACCCAGTCGATCGTCACCTTGCCGGCGGCGACGCTCACCATGGAATTGGCGACCGCCTCGCCGTTGAGCTTGTAAATGCCGGCCATGTACACCAAAAAGACGATGAACAGAGCGCCGACAAAATTGCCGACCCACACGACGACCCAGGCCTTGAGCATCTGAGCCAGGGTGATCTTTTTGCTCTTGAGCGCGCAGACCATAAGAGAATTGCCGGTGAACAGCTCGGCACCGCACACCAGCACCAGCACCAGGCCCAGGCAAAAGCACAGACCGCCCACGACGCGCTGAGCGCCCCAGCCGAGCGTGCCATCGCTCAAGAACACCGTAAAGAACAGGCCGCCGAAGGCGATGAACGCGCCGGCGAACATTGCCAACAGAAAGGCCTTTGCGACCGGCAGGTTGGCCTTGGTCACGCCGGCGGCCTCGGTCTTGGCCTCGATCGCAGCGGGCGCCAGGCAATCGGGAGCGGGGTACTCCACCTTGGAATCTGCCATGTCAATCACTTCTTTCCTAATCAGCAGAGACAAGCGCTCCTATTGCTCTTGCCCCAAGCGGACAAAGTGGGAAAAGTCGTTGGCGGCCACGGCGTCGTACACGGCGTCGACGGCGTCAAAGACTTCCGGGGACATGGGGTTGTAGAACTCCGTGTCGCCCGGCTGAATCCCGACGAAGACGATATCATCGCACGATTGCTCGATTTCCTCGATCAGAATCGACAAAGGAAGCGAATGCGTGGTGAACATCGACTTGCGGGCCACATCGCGCTTGTCGAGCAAACGGATGGACCCGACGGGCAGCGCCATGTCGGCAGCATCGACCAAGACCAGACGCGGCGGACGCTCGCGCTTGACCTCGATGATGTCGTCCTCGGGTGTCTGACCGCCATCGATGGTGTACCAGCCGGCAAGCGGCGCGTCCTCCATCTTTTTGGAGAGCACAGGGCCGGCGGCATCGTCGGCACGTAGCACGCTTCCCGCCGTGAGCACAATGCCCGCAAACGGGGCGCCGTTCACACGTCCATCCACAACGCGACCCATTACTGCAACCTCCCCGTCAGATACACGCCCGACACATCGCGCACGCGCTCCACCAGATCGCGAAACTTCATTAAGAACGCGACCTGCTGGGCATGCAGGCCAAAGTCGTCGTCGAACACCGAGATGCCGGCCTTTGCCGACCCGCGAAAACCGCGCTCGTCGAGCAGCGTGTCGCAGGCCTCGAGCAGCGACGGCACCGCCGCCTTGTCGAGCTGGCACTCGCCAAAGGAGCGGATGGCCTCAAACTTGGTTTTGGCCTCCCCCTCCGGCAGCGCGGCGACGAGCGAATAGAAGACGTTCACCGGCACCGACAGGCGCGGCTCAAAGCAGTCGAGCACGCCGGTGTGGTGGCCCACGGCGAGCGTGTAGTACAGCACGTCGCAGGCCTCCTGGGGAACGTCTTCCTCGGTCTCCACAAACTTACGCGTGAGCTCGTAAAAGACCACCTGATCGGGAGCATGGCCCAGACAGGGGTCGGCGATGCCCTCGGCAGCCTCGTCGCTTGCGCGCGAGGCATCGCCAAAGGAGCCGCCGAGCATGCCGGGACCCGCAAAGTAACCAGAGCGGTCCGTGAGCTCCATCTAGCGACCTCCGGCCAGCACCAGATCCTGCAGCGCCGAGTACACCTCGACGCGGCGCGGATCGTCCTGCTTGTCGATGAGCAGCGCCATGGCACCGCGGATATCGCCCTTGGGCGCGCCCTCGAGCGTATCCATAAACTCGTTAGCCAGGTCGCGGCCGTAACGGTAGCCGCTCATGGCGCGAGCCTCGCGCTCAATGGCAACACGCAGCTTGTACGGCACGCCGGGGTGCAGGATATCGGCCTGCTCGCCGGTAGCCTCCACCGTGGTCTCGGCATGGAGCTTTTGGTCCAGCAGGCCAAGTGCCATGGCAAAGCCGTAGACGGTCTGCGCGGGGCTGGGCGGGCAGCCGGGGATGTAGACATCGACCGGCAGAATCTTGTCCGTGCCGCCCCAGACGCAGTAGTTGTCGTAGAAGATGCCGCCGGTGCAGCCGCACGCGCCATAGGACACCACGATCTTGGGATCGGGTGCGGCCTCAAAGGCGCGCAGCGCCGGCATGCGCATGGCGCGCGTCACGGCGCCGGTGTACAGCAGCACATCGGCGTGACGGGGCGAGGGCACGACCTTGATACCAAAGCGCTCGACGTCAAAGACGGGCGTGATGGAACCGAAGATCTCGATCTCGCAGCCGTTGCAGCCGCCGCAGTCAACACGGTAGACGTACACCGAGCGCTTGATCTTCTTAAGAAGGGTCGCCTTGGCCTTCTCGATGCTCTCGTCGAGCTCGATCTTGGTCGGGCGGTACTGAAGCCGCTCGGGTAAAAGCGTGGGTTCGGCCATGGTTACTCCTCCTTCGTATCAAAATCCATGATGATGCCCTCGACCGGCGCAGGACCGGCGGGAATCTCGGGCGCATCGGGGTTGAGCTCGCGGTCGACATACTCGGGGTTCACGCCGTGGCCGCCCAGATACTCCATGCCGGGGCCCTGGGGCTCGCCGGACGCAAGCGTCTCGTTGGCAGCCATGCCGCGCGCGTTGCCGGTCTTTACGGCCGAGGCGGCGCGCAGGGCGTCGAGCTCGCGCTTACACTCCTGGCACATACCGACAGTACGGGAGGCCTGGATGGCCTCCATGCCGCCGGTCTTTTGCAGCAGGCGCTTGGCGTAGTCGATCTCCTTATGCGGGGCAAACGGCTTGCCGCAGCGCGAGCAGTGCTCGAGCGTATAGACGCTCTTGCTGGTGAGGTCATCCTTGCTCATGACGGCCAGCTCAAACTCCTCGGTGAGCTTGATGGCCTCCATGGGGCAGGCTTCCTCGCAGCGGCCGCAGAAGATGCAGCGACCGTAGTCGATCGACCAGGTGATGGTATCGGCCGCAAGGTCGGTGTCCATGCGAATGGCATCGGCCGGGCACGCCACGCCGCAGGCACCGCAGGCGATGCAGAGCTCCGCGTTGTGCTCGGGCTTGCCGCGCATGTCCTTGTTGGTGGGGAACGGCGCAAACGGGTACTTGACCGTCGCGTCGCCGGCCTTGGCGTTGACCTTCCAAAGCTTCAGCATATTAGAGCGCCTCCTCATCGAGCGGAGCGGCCATGGTGCCCTCGCCCGCAAGCGGCGACTTGTCGCGCCAGACGTTCTCGAACTGCTCCTTGTCGAGCACATGGTCGCGCTTGGCGGCGACGTCGGTCACCGTCACGCGGTCGGTGCAGGAGTAGCACGGGTCGAGCGAGCCGACGATCAGCGCCGCATCGCCCACGGTGTTGCCGCGGAACATGTAGCGCAGGACCGGCCAGTTGCTGTACGTAGCTGCCTTGGCGCGCCAGCGGTAGCACTTCTGGTTGTTGCCGAGCATGGCCCAGTGTACGTCCTCGCCGCGCGGCGCCTCGGTGGCACCAATGGCGTACTTGTGCGGGGTGTACTCCCAATCCGTGGTGAGGATGGGGCCCGACGGGCAGTTCTCGAGCATGGTCTCGATCATGTCGATCGAATCGTAGACCTCCTGAATGCGGACGGCGGTACGGCCGAAGGCATCGCAGGTGTCGGCCGTGGCGGCATGCATCTTTTGGATGTCCGGATCGGCGTAGCCGTCGAAGGGATGGTCAAAGCGCACGTCGCGGGCATAACCCGAGCCACGCATGAGCGGGCCAACCGGCGAGAAGTCGCGTGCGATCTTGCGATCCAAGATGCCGATGCCACTCGTACGCTCAATAAAGTTGGGCGTGGAGAGCAAGACGTCGACGAGCTCGGTGACCTCGGAGCGCAGCTGGTGGATGGTCGTGAGCGTGGAAAGCTGCTGCTCGGCCAGGATATCGCGACGCACGCCACCGATCACATTGAGACCGTAGGTCTTGCGGTGACCGGAGAGCTTCTCGGCCAGGTCCATGGACTTCTCGCGGACGCGGAAGAACTGCTGGAAGCCGGAGTCGAAGCCCGTGTAGTGCGATGCGAGGCCAATATTGAGCAGATGCGAGTGCAGACGCTCGACCTCGAGCATGATGGCGCGGATGTATTGGGCGCGCGGCGGAACATGAATGCCCTGGGCGCGCTCGACGGCCTCGGCATAGGCCACCGAGTGGGCGCAGCCGCAGATGCCGCAGATGCGGTCGGCGAGGAACGTCACGGCGTCATAGTTCAGGCGCGTCTCGGCGACCTTCTCCATGCCGCGGTGCACGTAGAACAGACGGTAGTCGGCGTCGACGATCGTCTCGCCCTCAACGAACAGGCGGAAGTGGCCGGGCTCGTCGGAGGTAATGTGCAGCGGGCCCATGGGGACGAGCGTGGTCTCCTTGCCCTTGGTATCGGCCAAGAACTCGTAGTTTTCCATGTCGCTCGCGGGAGCGGGACGGAAACGGTAGTCCATGGAGTCCTTGCGCAGCGGATACAGGCCGCTGGGCCAATCGTCGGGCAGCACCAGGCGGCGACGATCGGGCAGACCCTCGGGAATCAGACCAAACATGTCGCGAAGCTCGCGCTCGCCCCACACGCAGGCGGGGACGAACGGCGTCACGGACGGGAACGTCATCTTGGCGGGATCGACCTCGGTGCGCACGGTCACCCAGCCGGGGTCCTCCCCCTCCATGGAGATGACGTAGTACACGGCGTAGCGACCGCACAGACTGCGCTCGTCGTTGCCGATGATCACGGGAATCCAGCCGTAACGCTCGTAATACAGGTAGTGGACGGCCTCGGGCAGCTTGTCCTGCTTGACGGTGATCGTCAGCTGGTCCTCGCACTGCCACTCGACCTTCTCGATGCAGCCCGGAACGGCGCGGCGCAGGGCCTCGACATGGCTCTCGCAGCGACGGGCATACACCTTGTTCTCAGTTTCAATCATTCGTTACTCCACCTCGCTCTGAGCGGTCTCGGTACCGAACACAGCGCGGTACATCGGCGTCGCGTGAAGTTCCTCTGTGCTCTGCTCGAGCACGATGCCGGTCGCGGTCTCCACACCGTGCACGAGAGGCAGCGGGGTGGCGATGCCAAACCACAAGATCATGACAGCCAGGACGATTTCGGGGATAAGCATGAGCGCCGGGGCCTCATGCTTGCCCATGCCCTGGGGCGCATGGCCGAATACCGACTTGAGCGCGATACGGGTGAGCGCGGAGATGGCCACGGTAAGACCGAGGGCGACCACGACGACCAGCCACATGGGGCCGGCGGTAACACCGGCGACAAAAGTCAAGAACTCGGAGATAAACATGCCAAAGGGCGGGAAGGCGGCAAGGCCGAGCAGCGCCAGGATGGCGAGCGCGGCGGTTGCGGGTGCAACCTCGACGACGCCCTGGATCTTGGCCAGGCTACGCGTGCCAAAGGCGTGCTGGATGTTGCCGGACACGCAGAAGGCAAGCGTCTTGGTAAAGCCGTGGAACACGCAGTGCAGCAGGGCCGCGGCGACACCCAGCGGGCCACCGATACCCAGGCACAGGGCGATAACGCCCACGTTCTCCACAGACGAGTACGCAAAGCGGCGCTTGAGGTCGTCCTGGCGAAACATCGAGAGTGCCGCCACCAAAATGGACAGCGTGCCGACGATCAGCAGCAAAAGTTGCGGATACTCGGCGCCCACGGCCTGGATGGTAAAGCCGTAAAAGCGCATGATCACAAGCATGGCGCACTTAAGC
>CAUCNB010000059.1:0-10555 GCA_958444075.1 uncultured Collinsella sp. | reverse complement strand
TTGGTAGGGTGCGTCTGTTGTGGAGCAGAGACCGGGTGTTATGTCGGCGATGCTGACGACCGCCCTCATCAAGCCGGAAAGGCGCAGCGCCTCCATGTGTCCAAATCGAAAGAACAGCGGCTGTGCCAGAAACACCATCATGAGGGAAATGAGCATGGACGCGGTCGAAGCGATTGCGGTCTCAAAGACGGTCTGTCCCGTCGAGGGGATACCCACGCTGTTGAAGAGCGGGATGGAGACGATGCTCAGAAGCGCGGCGGCGCACGCCATGACGGCCGAGAAGACAATGATGCTCAGGTAGCGTGCACAGATGATGTCTTTGCGCGAGAGGGGCAGCGTTGCCCGATAGCGCTCCCATCCGTTTTGATTGTCGTAGCCGGCCAGCGAGTTCATGACCACGATGGGCGACATGGCACTGACCGCACAGGCGCCGGCGCTCATACTGGCATCGCCATCCGATGCGTTGGCGAGGGTCAGTACGACGAAGATGAACAGGCCGACGCCCGCGATGCTCGGGACAAGCGTGCGGACGATGGCGAGCTCAGACATAAAGGCGCGTTTCATTTCGAAGCCCCTTTCAGCATGAGGCGAAGATAGTCATCAATTGTTGCCCGGTCGCAGGGAATCTCGGGGAAGGCCTCGAGCGCCTCGCGACGGTTGGGCACGAGCACGTCCACGCTATAGGCGTGGTGGGCGGCACGGGCGCCTTCGACGCAAGCCATGAGCTCGGACGCCTGTGCTTGGGTGCAGTGGGCGATGCCGGCTCGGTCGGTAATGTCCTCGCGCGGCAGGTCAAACACAATCGAGCCGTTATCGATGCAGATGACGCGGTCGGCAGTGCGATCGAGGTCGGATGTAATGTGGCTTGAGAGCAGCACGCTGTGCTGGCCGTCGGCGACAAAGGCAAGCAACTCGTCGAGCAGTTCCTCGCGCGCCATGGGATCGAGGCCCGCGGTGGCTTCGTCCAAAACGAGCAGCTTAGCATTGTGACTGAGTGCGCAGGCAAGCTGCAGCTTCATGCCCATGCCGCGGGAGAGGTCCTTGACCTTCGTCTTGGGATCGAGGCCAAATCGGTCGATGAATCCGGCGAACGTTTCGCAGCTCCACGTGGGGTATGCCGGGCCTACGAGCCTCTCGACCTGGCCCACCTTGAGCGTGGAGGGGAAGGGACACGTGTCCAGGACAAGCCCGATGCGGGAGCGCAGGTGGCGCTGCGTCTCGTCGGGCGCGTTGGCGTCGCAGCGCTGTCCAAGCAGATGCACCTCGCCGGCATCGAGCTTTATAAGCCCAAGCGCGGCGCGAATGGTCGTCGTCTTGCCGGCGCCATTTGCGCCCACAAAGCCAACGATCTGGCCGGGCTCCACGGCGAGTGTGACCACTCGCAACGAAAAACGGTCGCTCACACGGCGTGAGATGCCTTTGAGTTCTAAAAGGTTTTGCATGGTATAGCCTTTCTTGCAGATGGCTACTGCATGGTTTCGGGGGCTACCAGGTCGAGCATCTCGTGCAGCTTGTCGCGCGTAACGCCCAGGGCTTCGGCTTGGCTCGCCGCTTTCGCAAGCAGTTCTTCGATATGGCAGAGCTGGTTTTCGCGCAAGAGCTCCTGGTTGCCCTCGGCGACAAAACAGCCCTTGCCCTGCACGGTGCAGATGAAGCCGAGTTGCTCCAGGTCGGCGTAGGCGCGCTTGGTGGTGATGACACTCACGCCAAGATCGCTCGCGAGTGCACGGATACTGGGGAGTTTGGCTCCCGCCGCGAGCGTGCCCGAAAGGATCTGAGCTTTGACTTGCGAGGCTATTTGCTCGTAGATGGGCTTGTCGCTCGAATTGGATAGGATAATGTCCACAGCGGCTCCTTAGCTGTTGGGCTACACGTGTATATAACCGGTAAGCACAGTATATATACACTATGCACAGTTATGCAAGAAGAAATGTAGGCTCGCCTGTCTCTTCGTTCGTTTGTCTCGATCTGTAACATCTGGAGCCGATTTTGGTGTCTACCTGTTACAGATTGAGACAGTCCCGACCTTCCTGCTCGTTCATCTCAATCTGTAACACTAAGGCCCGTTTTTGGTGGCTAGATGTTACAGATTGAGACATTGGTCGCCCGCCTGCGCGTTTATCTCGATCTGTAACAGGTAGAGGCTCAAAACCCGTCTATCTGTTACAGATTGAGACGAGATTGAGACGGTGTCGATCTTCCCAGCCGTTTATCTAGATCTGTAACATCTGGAGCCGATTTTGGCGGCTAGATGTTACAGATCGAGACAATCCTTGAGGCGGCTGCCCGGTGCACAGCGAGCTCGGCTAATGAATTTGTCCTGATAGGTGCCCTATGGCGGGATTTGGCGGCTACAATAATGCGGTTACAACGACGTAATGCACTCAATGCAAGAAAGGATCCGCATGGCAAGCCTGTCGGATGAAATCTCGTCGCGCCGCACATTCGCGATCATCAGCCACCCGGACGCCGGTAAGACCACGCTTACCGAGAAGCTGCTGCTCTATACCGGCAGCATCCAGACCGCCGGCTCGGTCAAGGGCAAGAGCTCGGCTAAGCACGCCGTCTCGGACTGGATGGACATCGAGAAGGAGCGCGGCATTTCCGTTACCTCCTCGGTGCTGCAGTTCACCTATAATGGCGCCTGCGTCAACATCCTCGATACCCCCGGCCACCAGGACTTCTCGGAGGATACCTACCGTACCCTTATGGCCGCCGACGCCGCAGTCATGGTCATCGACGGCGCCAAGGGCGTCGAGGCCCAGACCAAAAAGCTCTTTAAGGTCTGTACGCTGCGTCACATTCCCATCTTCACCTTTGTGAATAAGCTCGACCACGAGGCTCGCGATCCGTTTGAGCTCATGGAAGAGATCGAGAACGTCCTGGGTATCAATACGTATCCCATGAACTGGCCGATCGGCAGCGGCCGCAACTTCCGCGGCGTGTTCGACCGTCAGACCCGTCGCGTCATTGCCTTTGAGGGCGACGGCCACGCCAACGCCACCAAGAAGGTCGCCGAGGTCGAGGCCGAGCTGGGCGATCCTTCCATGGACGAGCTTATTGGCGAAGAGAACCATAAGAACCTGATGGACGACATCGAGCTGCTCGATGGCGCCGGCGACGAGCTCGACTTGGATGCCGTGGCCTGCGGCAAGCTGAGCCCGGCGTTCTTTGGCTCGGCGCTCACCAACTTTGGCGTGGAGCCCTTCCTCAAGGAGTTCCTGCGTCTGGCCCCGACGCCGCGCGCCTATACCGATACGCTCACCAGCGAACCGGTCGATCCCTGCCGCGATGACTTTAGCGGCTTTGTGTTTAAGATCCAGGCCAATATGGACAAGAACCACCGCGACCGCATCGCCTTTGTGCGCATTTGCTCGGGCAAGTTCGAGCGTGGCATGGACGCCTTCCACGTGCAGGGCAACCGCAAGCTCAAGCTTGCCACGGGCACGTCGATGATGGCCGATGACCGCGCCATCGTGGACGAGGCGTACGCGGGCGATATCGTGGGCCTGTTCGATCCGGGTATCTTTAGCATCGGTGACACCGTGTGCTCCGGCAAGCGCCACGTGCAGTATCCGCAGATCCCGACGTTTGCCCCCGAGATGTTCGCTCGCATTACGCAGGTCGACACGCTCAAGCGCAAGCAGTTCGTCAAGGGTATGGAGGAGCTTGCCCAGGAGGGTGCCATCCAGATCTTCCGCGAGCTGGGTGCCGGCATGGAGAGCGTTATCGTGGGCGTGGTCGGTGTGCTGCAGTTTGAGGTACTCGAGCGCCGCCTCAAGGCCGAGTATCGTGTTGAGGTCCGTCGCCAGCCGCTGCCCTATACGGACATCCGCTGGATTCAGAACGACCCCGATACCATTGATATCCCGGGCCTTTCGCTCACGCGTGACACGCTGCGCGTCGAGGACATGCGCGGCGGTAAGCTGCTGCTGTTCACGAGCCCGTGGAACGTGGATTGGGCAACCGATCACAACCCCGATCTTATCCTGTCGGAGTTTGGCAACGTAGCCTTTTAATGCATCGGCGCGGTGGCCCTGTGGGGCTGCCGCGCCGTTTGCTTGCCTGATGCCGTGTGAGCGGCTATTATACCCATCGTCGTCTCAAGACCGTGACGTCCGAGCAGTTCGGGTCCGATATCCTGCTCGTTAAACCTAAAACCAAAGGAGTACATAATGATCAAGAAGGTCATGGAGGACTACAAGGTCCTGTTGCGGAGCATTCCCGCGGCAACGGTTTCGCTGTTTTTCGTGAGTGTCATCATGATGAACCTGCTGGCCAACAAAGAGCTTATCAGCCTGCCGTATCTGGCACTCGATTGCGGCTTTGTGGTGAGCTGGGTTTCGTTTTTGTGCCAGGACATGATCTGCAAGCGCTTTGGCGCCAAGGCATCCATCAAAATCTCTATCCTCGCGCTGCTGGTCAATCTGGCCGTGAGTCTGTGCTTTTGGGCATGCTCGCTCACGCCCGGCATGTGGGGCGCCTACTACGACACGGGTATGATCGAGGTCAACACCGCCCTTAACGCCACCATCGGCGGCACCTGGTACGTGGTGCTGGGCTCTTCGCTGGCAATGCTCGTTTCTGCCGTGGTTAACTCCACACTCAACCAGTCGCTCGGTCGTATGCTCAAAAAGAATAACTTTGCGAGCTTTGCCTTCCGCTCTTATGTGTCCACGGGTGTTGGCCAGTTTATCGACAACTTGGTCTTTGCCATTGTGGTGAGCCACACGTTCTTTGGTTGGACCTGGGTGCAGGTCCTTATGTGCTCGCTGACCGGCGCTGTTGCCGAGCTGCTGTGCGAGGTCTTCCTGAGCCCCGTGGGCTACAAGGTCGTGCGTGGCTGGGAGCGTGAGAATGTGGGCGCCGAGTACCTCGAGCGCCACGCAACCGCCTAAGGAGCAAGTATGCGGGTTTTGATCACGGGCGCTTCGGGCGGTATCGGAGCCGCGTGCGTGCAGCGCTTTTTGGACGAGGGCCACGAGGTCGTGGGCTTTGACCTGCTGCCGACGGCGGTCGAGCACGAGCGCTACCGCCATCTGATCGTTGATGTCCGCGAACCGGACTCGTTTCCAGACGACCTTGAACCCCAGGTAATCGTAAACGTTGCCGGTACGCAGGATTCGGCCGACGACATTGCCGCCAACCTGTGTGGCACCATCAACGTGACCGAACGCTACGCCTTTGTGGGGGAGGGGCTTGCCGCCAAGCCGACAGCGGCTATCAAATCCGTGGTCAATGTGGGGTCGGCGAGCGGACATACGGGATCGGAGTTTCCCGCCTATGCCGCCAGCAAGGGCGGCGTTATCGCCTACACCAAAAACCTTGCAAACCGCCTAGCACCGCAGGCCATCGCCAACAGTGTGGACCCGGGCGGCGTTATCACGCCGCTCAACCGTTGCGTGATGGAAGACGAGCACCTGTGGAACCAGATTATGGAGCTCACGCCGCTTAAACGCTGGGCCACCGCCCAAGAGATCGCCGAGTGGATCTACTTTGTGGGCGTGACCAACCGGTTTATGACCGGGCAGAGCCTGCTGATCGATGGCGGCGAGGCCGGCCGCACCCAGTTTATCTGGCCCGAGTAGAAAACGCGCCCGATGGAAATCCGTCGGGCGCGTTTTTGATGTATTGATTTTTAGCCGAGGCAAGTCCAGTTGACGGGGGTCGAGCCGTGCTGTTCGAGTAGCCGATTGGCTGCCGAGAAGGTGCGCGACCCTATAAAAGCGGGGAGTTCTGCCGTGGCGCGGTTGGCCGAAAGCGGCGAGGGGTGCGTGGAGGCAAGGCAGAACTTGCCGGTTGCCTTGCCCGCGCCGGTCGCGGCGAGCTTGCCCTCGACCATCTGCTGGGCAAAGCGGCCCCATGCCAAAAAGACGACCGGCTGGGGCAGCTGGCAGCAACGTTCGATAACGTAGTCGGTGAGCGTGCTCCAGCCCAGCTTGGCGTGTGAGTTCGCGGCATGCTCGCGCACGGTGAGCGTGGTGTTGAGAAGCAGGACGCCCTGTTGTGCCCATGGGGTTAGGTCTCCCGTGGCGGGAATGGGGCAGCCTAGATCGGCATTGAGCTCCTTGTAAATGTTGCGCAGGCTCGGCGGCAACTTGGTTTGCGTCGCGGGGACCGAGAACGACAGCCCCATGGCCTGGTTGGGCCCGTGATAGGGGTCTTGACCCAAGATGACAACCTTGACCTGGTCGGCCGGCGTGTAGGCGAGGGCATTGAGGATGTCGTCTTGTGCCGGGTAGATGGTTTGCTCGACACGCAAAAGGGCGATGCGCTCGAGCAGCTGGTTCGTAGTGTCACGTACCGGCTTCGGCGCATCGCCCAGCCAAGTTGCTATGTTGCGGTCGCGGGTTACGGTGTCCATGGGGCTCCTTTATGGCAGATGCTCTGTTGGCATCTATTGTAAAGGCGTCCGGAGGCCTTTATGCCACGGCTGTATGAAGAGCGGGGTCTACGAGACTTGCTCGGGCGCTCCTGCCATGCGAGCCTGTCCATGTGCGCGAAGGCGCGGAAGCTCGACGGTTGCCACCATGACGCCGGTGAGGATGAGGGCGGCGCCAAAGAATGCGATGGGGCTCAGGACCTCGCCGACCAGGAAGAACGAGAAGACAGCGGAGCAGACCGGCTCGAGCGAGAAGGCGAAGCCGGTGGTCTCGGCAGGCACGTGGGGCTGCACGAGCGTCTGGGTGATAAAGCCGTAGGCAGAGCAGATGAGTGCGAGCGCGACGACGACCACGATCTCGCTGGGTGTGCCGGGAAGCGTGAAACCGCCAAAGGTGAATGCGGCGATACCCGAGAATAAGCCGCCGAAGCCCAGCTGCCAAACGCCCAGAGCCAGCGGGTCGACTTCTTCGACAAAGTGCTTGGCCACGATAATGTGGCTGGCATAGATAAAGGCCGAGAGCAGCATGATGATCGCGCCGTGATTCAGGCTGGTAAAGTCGGCGCCCGAGAGCAGCAGCATGCCGCAGGTGACGATGGCGGTGCCGACGAGCACTTTGCGTTCGGGGGCGCGACGCAGCAGGGCGGCGTTGGCAAACGGCACGATCACGACCGTCAGGCTCTGCAAAAAGCCGGCGGTGGAGGCAGAGGTGAGGCTGGAGCCCAGGCACATGCAGGTGAGCTCGGTTGCCATAATGGCGCCGATGATGGCGGCGCGGACTATAAGATCGCGGTTGATACGGAACGCGCGCTTGTGGAAGAGCAACAGGCAGGCCACAAAGGCGATGATGCAGCGCAACGCAACGATGCTCGTGGCGTTCATGCTGTCCATGCCGATCTTCATGAGGGGGTACGAAAAGCCCCATGCGACGGGAACGGAAAATGAGAGCGCGATTGCTTTTTTGCGATCCATGGGACTCCTTTTGTTACAGAACGGTTTCGTAAAAAGGATTCTGCTCCCAGATGTGGATGTAGTAAAGCGAATGTATTTTAAGTATGATTAAGAAATACTAATGTAAGCAGAAAAGGCCCTGGCAAAACGTTTTACGGCTACATCGATGTGGAGGCACGATGGCATCGCGGTATCAGATTGTATGTATGGTGGTCGATTGCGGCAGCCTGAAACGTGCCGCCGACGAGCTGGGCTATACGCAAAGCGCGGTGAGCCAGGCCGTCAAGGCGCTCGAGCGCGAGCTGGGCACCACGATTATCGAGCGTGGCAAGCAGGGCGTCTCGCTTACGCGCGACGGCAAACAGTATCTGCCGTATCTGCGCCAGATCGTTACGGCCGAGGCCGAGCTTGAGGGCAAGCGCCAGGAGTTGCTGGGGCTTTCGTCGACCGACATTCGCATTGCGACGTTTACCAACGTGAGTCGTACTGTGTTGCCGCGAGTGATCCGCGACTTTGGGGCCCTGCATCCGGGCGTGCGCTTTACCCTCAAGCAGGGCGATTACACGAGCAATGCCCAGTGGGTGCACGATGGCGTGGTCGACTTTTGCTTTACAGCGCGTGGATTTACCGAGGGGCTCGAGAAACGCGTGGTCTATCACGACGAGCTGGTGGCGCTGTTGCCAGCCGTCCATCCACTGGCGGCAAAGGAAAAGGTGACGCTTGCCGACCTGGCGTCCGAACCGTTTGTGCTGCTGGATGAGGGCGAACAGAGCCTGGTGCTCGATGCATTCGCGGCGCATGGGCTGTCGCCGCACGTGACGAGCGAGGTGACCGACGACTACACCATCATGGCGATGGTGGAGGAGGGCCTAGGCGTGAGCATGCTGTATCGCCGTACCGTCGAGGGCATGCAGGCCGATATTCGCGTACGTCCCATCGTGCATGCCCCCTCGCGCGACGTAGTGGCGGCCTGGCGCAGCTGGGACACCATGCCTATCGCCACGAGGCGCTTTATCGACTATATGAGCTCGCATATTGTCAATTAATGACTGGCGTGACGTTGCGCGTGGTGATTAGCGGGCTGTCGCTTTGGCTTGTGCTAGACGGTAGGTGCGTGCCGGGTGGCAGAGCAATACCGCCACGACCATAAAGAACGCCGTGGTGCCCAGGCTGATGGGGTAGACCATCATGATGTTCGCAAAGGTGCGGAAGTTCGGGAACACGCAGAAGACCCAATAGAAGCGAATACCGCAGACGCAGATCATGGTGATGAGGGCGGGCATGAGCGAGATGCCAAAGCCGCGCAGGTAACCGGACATGTTTTCGTAGAACATGCTAAAGGCGTATGCCGGGAAGATCGAGCACACGCGGATATAGCCGATCGAGACGATGTTGGGATCGCTGTTAAAGAGCGCCAGGATCTCGCGCCCCAGACCGACGATGATGACGATGGTGGTGAGCGCGACGATACCGCCTTCGACCAGGCAGACCTTGAGCGTCTTGGTGCAGCGGTCGATCTGGCGAGCGCCGTGGTTTTGTCCCACAAAGGTGGTGCAGGCCTGGCTAAAGCTGTTGAGTAGGTTGTAGCACACATACTCCAGGCTCATAGCGGCGCTGGATGCCGCCATGACCTCGGTACCCAGGCTGTTGATGGCGGACTGGATGATGATGTTGGCGACGGCAAAGACGGCGCTTTGGATGCCGGCGGGCAGGCCGATCTTGACGATGCGCTTGAGGGCGACGGGGTCTAAGCCTAAGTCGCGTGGGGTGACGCGGACGACGGAGTCGGTCTTGAGCAGGCGGATAAAGAGCGTAGCGGCGCTGACGGTGTAGGCGATGGCGGTGGCGATGGCGACGCCCGCGACGCCCCAGTGGAGTATGGGGACAAAGATGAGGTCCAGGCCAATGTTGAGGACGGTGGACACGGCAAGCGCCTGCAGCGGCATACGGGTGATGCCGACGGAACGGAAGATCGCGGCCTCAAAGTTGTAGAGCAAGATCGAAGGCATGCTGAGCAAAAAGACGCGCAGGTAGAGCGAGGCGAGCGGCATGGTTTCGGCGGGGACGTTGAGCGCGGCGAGCATGGGTTCGGCAAAGATCTCGCCCAGCGCGATGACGACAAAGCCCACGAGTGCCATAAGAATCGAGGTATGGACGGCGCGTTTGACCATGTTCTGATCGTTGCGGCCGATAGCGTTGGCGATGACCACGTTGGAGCCAAGCGACAGGCCAATAAACAGGTTGAGCATAAGACTGGTAAGCGGAACGTTGGAGCCGACCGCCGCCATGGCGAGGGTTCCCTGGTCGCCCGAGAAATTACCGATGATGACCGTGGCGATGAGGTTCGACAGCTGCTCTAAGATGCTCGTGGCGGCCACGGGGAAGGCGAACAGGGGAATATTGCGCCACAGCGAGCCGGTGGTCATGTCAATGTGCTTAGATGCGGTGTCTGCCATACGCTCTCAATCTCTAATATGCGATTCGCTAGTTATTTGCGCAGACGATAATACTCCTAATGCATCCAGTCGGCACTTAGGGACGTTCCTTTTAATATGAGCAGGACATTGTCAAGAGGCAAAATCGGGCCTGGCCCCAACGATATGGGGTCAGGCCCTCTCCCTATATCAACCCGTCCGCGGCGACCTCGGCGTGTCTTACCGACGCTCGTCTTTGCAGTTTAATATCCGCCCGTGGCGATCTCTCGCTGGGCAATCCGTTGCTACGGCTGAGGCTTCTACGTCGAACCGACAGTCTGTGCACGCGTGTGGCGCCCTGGGCGCTCGCAGAAAAGGGACCTGAGGTTCGCCTCAACGGCTTCGGATCGAACCGCTTCCGGGGTGACTGGCTTATGTGCGGGGGACCGCCCCCTACGCCTCCTCGGCCATGAGGCCGACCGCCCACACCCAGCAGGCGAGCTCGCGCGCCGTGGCGACGTTCGCCTTGTTGCCGTGGACCCCGCGCGCGAGCAGCGCCTCCCGCCTCTCGACCAGCCTCCGCACGCCCTTGGCGGCATGCCTCCGGGCGCCCCGGTCCGGGGCCTGGCCCTTGGCGAGGTCCTTCGGCCGCCCCGAGCACGTCAGGTAGTGCCACGCGGCTTCGACCAGCGTCTTCCTCAGGTGCTTGTTGCCGGCCTTGGTGATCGCGCCCCTGCGGTCGCTCTCCCCGCTGTGTTAGCGCTACTGTAAAATCAACCATTTTGACCAACGCTCAATAACCAATCAT
>CAUCNB010000058.1:0-10896 GCA_958444075.1 uncultured Collinsella sp. | reverse complement strand
CGCACATGGTGGTGCTCCTCGTAGCGCGGCTTGAGCGCGGTCAGGATCTTGACCGTGTCCTCGACGCTCGGCTCCTCGACATCGATTGTCTGGAAGCGACGCTCAAAGGCCGGATCCTTGGTGAGGTACTTGCGGAACTCCTCGGCCGTGGTGGCGCCGATGATCTGGAAGGCACCGCGTGCGAGAACGGGCTTGAGCATGGAGCTCGCATCGATAGAACCCTCAGCAGAGCCGGCACCGATGATGGTGTGCATCTCGTCGATAAACAAGATAACGTCGTCGGCTTCGGTCGCCTCCTGGATCACGTTCTTGAGACGCTCCTCGAACTCGCCGCGATACTTGGCGCCCGCAACAAGACCCGGCAGGTCGAGTGTCCAGATATTCTGGTTCATGAGGTTCTCGGGCACGTTGCCGGCGGCAATCTGCTGAGCCAGGCCCTCGACGATGGCTGTCTTGCCCACGCCGGGATCACCCAAGATAAGCGGGTTGTTCTTGGTGCGGCGCGAAAGGATCTCCATCATGCGCTGGACTTCCTTTTCGCGACCGATCACGGGATCGAGCTTGCCGTCGCGCGCCTTCTGTGTGAGGTTGGTGGCGAACTGCTTGAGCGTGTCGGTGCCGTCCCCCTTTTGCTGTGAGGCGTCCGAGCCGCTAAAGAACGGCAGGCCCGCACCGGGGCGGCCGGCGCCAGCTCCGGCGAGCGGACGCTTCTTGTCCTGGTCCTTGGCGGTGAGCTTTTCGATGGCCTTTTTGATAGAAGCGGACGAAACACCCAGGCGCATGAGGATGTCCATGGCCATTCCGTTGCCCTCTTCGACGATACCGATGAGCAGGTGCTCGGTCGACACATAGGTCTGGTTGTTCTCGCGCGCCACACGGAAGGAACGCTCCATCACGCTAATGACGAGCGGCGTAAAGGCGAGCTTGGCGGCCTCGGTCTCCTCGCTGGGCTCGGGAACGGTGGTCTGGACCTCCTTGAGGGTGTCCATGATGTCGTCGTAGGAGATATCGAGCGAGCGCAGCGCCTCAGCGGCAATGCCCTCGTCCTCCTTAGCGAGCGCGAGCAGCAGATGCTCGGTACCCACTTTATTTGAGTGTAGATCGAGCGCCTCTTGCTTGGCCATGGACATGACCTTGCGCGCGCGATCGGTAAAACGGTCTAACATGCTAGTTCCTCTTAGACGAGCTAGTTTTTTCAAACGCAAAGCGCCGCCCCGCGGCAGCGCTTTGGTCTCTTTACCCATATGGAGTATATGTTAACCGTTGGGACCTTTCCTGCCCGTGCCGCGCGACAACGTCTACAAAAAAGGAATCGCCAGGTGCTTCTGCATCGGCCCAACGAGCGTGGATTTTCGGACACCCATTCCATGAACGTGGATCAGTTTCACTTGCGCCAATTAGCTGGTGTGGCGCCAGCGGGGATCGGTGAGAGTTCTCGCTACGCTCAGGCCGACGGGAAGGAACGCCACGATGAGCACCGCACGCACAAACCAGCCAAGCATATTAACCGTGTCAAACGTGCACATGTAGTACATCGAGCGATACAGATACAGTCCCGGCACCATGATGACAATCGATGGCACCGTGAGGGCGATGCGCGGGTACGTGAGCTTGATTTCGGCCAGGCTCGCAAGCAGTCCCGACACCAGCGCGCCGATAAACGCCGCCGCCTCGGGAGGCATGCCTGCACTCAGGCCCAGAAAGGGAAACAGCGTCGGCGCATCGACGAGCGTAAGGCGCAAGGTATTAGACACGGCACCGATGAGCCCAGCCGCCGCGGCCATCTTTATCGGACTGTTGAACATAACCGAGAAGCCAAATACACCGATAAAGCTCATCAGTATGCGCAAGAGCGTAAGAGCCAACGGTGAGAGGCCGAGCGGGGCGAAGTCATCCGGCGCCAGTCCCACACACTCGGCAACCATCCAGCCTACGAGGGTCGCCATCACAATAATTGACACAGCATACGAAAGACGCTCGATGCCGCTTCGCATATCGAGCTTTGCGATGTCGAGGCCTGCCGTAATGAGGGGAAAGCCGGGGATGACAAAGAGCATGGCGCCGATATAGCCTTCTTGGTGCGACATTGCCCCCGGAATGACCTGGCCAAGGCCGAGCAACGCCAGTAAATACGAGATACAGGCCAGCGCGACGCCAATCGTCAACGCGCTAAACTGGCCGAGGCCCTGCTTGAGGATATGAGAACGGGCAAAGTTGCCGACGCCCGCGCCCACGAACGCACATGCCATCTCAATGGGACCGCCACCAAGTAAAAAGACAAAGGCGCCACAGGCGCAGGCCGCCGCAAGGCCCTGTTGCCAAGGCGCGTAATCAGGTTTTGAACTCTCAACGGTCTTGAGCATCTCGTGATACTCATGCACGGTAAACCGGCGCCCATAAGTCTCGATTTCCTTTAGGAAGCTCTCCATCATCCAAATGCGATGAGTGTTGACGCCCGTTGTTGGCAGGCTGACGACCTCGTTAAAGCAGTGGCCGCCTTCGATGCAGGTGCACTCAAACGACAGGAGACTTAAGTCAACGTGGATGGTGACACCGAGTACGGCGGCGACGCGGTTCATGGTATCGCGTACACGCCAGGCACCCGTTCCGCTCGCGAGCATAAGCATACCGGTGCGGCAGATGATGGATGATTTGTCGGTAAGTGGCGCATCGACGGCAAGCTCATCGCCCGCGGTCACGATCTGGCGCCAGTCAGTTTTCATATGGAGCGCGCCGGCACGGACACCGTGGTGCATGGGGGCTCTCGAAGGCAGTGAGTCAAGGCGCGAAGGCTGTGGGGGTTCCGTCGATTCATCCTCAACCTCATCAGCCTCTTCATCGACCAGATCAAAGGAATCAAGCGGCGCTGGCTCGCGACGGTCGATCAGCTCCTCGTCCTCATCATCAAAGTAATTGAACTGATCGAGCATGTCCTCTTCGATCGCGCGCTCGCTCGCGTCGTCCATATAGACGCTCCCTTCCTACCGACTAACCCCCATCCTAGGCAGCGACGGCTAAAGGAAACATAAAAGAGACGGCTGCCATGCGAGCCATGTGCTCAATAGCCGTTGGGTAGTCGTTTAAGAACGTCCCCAATGACTATTGACGGCCAAGGCAACGCCGATGTATTGGCAACGTCAGCGAGCGGGCCGCATTTGAGACAAGGTGACGTGAAACGAAAGGGCGCTGACCTTCTGGTCGCGCCCTTGAAATTGAACGTCAGATTGTCCAAATGCGGCCCGCGCAGCGTCGGCCGGTCCGCCGTTCGGTAGAACGGCGGAACCAATTAGTACATCTTTGCGCCGGCGGGGATGGAAGCGTCGAGCTGAATCAGATTGAGGCGCTCCTCGCCCTCCTCCTCGTGAATAGCGCTGATCAGCATGCCGCAGCTGGGAATGCCCATCATCTTGCGCGGAGGAAGGTTGGTGATGGCGAGCAGGGTCTTGCCGACCAAGTCCTCGGGCTCATAGTATTCATGGATGCCGGAAAGGATGGTGCGGTCGGTACCGGTACCGTCGTCGAGCGTAAAGTTCAGCAGCTTCTTGGACTTCTTGACGGCTTCGCACGCCTTGACCTTCACGGCGCGGAAATCGCTCTTGGAGAAGGTATCAAAGTCGACAAACTCCTCGAACAGCGGCTCGACGGCGATCTTAGAGTAATCGAGCGTAGGCTTGAGCGATTTGACGAACGGGCTCGAGGCGTTGCCGGCCTCGGCGGCCTTGGCGGCAGCAGCACCGGACTGGAAACCCTTCTCGGGCTTCATGTGCGGGAACAGCAGGACGTCGCGGATGGAGGCCTGGTTGGTGAGCAGCATGACCACGCGGTCGATACCGATGCCGATGCCGCCCGCGGGAGGCATGCCGTACTCGAGGGCGCGCACGTAGTCCTCGTCGTACTCCATGGCCTCGTCGTCACCGCCAGCCTTCTCGGCCATCTGAGCGGCAAAGCGCTCGGCCTGGTCGACCGGGTCGTTGAGCTCGGAGAACGCGTTAGCGTACTCGTGACCGGCGATAACCAGCTCAAAGCGGTGCGTCAGACGCGGGTCGTCCTCAAAACGCTTGGCAAGCGGGCTGACCTCGATGGGGTAATCGCACACGAAGGTCGGGTTGACGATGGTGTCCTCGCCCAGCTCATCGTAAATCTCGGCGATGATCTTGCCAGCAGTCCACTCGGGCTTGATCTCCAGGCCCTTCTCGCGCGCGGCGGCAGCAAGCTCCTCGACCGGCGTGTCGATGGTGACTTTCTTGCCGAGCACGTCAGAGACAATATCAGTCATGGGGCGGCTTGCCCACTCACCGGAAAGATCGATGGTCTGGCCCTGGTACTCGATGACCTCGGGGTTGCCGATGGCCTTGTTGGCAGCCTTGATGACGCCCTGGGCAAGCGCCTTCATGCCCTCGAGATCGGAGAAGGCACGGTAGGCCTCCATCGTGGTGAACTCGGGGTTGTGGGTGAGGTCCATGCCCTCGTTGCGGAAGATGCGGCCAATCTCGAACACGCGCTCAAAGCCGCCGACGATGCAGCGCTTGAGATGCAGCTCGGTAGCAATGCGCAGATAGCACTCCTGGTCGAGCGCGTTGAAGTGCGTGATGAACGGCTTAGCCGTGGCGCCGCCCTGGATAGTCTGCAGGATGGGGGTCTCGACTTCCATGTAGCCGTCGGACTCCATGAAGCGGCGGAAGGTGGAGAGAATCTGCGAACGCTTGCGGAAGGTCTCGCGGACATCGTCGTTGGCGATCAGGTCGACGTAGCGCTGACGATAACGGGTCTCCTTGTCGGAAAGACCGTGGAACTTCTCGGGCAGCGGACGAACGGCCTTGGCAAGCAGGGTCGCGCTCTTAGGGGCAACGGAGAGCTGGCCGCGCTGGGTGCGCACAACCACGCCGGTCACGCCCAGGATGTCGCCCAGGTCGAGGGACTTGAGCGTATTCCATGCAGCCTCGTCCATGTCGTTGATGCGGCAGAACAGCTGAATCTCGGCAGTCGCATCGCGCACGACGATGAACATGATCTTGCCCTGACCGCGCTTGGCGACCACGCGGCCGGCGATCTTCACGACGTCCTCGGTGTCCTCGCCATCGGCAAGCTCGGCGTACTTAGCCTCGATATCGGCAACGTAGTCCTCAAGCTCAGAGTGCTCGGGATAGGGGTTCTGGCCCGCCTCGAACAGGGCGGCGCGCTTAGCCAGGCGGGTGGCGCGCTCGTCGTTGAGCGTCGATGCCTGATCTGCGGCGTTCTGGTTCTCTGCCATAAGTTAGCTCCTCAAACTAAAACGCTCCCCAGGATTCGGTCCCAGGGAGCGAAAACATACCTTTACGCGGGACCGTGGTCTAGCGTGCAATCTTGGCGATGGTGTAGACGCGAGTCTTGCCGGAAGGCGTAACGACCTCGACGGAGTCGCCCTCGCCGTGACCGATGATGGCGTGGCCGACCGGAGACTCGTTGGAAATCTTGTGCTCGAGCGAGTTGGTCTCGGTGGTACCGACGAGCGTGACTTCCATGACCTCACCGTTGGGATCAATCAGAGAAACGGTGGAACCGATGGAGACGGTCAGATCACCTGTGGTGGCAGCAACCTGAGCGTTGGCAAGGATGGCCTGGATCTCGGCAATACGAGCGGCGTTCTGGGCCTGCTTGTCCTTGGCGGCATCGTACTCGGAGTTCTCCGAAAGGTCGCCGAACGCGCGGGCTTCCTTGATGTCCTCGACGATCTCCTTGGCGTAATCGCCCTCACGCCAAGCGAGCTCCTCGACGAGCTTCTGGCGGCCCTCAGCGGTCAGTACGATCTGGCTTGCGTCCATACGGATATCTCCCCAACTCTGATCAAACAATCAACTGTCAACAAAACGAAAAAGACCGGCTAGCCTGCGGGCAAGCCGGTCAGGTGCTCACCCCAAAGGGATGGGACTACTCTGCGTCCGCGTCGCTGTCCTCTGCCTGCTTCTTCTTGGCAGCAGCGAGCTTGGCCTCGAGCTCAGCGATCTCCTTGTCCTCCTCGGACTGCTCGACCACGACCTCCTCGGCCTGCTTGGTCTCGGCCTTATCGTCGCCCTCCATACCCTCGCGGATATTCTTGACGGTAGAGCCGAGGGACTTGCCGAGCTTCGGCAGGTTCTTGGGCCCGAAGATAATCAGGACAACGACGAGAATAATGATGAGCTCAGGAGCCCTCAGTCCAAACATGTAGACCTCCACAATACAGCGAGACAAGCTCGAATGAGTATACCGCGGGTATCGCGGTATCACAACAATAGCTAAAAAAAGGGACCGCAAGAAGCGGTCCCTCCTCATGCTCTGGTCGGGTTGACTGGATTTGAACCAGCGACCCCTGCGTCCCGAACGCAGTGCTCTACCAAACTGAGCCACAACCCGTTAGCTCGACTATAGTAACAAAGATTTCCGTCGTGTGCTAGAGAAATTTTTACTTCTTTGGCACTTCGATGCGAACCGTGTTGGGAATGAGCTCCGTCGCGCAGGACCACCAGCCGTTTTGCAGGGCAGCGTCGGCAAGCCTTTCGGCCGTGGCGGCGGTGTCGCAAATGGCAAATGAGCAGGCACCCGATCCGCACACATCTACAGCAACGGTGCCGTCCTGTTTACGCAGCCAATCGAGAACCGTTTGAATCTGCGGCTCCATCTGTGCGGAAATGACACCTAGGTTGTTATGGATGAGCGCATATGCCGTCTCGGCATCACCAGCATGCAAGGCAGAAGCTATCGCGCCGGGCTTGTCTGCAGGCACCGGAGCCTCGTCAAAACGTCGATAGGCTTCAATTGTTGAAACGCTTGCCTCGCGCGGCTTGACCAACACGACGGGCGTTGCGGGCAGCGCGGGATACTCAGTTGCCAGCACGTCTCCCCCACCTACGTAGAACGCAAGGCTCGCGTGCAAAAAGAACGGGACGTCAGCACCAATACCCCGCGCAATGTCGTCGAGCGCGGGGTCGGTGCGATCAATTCCCCAGAGCTCCGCCAAGGCGACAATGACCGCGGCCGCGTCCGTCGAGGGGCCGCCCAAGCCGGCGCACAATGGAATGCGCTTCTCAATCGTCACGCAGATGTTTGCCTCGCAACCATAATGCTCGGCCATAGCAACCGCAGCCCGATACGCCGTATTCTTTTGCATGGGAAAATCTGATGCCGGAACCGTCTGGACGGTCAGCGCCTGCGCCGGCGCGACCGTCACGGAATCGGAAAGACCGACGGCTGCCATCAGGGAATCGACCCTGTGGTAGCCGCGGTCATCGCGCTCGGTATGAACCCCCAGGTAGAGGTTAATCTTTGCCGGCGCGGAAAGAGTCAGGGACCGATCGGTCACCGTTAGTGCTCCTCGAGCTGATTGCCGAGCGGGGTAAAAATGTGCTCACCGCTCTCGGGGTCGAACAGCTCGACCTGCCCGGTGAGGACATCGATATACTGGTAGGACTGACGCGACTTGCGGCCGCGACGTTCGTCAACCTCGACGATAAAGACGGCGGGGTGGACGCTCTTGATGGTGCCCATGCGCTCGACGACGCGGGTGCGGCCCATGTTGGCCTTCACCTTGACGCGATCGCCCACCATATCGGTCAGCTTCTCGTGGATGTCGTCGACGTGATTGACTTCCATCTCTTCCATGAACAGGGCCTCCAGAAGGTGCAATTCAAAAAGGGGATAATACCCCTAAGATAGACAAAACTCTAATACTATAGCACCCTGTTGCCGCCATACGCAAGTAGCTAAATAAACCCCGTCCCAAATACGTACCAGACGACAACCTCGCATGACCAGTTGTTACGCGGTTTGGTAAAACCGCGTAACCTAAAGGTTGTCCGTGTCCAAGACGATGGTGAATGGGCCGTCGTTGACCAAGTCGACTTTCATATCGGCGCCAAAGATGCCGTGCGCCACGTGTTCGACATCTTGGCGAACGAGCGTCAGGAAGTACTCGTAGAGCTCGTTGGCGACATCGGGGGCGCCGGCATCCGTAAACGATGGGCGGCGGCCGTGACGGCAATCGGCGAACAGCGTGAACTGCGACACTACGAGAACCTCGCCGTCGACATCGGCAAGTGCCAGGTTGGTCTTGCCGTTCTCGTCCTCGTTAATGCGCAAGCCCCGGAGCTTGCCCCACAGTTTATCGGCCTCGGCGCGCGTGTCGCCGTGGCCCACGCCCAGCAGCACCAGATAGCCGCGCCCAATTTTACCCACGCACTCGCCGTCGACCGTCACGCCGGCGTTGAGTACGCGCTGCACCACCGCACGCACGGCTTACTCCTCGCCCGTCAGTTTGGCGGACAGATGCTCGAGCGCATGGAATCGATGGCTGATGGCGTTCTTCTCGTCCGCCGTCAGCTCGGCCATGGTCTTGCCCGGCGTGTCGACCGGCAGGAACAGTGGGTCGTAGCCAAAGCCATGATCGCCGCGGCCCTCGTGTGCGATAGCGCCCTCGCAGGCGCCCTCGCCATAAGTGACCAGGCCGTCCGTGTCGATAAGCGCGACGACGCTCATAAAACGCGCGGTGCGGTCCTCGTCGGCCACGCCTTCCAGGTTAACGAGCAGCTTGGCGTTGTTGGCGGCATCGTCGCCATGCACGCCCGCATAGCGCGCGCTATACACGCCCGGCTCGCCGTCCAGGGCATCAACGACCAAGCCAGAATCGTCGGCAATGGCCATAAGGCCCGTCTCCTCGACCGCAGCCTGCGCCTTGATGATGGCGTTCTCCAAAAACGTCGTGCCGTTTTCCTCGGGGTCCTCAAAATCGCCCAGCTGGCCGAGCGCCACAAAGCGCACCTCGGGCATGACCTTGCCCAAAATGGCCTCGATCTCGGTGAGCTTATGAGCGTTTCCGGTTGCCACGACGATGGTCGCCGCCGGGTCGAGGGTGTCGATGTCGATCTTCTCAAGTGCCATGAGTGGTCTCCTTGTCTCTATAGCAATGCCGCGCCGAGGGCGACGAGGGCCTCCGCCTCTCCCCTCTCAATCAACGGCAGTCTTATGCTTCGACGTTTTCCCAGATATAACCTGCCAAAATAAACCTGTCCCTTTTTGGCAGGTTAGGCGATGGCTTGGCGCTGAAGCTCGATGAGCTCGGCGATGCCTTTGTCGCCCAAGTCGAGCAGGGCGTTGAGGCGCTTACGGTCAAAGGGCGCCTGCTCGCCAGTGCCCTGGAGCTCGATCATCTCACCGGTGTCGGTGGCAACGAGGTTCATGTCGACTTCGGCATGGCTGTCCTCGGAATAATCGAGGTCAAGCAGCGTATTGCCGTCGACAACGCCCATGGAGATTGCAGCCACCTGGCCGGTAAGCGGGATGCGCTCGATCTTGCCCGCCTCGACCCACATGGCGAGGGCGTCGTGCAGCGCCACCCAGGCGCCGGTGATGCTCGCTGTACGCGTGCCGCCATCGGCCTGAATCACATCGCAGTCGACGGTGACGGTGTACTCGCCGAGCGCCTTCATGTTGACGACGGTACGCAGGCTGCGGCCAATGAGGCGCTCGATCTCCATGGAGCGGCCCTTGCGGTTGGCGTGCTCGCGCTTGCAGCGCTTGCCGGTCGACGTCGGCAGCATGGCGTATTCCGCGGTCACCCAGCCGGCCTTAGCTCCCTTTCGCCAGCCCGGCACGCCCTCCTCGATAGTGGCGGCGCACAGCACGCGCGTGTCGCCGAACTCGGCCAGGCACGAACCGTGGGCGTGCTTCATGACGCCACGGGTGAGCTTAACGGGACGCAACTCGTTGGCGGCGCGGCCGTTGGCGCGGTTGACCTGCATGTACTCCATAGAAAGATCCTTTCGGCAAAAAATGTGGCGAAGGCTTTGGCGGCGGCCTTACATCTATTTCAGCTCATCGATATCGATATGCTCAATGCTCTTGAGCGGCTGACCAAAGATAAAGCTGCCCGCCACCGCAAACTCGGCAATGTTATCGGCCGTCGTGGCAAAACGATGCTGCGGCTCGGCGGCGTCGCCCGCCAGCTGCTCGCGGCGCGTGAGGATATCGGTCAGCTCGCGCGTGGTCTCCTCGGCGGAACTCACGACGCGCACCCCAGGCCCCAGCGCATGACGGATAGGTCCCACCAACAGCGGAAAATGCGTACAGCCGAGCACCACGGTATCGATACCGTGGTCGCGCAGCGGCTCAACCGTGGCACCCACCAGCGCACGCACGGCAGGCGTATCGAAGATGTCCTCGTTCTCAAGCCACTGTTCCTGCAGATGTGCACCCGAGGCGAGCTCGTGTTCGACAACCTCGACAAAGCTCGAGGCGGGGCAGCCGTATACGTCGACGCCGGCATCCAGATCCTGGATGGCGCGCGTGTAGGCGCCCGAGCGAATGGTGAGGTTGGTGGCGAGCACGCCCACCCGGCGCGTGCGAGTGCTGTTGATTGCCGCGCGTGCGCCCGGTGCGATCACACCGATGACGGGAACGTCGAGCACCTGCTGGGCCAGACGCAAGGCCGCAGCGGTCGCCGTGTTGCAGGCGATGACCATAATCTTGACGTCGTGCTTCGACAGCCAACGGCCCGCCTGCAACGCAAACGAGCGCACCTCATCCTCGGTGCGCGTGCCGTAGGGGCAGCGTTTTGTGTCGCCGAAGTAGTAGACGGACTCGTGCGGCAGCGCCGTCGCGATGGCGCGCGCAACCGTCAGACCACCAAGACCCGAGTCGAATACGCCAATAGGGCGCGTGTCCCCGGCCAGATTCTTGATATCGGACATTACCTCACCAGTCTCTCTCGAAAAGACATGTCCAAGTGCGGCGACGCCGCGCTACGAACGCGCCGCGACCAGCAGCTCTGCCGTCGCCGCCCAACCGTCGACAATTTTGCCGCGCGTAACGAAAGCGTTCTCGCAAGCAGCCAGGAACTCGGGCGCGCCGGCGCTCGTCAGGCCATTCTCGACCAGGCAGAACGTG
>CAUCNB010000057.1:0-11544 GCA_958444075.1 uncultured Collinsella sp. | reverse complement strand
GACCGAGGAGGTTCTGGCCAAGGTGGGCCCCAAGACCAAGATCCTGGCCGTGGGACAGGTCTCCAACGTGCTGGGCGTCGAGAACCCGGTCAAGAACCTCGGCAAACTCGTGCACAAGTACGGCGGCTACCTGGTCGTCGACGGTGCGCAGTCGCTGCCGCACATGCCGGTCGATGTGGCCGACCTGGGCGCCGACTTCTTTGCCTTTAGTGCGCACAAGGCCATGGGCCCCATGGGCATCGGCGTGCTGTGGGGCAAGATGGACCTGCTCAACGCCATGCCGCCCATGCTTACCGGCGGCGAGATGATCGACTCTGTCACCGAGCAGGACGCCGTCTGGGCGCCCGTCCCCGAGAAGTTCGAGGCCGGCACGCAGGACGCCGCCGGCATCTTCGCCACGGGTGCGGCACTCGACTACCTGGTCAACACGGTGGGTTACGAGAACATCCAGGCACGCGAGCAGGCACTCGTCCACTACCTGATGGGCGAGCTCATGCAGCTCGACTTTGTCCAGATCATCGGCTCGATCTACTGGGACAACCACCACGGCGTCGTGAGCTTTAACGTCAAGGGCATCCACCCGCACGACGTCGCGAGCATCATGGACATGGACGGCGTCTGCATCCGCGCCGGTCACCACTGCGCGCAGCCGCTACTCACCTGGCTGGGCGTCGAGAACCTTGCCTGCTGCCGCGCCAGCGTGGCCTTCTACAACGACAAGGCCGATATCGACAAGTTCATCGCCGGCCTGCATCACGTTTGGAGCACGTTCAATGGGTAATCTGTACACCTCCACCACGTTTATGGAGCACAACTCGCACCCCGACTATAAGTACGAGATGGATGCCCCCACGCACGAGCACGACGGCATCAACCCCAGCTGCGGAGACGAGCTCACCTTGCAGCTACGTGTCGAGAACGGCGTAATCGAGGAGGCCTCCTTTACCGGCCACGGCTGCGCCATCAGCCAGGCCAGTGCCGACATCATGGCCGACCTCATCACCGGCGAGACCGTCGAGGAAGCTCGCCGCTTGGCAGAGCTCTTCCTCGCCATGATCCGCGGCGAGCAGCTCTCCGAGGAGGACTTGGAAGACCTAGACGAAGCCGCCCAGCTCCAGGACATCTCGCACATGCCCGCCCGCGTCAAATGCGCCGAGCTCGCCTGGCGCACCCTCGACGGCATGCTCGAGGGGCAAGCAAACCAGTAGCGTATGCCCCGAATCCAAGGTTTTTGATTGCCGAGCCGCCCGATACGGGCGGCTCTGTTTTTTCTAATGAGCGCGAACGCACAAAGTCCGCGCGTCCGGCACCCCGTCTGTCATTTACCACACAGCCAGACGCGAACACGGGCGTTTTCCACAGCACCAAAGGCCTGCGGCAGGGCCACGAGCACGCCTAGCATCGTCCCATGCCCCATCCAGCTGGGCTCCGATTCGCTTCGCGCCTGCTGCAGACGGGTCCCATAGGGAGCGGCGTGCATTTTTGCGAGTATTCAGCACGCCAAGCTGTGTGTATACGCATCGAAAGCGTTAATCAACGTCTCCAGGCGCATATATAGTGCGTTTTAGAACAAGCATCGTGGTCTCAGGGGCGCAAACATGAGCTTCGGGAGCGCATCGGCAGGCATAAATAGCTTCGGGGCCCGTATGTTGCAAAATTGCGACGGTAGTGGCAGTACCGCGATGCTGAAAACTCCATTTTTTGCACGGCGCAGATGGGGGTAGGCACGGGCAAACCCGGACTGAGCCCTTATTTTATGCAAGATGGCGATTGTTCTATGCATATTAAGAAGTGCAGTTGCCGCACCAAGCTTTTGAACGCTTGTTGCGGCGTATGGACGACCCCATCTGCGGCGCACAGGCGACCCTACATCACGTTTCCGCCAGTCCGCATCGCCGTCCGCGCGCGGGCACGCACAATACGAGAGACGGTACTTTTGCCAATCCCGGTATAGCGCTCAATCTGGCGCACCGTGAAACCGGCATCGTGCAATCCAAAAATAACGGTATCGCGCTGCGCCGGCGGTGCGGCTTTAACCCCGCGAAGCGGAACCCCGAGTTCCTTAGCCATCTTGCCGGCAAAGGCGTGGCGTTCCCACTCCGTCTCTTTCATATCGCCCAGCGCTGGCTCGCCGCCGTCGGGCGTCGAAAGTGAATAGGCAATAAAGCCCTCGGCAGAACCAAAGAGCTCAAGCACGCAAGAAGGATCAGAAAATCCCCTCGCGACATCAGCCGCGTCACCGTCGTAAGCGCGCAAATGCTCCGCAAAGCTGCTCCAGGGATAACGCTCGATTAGGCCAACGCCCGCCTCCTGTGGATCGGCGTGTACGGAGCGAATAGCCTCCATCACCTGCCAGTCGGTATCGAGCGAGCGCCGGTCAAAACGGTTCTGGAACAGATGGCCCGTGCGCCCCGTGCGTTTATTGAACCGACGAGCGTACGTCAAAAGCAGCCGGTGCATCGCCACGCTCATCGCGTCCTCGTAATCTGCAAGCACAAGATCCACGTGATTGCCCATAAGGCACCAGGCGATAACCGTCACGCCCGCCTCGCGGCAGCACTCGCGCATCAGCTCCAAAAACTCCCACCGGTCTTCATCGCCCTCAAAGATGAGCTGCTTGCCCGTACCGCGGGCACAAACATGGTAAAAGCCGGTAACCGTTCTCCAAACGCGCTGCATGGCGCTCCCTTCGCCGGGATCTGCTTGCCATTCAATACAACACGATTGAAGCGTGCCACCAAAACATTCACGCAAAACAATACATTCGCGCGGCCAAAGGCAATAAACAGGCGGCGAACGGCACCGTTGCAACAGGTCAGCCCCTGCAACGCTTACAAGAGCTGACCAAAAGCTTGCCAAAGACGGACCCCCTCTACGGAAGTTCGCGACCACGGAACATAGAGTTAAACCGTTTCAATTAAAACTTCCGGACTTCTCGCTACGAAAACTGAGCCGTTCGCCGAATATTCCGTGCATTTCGCGGTATTATAGGGGCTGCATGTCATGTCCCTTTCGAAGGGTCGCCCGGCAATCGCCAGCCACGACCCCCAGACGGGACGCCAACACGATAGAGAGGAGAGGCATGCAGTACTCACAGGAAGTGGAGAACATGTGCCCCGTTGCCAAGGGTGCATACCACGGCCCCGCACCCATCCCCGAGGAGGGCAAGTGGGTCCAGGCTAAGGAGATTTCCGACATCTCCGGTCTTACGCACGGTGTGGGTTGGTGCGCACCTCAGCAGGGCGCCTGCAAGCTCACGCTGAACGTCAAGGACGGCATCATCGAGGAGGCCCTCGTTGAGACCATCGGCTGCTCGGGCATGACCCACTCTGCCGCCATGGCTTCCGAGATTCTTCCCGGTAAGACCATCCTCGAGGCCCTCAACACCGACCTCGTCTGCGACGCCATCAACGTTGCTATGCGCGAGATCTTCCTGCAGATCGTTTACGGCCGCAGCCAGACCGCGTTCTCCGAGGGCGGCCTGCCCGTGGGCGCCTCCCTCGACGACCTCGGCAAGGGCCTTCGCTCTCAGGTCGGCACCATGTTCGGCACCAAGGCCAAGGGCGCTCGTTACCTCGAGCTCGCTCAGGGCTACGTCACCCGCATGGCTCTCAACGACAAGAACGAGATCATCGCGTTCGAGTTCCTGAACCTCGGCAAGTTCACCGACGCCGTCAAGGCCGGCAAGACCCCCGAGGAGGCCATCGCTGGCGCTATGGGCCACTATGGTCAGTGGGAGAACGCTGCCAAGTACATCGACCCGCGCACCGACGAGGAGACTCACTCCGTCGCCAGCGTGTTCCCGGTTCACGAGTAGAAAGGGAGGGAAATAACTATGACTGTTACGTTCGAAGGTTACGAGCGCCGCGCTGACAAGATCAACAAGTGCCTCGCCGACAACGGCATCGCCTCCCTCGAGGAAGCTCTGCAGATCTGCACCGACAAGGGCTTCAACCCGCGTGAGATCGTCAACAACACCCAGTCCATCGCCTTCCAGAACGCCGAGTGGGCCTACACCCTCGGTTGCGCTCTCGCTGTCAAGCGTGGCGCCAAGTCCGCTTCTGAGGCTGCTGCCATCATCGGCGAGGGCATCCAGGCCTTCACCGTTCCCGGCTCCGTCGCCGAGGACCGCAAGGTCGGTCTGGGCCACGGCAACCTGGGCGCTATGCTGCTCTCCGACGACACCGAGTGCTTTGCCTTCCTGGCCGGCCACGAATCCTTCGCTGCCGCCGAGGGCGCTATCGGCCTGGCTCTGAACGCCAACAAGGCTCGCAAGAAGCCGCTGCGCGTTATCCTCAACGGTCTGGGCAAGGACGCCGCCCAGATCATCGCCCGCATCAACGGCTTCACTTATGTAAAGACCCAGTTCGACTACTACACGGGCGAGCTCAAGGTCGTCGAGACCATCCCCTACTCCGATGGTCCCCGCGCTGCCGTTAACTGCTACGGTTCCGACGACGTCCGCGAGGGCGTTGCCATCATGTGGCACGAGAACGTTGACATCTCGATCACCGGTAACTCCACCAACCCCACGCGCTTCCAGCACCCCGTCGCTGGCACCTACAAGAAGGAGCGCCTCGAGGCTGGCAAGAAGTACTTCTCCGTCGCTTCTGGTGGCGGCACTGGCCGTACCCTGCACCCGGACAACATGGGCGCCGGCCCTGCCTCTTACGGCATGACCGACACCATGGGCCGCATGCACTCCGACGCCCAGTTCGCCGGTTCTTCCTCCGTGCCTGCGCACGTCGACATGATGGGTCTCATCGGCATGGGCAATAACCCCATGGTCGGTGCCACCGTCGCCTGCGCTGTCGCCGTCGAGGAGGCCCTCAAGGCCTAGTCGCGCCCGCGCGATGCTCACATAGTTGAGCTTTGGAGCCGCTACCTTTCGAGGTAGCGGCTCTTTTTGTTTACGCTGTCGCAGGGTAGCTAATGCCGATATACCAGTTGGGGCGAAATACGAGATGAGACGAGATGGAACGTCAAAGTGTCCATGACACCCACCTGCCATAATTGCCCTTTACCGATTTGCCGAGTCTTTGCGGCCCCATTGCCGATCACCCGTGCGACAATGCGCCGGACGAGAAAGGAATCCGATGGAATCGACTGATGTACTGGTAATTGGATCTGGCATTGCGGGCCTTTGCGCCGCCATCGAAGCGGCGCGCGCGGGCGTGACCGTCACTGTGGCAAGCGCCGGCAAGACTATGAGTGGATCAAGCTTCTTCCCCGGAACCTGGGGCTTGGGGCTTATCGGACCCGTTAACGAAGACGACGAACAAGACCTTATCGATACCATCCAGACCGTTGGTGGCGGCGTCGCCGACCCCGATCTTGTCCAGACGTTTGTCCACAGCATTCCCCAGGCAATTGAATGGCTCGAGCAAGACCTGGGTGTTGAGCTCCAGCGTCCGCAAAGCGCTGAAAGCGCTCAGCAAAAGCAATTTATCCCCTGCTTTGACCACAAGACGCGCATGTGGCGCGGCCTCACCCGCAAGCCCCTTGAGGACGCTCTGACGACCCGGATCGAGTCGCTCGGCATTCGCCTGCTCCCCCGCCATGAGCTTATCGACCTTGTTGAGGACACGAACGGCAGAATAACCGGAACCATGCTCTACGACCTCACCGAAAATCGAATCGTGCCCTTTGCTGCCAAGGCCACGATCATCGCAACCGGTGGCACAGGCGGCCTGTTCGAGCGCAGCCTTACGTCGGCTGATGTGCTCAGCTCCTCGCAGGCCATCGCGCTGGCGCACGGCGCAACACTTACTAATATAGAGTTCATGCAGATGATGCCCGGCTTCATCGAGCCCAAGCGCAACCTGGTCTTCAACGAGAAAACCTGGCGCTACGTACATGTAGACCAGCCGGTAGATATTGCCGACGACAAGCTGGACGACCTGCTCGAGCAGCGCTCTGGATATGGTCCCTTCACGTCACGCTTGGCCTCCCGCGCTATCGATCTCGTCATCGATCAGGCAGGTGTCGAAGGCCTGGCACTCCACTACGACTTTCCCCGCGAGGATGTCCCAGAGTTTGTGCAGACCTTTGCCACCTGGCTGCAAGACGAGCACGGCATCGCCCCGACTGACGAGATGCGCGTTGCGATGTATGCCCACGCCGCTAACGGCGGCATCAAGATCGATAAGACCGCGCAAACGGGCGTTGAGGGCCTCTACGCTTGCGGTGAGGCGACAGGCGGCATGCACGGCGCCGACCGCATTGGTGGCTTGTCAAGCGCCAACGGCATCGTGTTCGGGCGCATCGCGGGCGCATCGGCAGCCCAAGCAGCACAGAAAGAGCCCGAGACAGCCCTGAAGGCGGATATCGCCCTCCCCCAGTACGGCATAGCCGCAACAGATGCCGAACGCCTGACACACAGCCTAAGGCACACGATGAGCACCTATTGCATGATCAACAGGACCGAAACAGGCCTATCCGAGGCACTACACGAGCTTGAGGGCTTGAAGACGGAGGCAACGACCTTGAGCACACAGAAAGCCCAGGACAGCGAAGTCGCAGCCCTCGCCCGCCTGCAATCGCAGATTCAACTAGCACAGGAAATGGTCAAAGCCATGCGCAAACGAACCGAAAGCCTCGGATCGCACTATCGAGCGGACTAATTCGAACACCCATCTAAAGCAGAACACAACTAATCGATATCTATGGGCCCCGTGAGCTCGAAGTGGCACGGGGCCCATTCGTGTCCGTACGGCAGCGTATCCTTATTCTGAATACGGAGCGGGCAAAGCCCGCATAGACAATAGGCCAGCGAGGAGGAGATATGGACAGTAGAGATATCGAGAAGTGGCGTGTCGAACTTGATAGCTACGCCAATGTAGAAGACGGCGTTGAGTATTGGCTCGCACGAGATTTAATGGAACCCATGGGGTACACGCGATGGGAAAACTTCGCCGAAGTTGTTTAGAGGGCAAAAGTCTCGTGCGAAACAAACAAAACTCCAGTTGATTCCCATTTTCGTGACACCACGAAAATGGTAATTGCCGGTGTCGCCGCTCGCGCGGTTAAAGACTACAAACTTACGCGCTATGCATGCTATTTAATCGCCCAGAACGGAGATTCAAACAAGCCAGAGATTGCACTCGCCCAAGCATACTTTGCCGTGCAGACGCGCCGCCAAGAGCTCATAGAGCAGCGCTTCGCAGAGATTCAGCGCTTGCAGGCGCGCCACTCGCTATCCGATTCAGAGAAACAGCTCTCGGGTATTGCATTCAAACGCGGCGTGGACTCCAAAGGATTCGCGATCATCAAGTCGAAGGGCGATGAAGCGTTATTCGGCGGCAGAAGCACGGCGGAAACGAAGCAGCAGCTCGGCATACCCAAGAGCGCGGCATTGGCGGACAGGTTAGCCGATGTCCTCATCAAAGCAAAGGACCTTACGAACTCGATGACGGCCTTCAACGCCGAGGAACACGACCTGTACGGTCTGGACCAGATCAAGCAAGAGCACGTCGAGAACAACACAAGCGTGCGTGGCAGCCTCATCGACCGCGGAATTGTACCCGAGAACCTACCGCCTGCCGAAGATACAAAGAAGCTCGAACGTCGCGTGAAAGCAGACGAGAAAAAGCTCAAGGAGGGTACAGACGGATTCACCGACCCCCAGGGCAGGCTCGACTTGTAAAGCGTCTGTGCCCTTACGGGTTCGGCCCCATGCGAGGTTAATAAAAAAGACGGCCAACCGAAGTTGACCGTCTTAACAATCTTTGGTGGGCCGTCAGGGGGTCAGCCTGCTTTGCAGGCGGCCGCTTCGGCGCTTTGCGCCTTGCGCGCTGCGCTGGTAAATGCTTACGCATTTCCTCAGCTTCGCGCCCCGACGGGTTCGACCCCATGCGAGGTCAACAAAAAAAGCGACCAGCCTAAGCCAGTCGCTTTAACATACTTTGGGTGGGCCGTCAGGGGGTCGAACCCTGGACCTTGGGATTAAGAGTCCCCTGCTCTACCAACTGAGCTAACGACCCAAAGCTAAAGTCCGTCGTAGCGGACTTTAGAGGAGATATCGTGTGGTGGGCCGTCAGGGGGTCGAACCCTGGACCTTGGGATTAAGAGTCCCCTGCTCTACCAACTGAGCTAACGACCCGATATCAACACGAAGCAAGAACTGGGGTGGGTAAAGGGACTCGAACCCTCGACCTACGGGACCACAACCCGTCGCTCTAGCCAACTGAGCTACACCCACCGTGTCCTGTGCGCTTCGCGCTCGACTATTATTGCAAGGAACGCCACGCGATGCAAGCCCCAATTTTCAAGAATTTTGAAAAGAGTTTTTCGAGACCATTTCGAGCAATTCCCACCGGTTTCATAGGAGTAAACTTGCCCCACTGCAAATGCTCGAAAGGACAAGCATGAAAGAACTCTCCAACCGTACGGCAACGTTTACCGATTCGGTCATCCGCCGCATGACGCGCATCTCCAATAAGTATGGCGCCGTCAACCTGTCGCAGGGCTTCCCCGACTTCGATCCCCCGGCGCAGCTGCTCAACAGCCTGAGCGCCATCGCCAGCGACCCCAAGCCGCTCTATCACCAGTACTCCATCACCTGGGGCTCCCAGGCCATGCGTGAGGCGCTTGCCGCCAAGCAGGAGCACTTTATGGGCATGCCGATCAACCCCAACGAGAACATCGTGGTCACCTGCGGCTCCACCGAGGCCATGATGGCCGCCATGATGACGGTCACAAACCCCGGCGACAAGGTCGTCATCTTCTCGCCATTCTACGAGAACTACGGCGCCGACACGATCCTCTCGGGTGCCGAGCCCATCTACGTGCCGCTTAACCCACCTGCGTTCGACTTTGACCGCGAGACACTCGAGGCGGCCTTCCGCGACAACGATCCCAAGGCCATCGTCCTGTGCAACCCTTCCAACCCCTGCGGCAAGGTCTTTACGCGCGAGGAGCTCACTTTTATTGCCGACCTGTGCAAGAAGTACGACGCCTACTGCATCACCGACGAGGTGTACGAGCACATCGTCTACGCTCCCCACGAGCACGTCTATATGGCCACGCTGCCCGGCATGTTCGAGCGAACCATCAGCTGCAGCTCGCTGTCTAAGACGTACTCCATCACCGGCTGGCGCCTGGGCTACACCATTGCCCCAGCCCAGATCACCGAGCGTATCAAAAAGGTCCACGACTTCCTCACCGTCGGCGCCGCCGCGCCCCTGCAGGAAGCCGTCGTCACTGCCCTCAATTTCGACGACAGTTATTACCAGGAGGTCCTCGACCTCTACACCGCCAAGCGCGACCTATTCTGTCAGGGACTCGACAGCATCGGCCTCACGCACAACGTGCCGCAGGGCGCGTACTACGTGATGATGGACATCTCTGAGTTTGGCTATGACAGCGACCTCGACTTCTGCGAGGATCTGGCCTCCAAGGTGGGCGTGGGCTCCGTTCCGGGCTCCAGCTTCTTCCGCGAGCCCGTCAACCACCTCATCCGCTTCCACTTTGCCAAGCGAGACGAGACGCTCAACGCAGCACTGGAGAACCTCAAGTTCCTGCGTGATAAAATCAAACCGCGCGGGTAAGGACGGCCCGGCACTAAATGCACCCCGAGGCCGGCCACATCCTGGTCACGCGCGACCCGCGCGACACCATCGGCGAGCACAGCGGCTGCCCCTTCCACGACAACTGCCTCGAGGGCCTCATCGCCGGTCCCGGCGTCAAAAAGCGCTGGGGTGGCAAGAGCGCCGGAGAGATGGCCGATGACCCGGAGGCCATGGACCTGCTCGCCGGCTATCTGGCGCAGGCGCTCATGACCTACATCCTGTGCTACGCACCGCAAAAGATCGTCATCGGTGGCGGCGTGGCCGACCACACCCCCATCGTGCCGCTCGCGCGCAAGAAGTGCGCCGAGATGCTCAACGGCTACATCGTCACGCCCGATATGGCCGACATTGATAGCTATATCGTCAACAACAGCCTCGAGGGCAAACAGGGCATTATGGGCTGCCTGGCCCTGGGCGCTCAGGCGCTTCAGTAGCAGACGCACCCACAGGGCGTGGCGCGCCCGGCAAATCCGACCTACGGAACGACGCCACCACGCCTCATATAAGCCCTCAAATAAAAAAGGCCGCCTAGGACCAAACAATACGTCCTAGGCGGCTTTTTTGGCGCGCATCAGCGGCCGTAAGAGATATCGGAGCACAACGCCCGTTGCCGCACCACAGCAGTCGATCATCACATCGGTGATCATGCCGGCGCGTCCCGGCACAAAGAGCTGAATCGTCTCGTCGATCGAGGGAATCAGCAGCAGGAACACCGCCGTGGGCAGCAGCACGTCAAAGGTGCGCCGGCCCTCAAAATCAAAGGCGTGCGTTGCCAAGATACCGAGCACCATATACTCGGTAAAATGCGCGCACTTGCGAACAACAAAGTTGGTCACCCATGCATATGGAAGTCCCACGCCGTGCAGGAAACCGCGGATAGCTTCCATGACCGTTAGGCTCAGTGAGCCCGACCCCGAGCCGGGAACCAGCGAATTGCCCCAGATCAAGAGCGCCATCAGGCAGGTTACGACCGCCCATTTTCGATTGATCTTAACCATGCAGAAGTTATGCCTCCGCACGAAGCGGCGCGAAGCTGGCGGTACCGCCCTCGATAACGCTCAGATAAGCACGGCCCGTACGCTTGGCGGTAGAGGACTGAAGACGCTCGATCTCTTCCTCGAGGATCTGATTGACGCGCTCGTGACGACGATTTTCCATAATGCCGGCGGCAATAGCCTCGGCCCGCTCGATGCTCTCACGCGAGATACGGGCAGTATCCTCGGGGAACACAGCGCTGTGACGGCCGACATAGGCGGGGGCAGCAGGCTGAGGGGCAGCGACGGGAGCGGGGGCTGAAACAGGAGCAGGCTCGTCAATCTCATCCAGAATCGCGGTGGCGGCGGCCCACATACCCTCGTGGCCCGAGAAATCGGCCATGGGGACATCAACCTCGAGCGAGGCGTCCGGAAGGTCGCCGGTGTCGATGCGATCTTGGGCATCAATCGATGCGGTGATGGCTGCAGGCTCATCGAGGTCATCGAGATCGATGCCCGCGGCACCGGAGATGATAGGCATGCTGGCGAGGTTTGCATTGTACGGCGCAGCCTCAGCCGCCTGCTGCTGGGCAGGAGCGCCCCAAAGCGAGCTTTCGGCGGCACGGCGGGCGGCAACAGCCTCCTCGTCCGCGGTCATGGCTTCATCAACGTACGAATTATCGGCAGAAGCGTTCGCGTCCGCCGAGGTAGCGCTGTAGGCGTTATTGACCGCCGCATTGGCAACGAGTGCCACGAAAGCCGCCGTGCTGCCCGCAGGGGCGGCCTGGGAGCCCGACACGGCGCGTGCCGCGGCGGCGATATCATCGCGATTGAAGGAGCCGGTCTGCCCGCCGTTGGTGAGCTCGTCGATGGCGACTTGATAGACGTCGCGCGAGCGCGCAGGGTCGCAGCTCACCGGCGAATCGTCGTCGAGCATGCTGTCGATCATGGACCAAGCCTCGGCCTCGTCCATAGCATCTGCGGCTCGAGCGATGGTAGGG
>CAUCNB010000056.1:0-11567 GCA_958444075.1 uncultured Collinsella sp. | reverse complement strand
AAGCAGCACGCCCGAGAGAAGGGCCGACACAGGGCTCGGGGCCTGGGAGTGGGCATCGGGCAGCCAAGTGTGCATGGGGAACAGGCCGGCCTTGGTGCCAAAGCCAATCACGACAAACGCAAAGGCGAGGCGCATGAGCGTCGGGTCGAACTGGTCGGCATACGGCAGCACGCACGACAGGAATGCGGCCTCGTGGGCGTTGGGAATCACGTCGGCGGCGTTGGCGTAGATCAGCAGCGTACCGAACAGGCCAAAGGCCACGCCGGCGGTGCAGACCATCGCATACTTCCAAGAAGCCTCGAGGGCCGTCTTGTTCTTGTAGATACCCACGAGGAACACGGTGGAAAGCGTGGTTGCCTCCACGGCGGCCCACGTGAGGATCATGTTGTTGGACAGGCACGCGAGCAGCATGGTGAACACAAACAGGCTAAACAGCGCAAAATACTGCTTGGCGCGCTCGGCGGGCATGGAGCCCTCCTCGATATCGGCCTTTACATAGGGCAGCGAGAACAGCCCCGTAAGAAAACCGATAAAGCCGATGAGCAGCACAAAGATGGCGCCCAGCGAATCGAGGTGGAACCACAGGCCAAGAGCGCTCGCGGTTTCGCCGCTCGTAAGGACGTCACCGGCCGTCATTATCGACAGCACCAGGACGGCTGCGACGGAGACCAGGTTGAGACCGGCAAACACGTTATAGGACGTGTTCTTGGGCAAAAACGCCATGACCAGCGAGAACACCAAAGGAGTCGCGAGCAGGGCGAGAATCAACGTTTCCATGGACTACCCCCTCAGCTCGGACAGGTCGCGCGCATCGAGCGAGTGGGAGTCGTCCCAAATGCGACGCACGACGATGGACATGATGATGACGGCAAAGATGGCGTCGGTGGCAATACCGATCTCGATGATCTCGGGAGCGGTGGGGGCCAAAAGCGCGAGCGTCACGTGGCTGCCGTTTTCCATAAGGCAGTATCCAAAGATCTGCTTCATGATGTTGCGCTGCGAGATGATGCAGGTGAGGCCCACAAAGAAGTGAGCGAAGCTAATAGCGAGCGCAGGCGTAGCGACCTCGGCCGTGGGCAGGCTGATCTGCGTCACGACGGCAAAGCAAATCGCGACCTCGACGGCGATGATGCAGATGGCCCACGCGGGCTTAAGGCCGGCCTTGAGCGATGCGTCGCTCGGCTCGCCCATCTTCTTATATGCGCGGTTGAGGATATAAGGGACCAGGACGACCTTGGTGATAAAGGCAGATCCAGCCCACATAAGCAGCTCCTGCGCACCGGTGGTGGCACCGAGCGTGGCGAGCAGCCCCACGAGCACCAGCGACTGCACCGCATACCAGCGGATGGCGTGCTTGATGTTCTTGGAGACGACCACCATGGTGGACGTGACGATCAGAAGGCCGCCAAGGATGTTGACGATCGAATAACCCATGTCGTTCTACCTCCTAACCGATCCAGCTGGCCGAAAGCGGGCCGCTGACAATGACCATGATGATGAGCACGATGAACACGAACGCCATCGCGCGGGGAAGCGGGGTTCCCGCAGCGACCTCTTCGCTCGGCTCGCCGGGCAGGCAATAGCCCATCCACTTAAGGAACCAGGCAAAGGTGGCGACGGTTTCGGCGACCATGATGCACACGAGCACCAGGATCGCGACGTTGCCGGCACCCACAGAAAAGCCGCCGGCGATGATCTGGAACTTCGAGAAGAACGTGTTCATGGGCGGCACGCCGGCAATGGCGAGCGCGGCGACACCAAAGCCCACGCCCGAGATCGGGTACTTCTTCACGATGCCGCGAAGCTTGGGCAGCATACGCGTGCCGAGGGTAAAGGAGAACGAACCGGCGATCAGGAAGAACAGGGTCTTGGCGAAGGCGTGGTTAAAGATGTGGCACACGGCGCCATCAAAGGCTAGCTGGCTGCCAAAGACCGAAAGGCCCAGACCAAAGAACACATAGGAGAGCTGGGCGATCGTGGAGAAGGCCAGCAGGCGCTTCATGTCCTTTTGCGGCAAGTACATAAGGAAACCAAAGAGCATGGTGACCATGGCGTCGATAATGGCAACCCAGCCCACGATCTCGGGAACCTCGCCGGCAGAGACGAGCGCACGCGCGAACACGCACACGCCGACCTTAACCATCGAGGCGCCATGCAGGTAGGCCGAAACGGGCGTCGGCGCTTCCATGGCCGAAGGCAGCCACATGTACATGGGAACCTGTGCGGACTTGGCCCAGGCCGCAAACAGCACGAGCAAAAGGACGATGGCCTTGAGCTTGGCGTCGAGGCCGGCAATCGCGGTAATGGCGAAGGTGCCGGTGTGGGCAAACACAATGGCGGCGCCCAGATACAGGCCGAGCGCACCGATATGCGTGATGATCAGAGCCTTCATGCCGGCCTTCTTGGCCGTAGGCGTCATGTAGTAGCTAATGAGGCCCCAAGAGCACGCACCCGTGATCTCAAAGAACACGAGCTGGCCCAAAAGGGTCGAGCTGTACACGAGGCCGGCCATGGCGCCGATGAAGGTCGCGAGGTATGCGTAGAAGCGACGACGCGGCGCGTCGGGATGCTCACGGTTATTCTCGCTCATATAGGGAATCGAATAGATCACGACAAGCAGGCCGATACCCACAAAGGCGGGCGCGAGCAGCGTGCTCATGCGATCGAAGGTGAATCCCATGACGAGGGTCTGCCCAAACGAGATCAGGGAGACCTGCGTGTCGGGCATGCCGGCGCCGGCGAAATTCGCGGCGAGGGCGATGGTGCAGACCGTCGAGACGGCGGCACCCAAAACGCTGAACCACTTGGCGTACGGACGGGGGAACAGGGCGACGAGCACCGAGGCCACCATCGGGGCCGCGATAGCGACCAAGCCGAGAAGGGACAGACTGACTGCAAATGACATTGTTTCTCCCTTCTCCTACACGCCGACGACCACGAAGACAAACGCCAGAACGGCGATGCCCACGACGGCCCAGGTCTGATTGCCGAGCACCTTAAAACGCGAACGCGAGCAAGAGTTCTCGATCACGCCGCACACGACAAAGTCGACCAGGCACTTAACAAGGAAGATAACCGCGCCCAGAACAGCGGCGGCGCCCACGGTCGCGGGCTCGCCCCAGGGGACGAAGATCGCGCAGAACCAGGCGACGACCAGGACCTGCTTCATGGACATGGCGAGCTTGGCCATGGCGAGCGACGGGCCGGAAAGCTCGGCAAGCGGGCCTTCCTGAAGCTCCTGCTCGGCCTCGGCCTGATCAAACGGCAGCTTGCCGAGCTCCATGTAGCAGGCAATCGCAAAAGCGATGCCGGCGAGGATCACGGCGACCGGCGCGTCGATGGCACCCGTCATGATGTGCTGACCCATGGTGGCGATGTCGGTGGAACCGCACACCAGGGCGGCGGCAAACAGCGCCAGCAGCATGGACGGCTCGATGAGCACGCTCATGAGCAGCTCGCGGACGCCGCCGATACCGGCGTAGGCGTTGGACGAATCCACGCCGCAGAGGGCGAAGAAGAAGCGGGCGAGCGCCAAGCTGTACATGATGGTGATGGCGTCACCAAAGACCGGGATGGGGCTTTGTGCCGTAAAGAGCGGCAGGCCCATCGCGAGCATAAAGGCGACGGCGAAGAACAGCGGCGGCATGATGCGCAGCGCAAAGCTCGCATCCTCGCTCTGGGACTCGGGGCGCGCAAAGAGCTTGGCCAGGTCGCGGTAGTCCTGCATGATGCTGGGGCCGCGACGGTTGTGCATCTTGGCGCGGATCACGCGGCCGAGACCGGAGAAGAACGGTGCAACGGCCATGACGACCACGCCCTGCAGAACGGCAAGTACGATGTTGTTCATGCTCTCCCCTCCTTAACCCATTTGCACGGCGAGCACGAGGAACACCACGAGTGCCGCGACGATGTAGCAGATATAGATGCTGTAGTTGCCGCCCTCGAGCTTAGTCGCGAGGTCGGCGAGCTTCTCGACACCCTTATGCGGGGCATCGACGAGAACCTTGTCGGGTACGGGCTCCACAGCCTCGGCCACGCCGGTGAGCTTCTGGAAGAAGTGCGCGATGGACCAGCAGACGGCCGTGCAACGGTCGCGCAGCGTGTAGAGCGGCTGCATAAACCAGGACACCTCGGAGGCAAAGGTCGTGGCCACGACGGGCATATGCTCGTTGGGAGCATAGCCGCATGCCCACGGCTGGGACTTCTGCACCTTGCCGACGGTCTTGAGCTTGCGATAACCGCAGGCAAGGCCGACGAGCACCACGAGCGCAATGGCGATCGCGGGCGTGGAGGTGGCAGCGCCGGAGTACTGGTTCATGAGTTCCATGCCCTCGGCGGCAAACACGCCACCGTACGGATGCAGCACGGACGCGGCGACATCGACCAGCACGGGCGCGATTACGGGAGCGCCAATGCCCAGCACGACGCAGATGGCCGCGAGCAGGCCCTGCGCAAACACCATAGGGGCGGGAACCTCCTTGGCATTGGCCGCAGCCTCGGAGCGGGGCGCGGAGGCAAAGGAGACGCCATAGGCCTTGACGAAGCACGTGACAGCCAGCGCGCCGGTAATGGCAAGCGCGACGGCAGCGAACACGGCCACGATCATGACGGCCTTGTCGCCCTGCATGGCGGCGTTAAAGAGCGACTGGTAGGTAAACCACTCGGACACAAAGCCGTTGAAGGGCGGGATGGCCGAGATGGCAAGCGCGCCAATAAGGAAGCAGATGGCCGTTGCCGGCATACGACGGAACAGACCGCCCATCTTCTCCATATTGCGCGTACCCGTGGAGTACAGCAGCGCACCGGCGCCCAAGAACAGCTCGCCCTTAAACATCGCGTGGTTAAACGTGTGGTAGAGGGCGGCCATCAGAGCCAGGACGGCGATGCCGACCGAGTTGAGCGCCATGGCGGCCATGGAGGCGCCGACGCCGAGCAGAATGATGCCGATGTTCTCGACGGAGTGATAGGCCAGCAGGCGCTTGATGTCATGCTCCTGCAGTGCGAAGGCCACGCCGAGAACCGACGAGATCGCACCGAAGACCATGACCATAAGGCCCCACCAGACCTGAACGCCCGAGGCGGAGAGCAGGTCGAGACCCACCTTGAGGATGCCGAAGATACCAATCTTGATCATGCCGCCGGACATGAGGGCACTCACGTTGGACGGCGCCTCGGGATGTGCCTTGGGCAGCCAGCCGTGCAGCGGGATGATACCGGCCTTGGCGCCAAAGCCAAAGAAGGCGAGCACGAAGCACACGGATGCGACCGCGGGGCTAAACTGCGTAGCGCGGAAATCCGCAAAGGCAAACGAACCACCGGCGAAGTTGGTCATGGTGAGGAAGCTCGCCATGATGAGCACAAAGCCCACGTGCGCGATTACAAAGTAGAGCCAACCGCCATGGATGGAGTTCTCGTTCTCCTCGATCACGACCAGGAAGTACGAGGTCAGCGACATGAGCTCAAAGGCGACCAGGAACCAAAACACGTTGTCGGCGGTGATGACGAGCATCATGGACGCCACGAAGGTGTTAAAGAAGAAGCCGGCGCGGCCCTTTTTGCCCGGGTACTCATCAAAGTAGTTGAGACCGTAGATCGAACCGGCAAACGCAAGCACCGAGATGAGCGCCACGAACAGGCCGGACAGCTGATTGAGCAGCAGCTGGAAATGGGCAAACGGGAAGAACACGATGGTGTCGACCGACGTGACATCGCCCAGCATGGCCTGGATACCGGCCACAAACGAAAGCACCGCAGCGACGGCGCCGATAAGGCAGCCGGCGGTCTTGGCGGCATTATCGGCCTTGATCAGCAGAACCGAGGCGAGCGCACCGATGCACGAGACGGCAAGCGATGCGATAAACAGCGTCATGCTATCCATTGTTTACGCTCCCTTCTGCTTTCTCGGACAGGCCCTGGGCCACGGCGGTAACGTCGACAGTCGGGCCGTTTTCGATCGAGCGCAGGCGCTTGGCCTCGTCGAGCTCGCGATCGGCCGCGCCGCCCATGACGGTCAGCGCCTTGGTGGGGCACGCCGCCACACAATGCGGGCCGTCCGGATCGAAGGCGCACAGGTCGCACTTAACGGCGCAGGTGTACTGGCCAGGAGCCCACGTAAGCAGGCTGCTCAGGGACTTAGGATACGAAGGCGTCGGGTCGCACATGCCTGCGACACCGGCGATAGACGTGCCATCGGGATGGATGGCTCCGAAGGGGCACGCGATGGCGCACAGCCTGCACCCAATGCACTCCTGCTCCTTGACGTGGATGCGGTCGCCATCGTGCTCGATGGCATTCACCGGGCAAACCTCGGCGCAGGGGGCACCCTCGCAATGGTGGCAGGCAAGGGCGGCCGAAATACCGCCGGTCTTCACGAGCGCTAGGCGCGGCGTATCCTGAAGACCCTGCATCCGGTGGGCGTCGGCACAGGCGGACTGGCATGTTCCGCAGCCGATGCACCTCTCCGGGTTGATGTCGATGAAGCGGTTCATCCCCACTTCCTTTCAAAATAACGGGCCGGGCTCCCGAACGTACGGGACGCCCGACCCAAAAAGCCAACGAGAACGGGACTACACGATTTGATTCACGTGCGTCTCGTCGTCGAACTTGGCGGCGCCGGGCTCAACGTCCTGGGGAGCGGCGGCGTCCACCAGAGCCTGCTTGAGCTCGGTGTACTGACGCTCGACTTCGCCCTCGGCCCAAACCTGGTCGGCAATCGCGTCGACCTGGCAGGCGGAGAACTTGTCCTCGGGCGTATGCGAGACCGGGTCGACCTTGTGCATGGTCAGCTCGTTGCACTTGCCGATCCACCACTGGTAGGTCATATAGACCGTGCCCTTGTTGATACGGTCGCTCACGTCGGCGCGGCTGTATACCTGGCCGCGGCGGCTGTGAATCGAGACGATGTCGCCGTTCTTGATACCGCGCGCCTGGGCGTCCGCGGGATTCATGCGGACAAAGCCGGGCTCGTCGGCGAGCAGCGCCAGCGTCTTGCAGTTGCCAGTCATCGAGCGGCAGCTGTAGTGGCCGACCTCACGGACGGTGCACAGGATGAGCGGGTACTCATCGTCGGGAAGCTCGGAGGGCGCCTCCCAGTCGTGCGCCATCAGGTTGGCGCGGCCGTCCTTGGTGGTGAACTTGCCACCAGCGAACATGTCGGGCGTACCGTGGTCGTTCACATCGGTGCTCTTGACGGGCCACTGAGCGTAACCGCCCTCGGGAGCCATCTTCTCGTAGGTCGCGCCCACAAAGTTGGGGCACAGGCTAATGCACTCGTTCCAGATCTGCTCGGTGTTGTCGTAGTGCATGGGGTATCCCATACGCGTGGACAGGTCCGCGAAGATCTCCCAGTCGTGGCGGCACTCGCCCTTGGGCGGAACGGCCGCGTCAAAGTGCTGGAAGCTACGGTCGGATGCGGTAAAGACACCCTCGTGCTCGCCCCAAGAGGTGGCAGGCAGGATGACGTCGGCGAGCATGGTCGTCTGCGTCATAAAGATGTCCTGGCAAATGAACAGATCCAGCTCGGAGAGCGTCTTGCGCATACCGGCCGAATCGGGCTCGGTCTGTACCGGGTCCTCGCCGTAGTTGTAGAAGCAGTGCACCTTGCCCTCGTCGACCAGGTGGCCCAGGTCGGTGAGCTTATAGCCCTCCTCGAGCGGGAGCTTTTCCTCGGGCACGCCCCAAGCCTTGGCAAACTTGGCACGCACAGCCGGGTCGGTGACCTTCTGGTAGCCAGGGTACAGGTTGGGCAGCATGCCCATATCGCAGGAGCCCTGGACGTTGTTCTGACCGCGCACGGGCGCGAGGCCGGAATTGGGTTTGCCGATCTGGCCGGCAACGCAGGCGATGGAGGCGATGGTGTGCACCGTCTTCAGGTTCTGCTTCTGCTGGCATACGCCCATGCCCCAGCCAATGATGGCAGAAGGCTTCGCCGTGGCGTACATCTCGGCAGCTTGGTGGATCAACGCGGGCTCGACACCCGTGATGTCCTGTACGGATTCGGGAGTGTAGTTCTTGATGGTCTCCCACCACTCGTCAAAGCCGTTCGTGTGCTCGGCGACGAATTCCTTGTCGTAGAGGCCATCGTTGACCAAGCAGTTGGCAAAGGCGTTGAGGAACGCAACGTTGCAACCGTTCTTGATCGGAAGGTAGAGATCGGCGATACGCGCGGTTTCGATATGGCGCGGGTCGGCGACGATGATCTTGCAACCCTTTTCTTTGGCTCGCACGATACGCCTTGCGACGATGGGGTGCGAATCGGCAGGGTTATAGCCGAAGAGGAAAATGCAGCCCGCATCCTCCATACCGGGGATGGAGCATGACATGCAACCTGAACCAACCGTGTCCATCAGACCGAGGACAGTAGGGCCGTGTCAAGTACGGGCGCAGTTGTCCACGCTGTGGGTGCCGATGCACGCACGCGTAAACTTCTGCATGACGTAGTTCGCCTCATTGCCGCCGCCTCGCGAAGAGCCGGTAGTCATGACAGCGTTAGGACCATATTCGTCAATTATGGCCTGCATCTTAGATGCGGTGAAATCCAGTGCCTCGTCCCAGCTTACGCGCTCAAGATCCGCGCCCTTAGTGCGGCGGATCATCGGGTGCAGTACGCGAGGAGTCAAGATCTTGGTGTCGTTGATGAAGTCGTAGCCGCTCATGCCCTTAAGGCACAGCTCGCCCTGATTGGTGATGCCGTTGAGCGGTTCGGTGCCCACAACCTGGCCGTTTTGGACCAGGAGGTTAAACTGGCAACCGGCGCCGCAGTACGGGCAGATCACTTTATGCTTCTCCATGACACCCTCCTTCCTTTCTCTGCTACCGATTAATCGGTACGTATTTGACAATCGTTGGGCCTATATAGCCGCCCGCCTACGCCTCGTTTTCGATGGTGGCGCGGGCACGCTCGGCGGTCAGTTCCGCCAGGCGCTCCTCGTCTACCAGGGTGAGGCCCTTGGTCGGGCACGCCTCGGCACACGCCGGACCGCCGGGACGGTCCACGCACAGGTCGCACTTGAGCACGAAGCTCTTGGTCTGCGAACCCACGCGCACGTCGCCCATCAAGACGGGGACCTGCGTGGTCGCCACGCTCACGGCGCCAAAGGGACAAGCCATGACGCAGCTCTTGCAGCCGATGCAGTTGTCCTCGTTAACGCCGATGCGATGGTTCTTTGGATCAAAGAACAAGGCACCCGTGGGGCAGGCCTTGGCGCACGGGGCGTCCTCGCAGTGATGGCAAGCCACCGGTGCGGAGATCTCGTACGTACGCGTCACGCGCAGGCGCGGCGCGGCGATGTTACCGGGGATGTCGTGCGCCTCGATGCACGCCGCCATGCAGGTTTGGCACCCAATGCAGCGTGAGGAATCGGCTACGACTCGTTTATTGCCCATGTTGTTCACTCCCTCCTGAATCCCATGCCGGAGAGACCCTGTCGACGTTGTCCCAAGCCGCCCGTGGCCTGGCATCGGTGTATCGAATGCATGCGGCGAAACAGGCACTCGGTAGAATTTCTCCAACGGTATACAGGTTGAATATACGCAGTTGCAGGGGGTAAACTTGAGCGTAACCCCTGCAATACGTGTGTATTGCAGGGGTTTGGGCTGGTTAGGATTATTCTTGCTTAGATATAGAGATGAGTGTATTACACGCGTACGCCGCGAGAGATTTCGCGCTCTTCTTTTAAAGATGTACTACGCTTGTAGTAATGTTTACACTCATAAACTTGAGTGCAATAAAGTATTGGATATATGATTGCCAAGTATCGGCACGTGCCGTATTTGACTATCCATATTGCACGCTAATAAAGGGAGGCCAGCGATGTCATCGACTCAAAAAAGAGCCATCCTGCAGGTGCGCATCCGCGAAGATGACAAGCAGCATGCCGAGCGCCTCTACGACGCCATGGGCACCTCGCTCGCCGAGGCCGTCCGCCTATTTGTCGCGCAGAGCATTTTGATGCGCAAGCTCCCCTTTCAGCCAGTCGCCGTGCGCTCAAAGGACGGCACCGCCGCCTATGGATCGCTCAAAGCATATGGGGACCCCAATCGCCGCTCTGAGGAACGCAATGCCTGGATTGAATACCTTGCTACGGAAAGCGACGATTCGGTTTTGGGTCCCGAGGAAGTAGATATCCATGAGTAGCACCATCATCGACGAGACCGTCATCCTACGCTACCTGCTTGACGACGACGAAGTTCTGTCACCGCGCGCCGCCAAGGTCATCGCCACGCGCACCGCTCGCGTCTACCCCGAAATCATCACGCGCGTTGTGGTCACGCTGCGCGACGTCTATAAGGTTCCCCGCGTTGAGATTGCTGCGGCTATGAAAAGGCTGCTCGATGACGTCATGGTCGACGAGCCCACCGTTGTCGCCCTTGCCGTCAAACTCTTTGGCAAGACCCATATGGACTTTACCGACTGCCTCCTCGCAGCCCGAACCGCCATCTACAACGATGATGTCGTGAGCTTTGGCAAGCCCATCATCCAAGGCATGATCGATTACCGCCGCAAGCGCCAAACCGCAGCCGAAGCCCGCAGCCGAAGCATCGACTCCACCATCGACAAACTCCGCCACCGCCCCCGCAGCTAACCCCATCCCCACCTAAGTTGCGGTGAAATAGTTCCTGGATTTAGGCTTATTCGAGCTTTTCAGGAACTATTTCACCGCAACTTTCTGTAAGGGTGGTTTTTAATGCCGCCGAGGGGCACAAACCAACCGTTTGCCGATATGTTTGGCTCTGACTCATGACTCTGACCTGCCCCGTCAAGCTTTTGGTCAGTTCATGGCAAGGTCTGGCGGACCAAATATGGGATAGCGTAGTGTCATTCACTCCCCCTCGAGACCATGGGGTCGAAAATGAGTCACGATAAACGCTGTTCCAAACCGCAAGTAGAGCTGTTCTTCCGGTTATTCGAGGCCCATCATGGCGGGCACCTGTTTGTAGCTACCAAAAAATGGGATGAACGCTGCGCCTACGCGCTCATGCAAAAAGAGATGATTATTCGACTCTACAACCATGTCTACGCTGATCCCGCGTATTGGAATGACCTCGGCGTCGAAGATCGCATCTTTCAATTGGCATCCGCTATTGCGGTCGTTGAACCGGATGCCGTGTTTTGTGGAGCAACGGCGGCACTGCTCTATGGCATCCGTTCTGTATATTCGCTTCTCGACAAGGTGCAAGTGCTGTTGCCGCGTTCTACCAGGCGTGATACGTATGAATTCGTTGAGTATCGTCGCTGGCGGGCGGGCGAAGTGTGGCAGCTCGGTCCGTTTACGCTCACGGATCCGTATCGAACGGTTGTCGATATCGCCCGAACGACCGCGTTTCGCTATGCGCTGGGTTATGTCGATGGCTTGGCCCGTGAGTGCGATGTCGAGCGCGAAGAACTGCGGGCATACGCGCAGGCCAATTGCCGAGGGCTGCATGGCATCGCACGCGCATTTGACGTTTTTGAACACATGGATGGCAGATCGGATAACGGTGGAGAATCCGAAGCACGGGCGGCAATGATTCTGGGGTACCGTCAAGATTCTTTCGCAAATTGATCGAGGCGGCCTCGGCCCCGCCTT
>CAUCNB010000055.1:0-11967 GCA_958444075.1 uncultured Collinsella sp. | reverse complement strand
GCCCAACCTGTACGGCGACATCGTGAGTGACCTGTGCGCCGGCCTGGTGGGCGGCCTGGGTATGGCTCCGGGTTCCAACATCGGTGCCGACTGCGCCATCTTTGAGGCTACGCACGGCTCCGCGCCCGATATCGCCGGTCAGGATATCGCTAACCCCACGGCCGAGATTCTCTCTGCGGCTATGATGCTCGATCACCTGGGCGAGAACGACGCTGCCAATCGCATTCGCGTCGCCGTGTCTGCCACGCTCGACGAGGGCGAGCAGGTTACCGGTGACGTGCGTCGTGCCCAGACCGGCTCCGTTGAGGGCGCTGTGGGCACGCAGGCCTTTGCCGATGCCGTTATCGCTCACCTGGCCTAAGGCATGCACACTGCAAACGCCTAAATAGTACTTAAGTGTTTGCGTATAACCTAAGAATCAATACGCCCGGCGCTCTGTCGGGCGTATTCTATTGAGGACTATGTTTCCTAACAAGGAGTAACTGATATGGGTCTGATTCAAAAGAAGGACGAGAAGGACGAGATCGACGGCATCCAGATCATCGAGCGCGGCGAAGGCCCCGACGGTGACGAGGACGAGAAGATCGATCTGGTCGCCGGTACGTCTGCCGAGCACATTGCCGCCGGCACGACGGCCGAGGAGGAGGACGCCCGACTGGAGGCTCAGATTGCCGCGGATGCCGCTGACGAGAACCTCATGCCCGAGGAGCAGGACGAGGACGACGACGCCGACGTGGACGACCACGCTTGCAAGCACAAGAAGACGATGATTGCCGCCTTTGTGGTCGCCGTCGTGATCGCTGCCGTGGTCGGCTTCTTTATCGGCAACGGTGGTTTTGGCGGCAAGGGCGTCGGCTCGGCGACCCTGACCGAGGACCAGCTCGATTCGACCGTGGCAAGCTATAGCTACAACGGCAAGAAGAGCGACATCACCGCGCGTGAGGCCATCGAGAGCCAGTACAGCCTCGACACCGTCAAGGATAGCGATGGCAACTACACCGCTCCTTCTGCTGACGTCATCCTGTCCTACGTGCGCAATCAGATTCTGCTGGACGCTGCCGAGGACGAGGGCATTACCGTTTCTTCCAAGGAAATGAAGCAGTACGCCGAGGATTCCATCGGCACTTCGGACTACAAGACCATGGCCACGCAGTACGGCGTGTCCAAGGACCAGGCCAAGCAGATCGTCCGTCAGTCCGCGACGCTGCAAAAGCTCTACAAGAAGAAGGTGGGCGATAGCTCTGCAAGCATGCCGACCGCCCCGACCGAGCCTGCTGACGGCAACGAGGAGACCGCGAGCAAGGACTACGCCGACTACATCATCAACCTTGTCGGCGATGAGTGGGATAGCTCAAAGGGCACTTGGAAGGATGCCGACAGCACCTATGCCAAGGCCTTCGCTGACGATGCCTTTACGGCCGATAGCGCCACCTACAAGCAGGCCATGACCGCCTATTACACCGCCTACCAGCAGTATTCCTCGCAGGCTTCGAGCGCCAGCTCCAAGTGGACCGAGTATGCTAACGGCCTCTACGCCAAGGCCAACATCAGCATCTACGGCCTGTTTGCGTAAAGAGTTGCACGGCTCATCGAGCATCTAGCTGATAGAAAACAAATTGCCCGCCAGTACGGAAGTCGTTCTGGCGGGCAATTTGCGTTGAGGGCGTGATTGGCGGCTTAATTATGGCTATTCATCTTTAAGTCCAAAAAGGCTATCGGCTTCATCGTCGGATATATATTCCAGTACATCGCCCGGTTGGCAGTCGAGTGCCCGGCATATCGCGTCAAGAGTTGAAAAGCGCACGGCAGAAACCTTGCCCGTCTTGATGCGCGACATATTGACCTGGGAGATGCCCACGCGTTCCGCAAGCTCTTTGGATGAGATCTTGCGTTCGGCGAGCATGCGGTCGAGCCGCAGAATAATCATGGATTCCCCCTAGAGCAACTCGTCATCTTGTATTTGCAGGATACACCCGTACTGGAAGACGCTGGCAATCAGGCTAATAATCAGGCCTGCAAAGACCATAGAGAGGTCGAGGTGCTGGCCGCCGAGCGCATCCGTAAAGTTGCCGCCAAATCCTGAGAGTATCAGCCCCGTGACTATGGCACCAAGAAGCTTCACAGCAACGCCGCCAATAAGGAACAAATGTCCTACTTGACGTAGTATGCGGATGCATTCGAGGTCAAAGGGCCTGCCCGCCTTTTCAATGGCGGAGAAAAACCTGTATGCGCTTAGCACAATGGCAAGCGCAAGGCATGTCATCATGGCGCTCCCTATGGCAGTATGACCGTCGTGCGCGACAAGCATAAGAGGGGTCTGTTCATTGGCGCCGACGAGAGCGAGAGATGGCCCTTCGCCGGCATTAAGCTCTACGGATTGGAGGCAGAACCCTTGGGAGAGGCTAGGCAATATGAGTAGAAGCTCGATTGCAATGACTGCGAGGAGTCCCAGAGCGAGCGCTACGGCGGTGCAGATTGTGGCCCATTTGCAGATGTGAGCGAGCTTCCCCAGATCGGCTATTGCCTGTTCGCGGTTGATGGGTTCATTCGATTTGGATACGTTCCAGCGGATCATAGCTCCTCCAACCAATGTCTAGGATGATATTAAAATCTTATAACATACTTAATGATAAACGATAAACAATTACAGATTAGAGTAAGTTATGTTTGTAAGACGAATAGCGAGAGCTTATGGCATATTTAGGGAGTGAGAGTTTGGCACGTGGGGGATGGACGAGTATCGAAATTTCCCGCAACCGCGCAAGTGCTTCATCGGGTCTCCCTAATTCATATGGAAAAGGAGCTGCAAACGATTGGAAATAACCGCTGAGCGGTCGAAAACTACCGTTCACCGATAATTTCTAAACTGGTTCTAACTGGTATTAAGTCAAAAAGACCAATTCACAAATCTTCACAATGACCTGCATTTTTTCTACACGCCATTTTTAGCCACCCTGCGTTGTTTAGACACGAAAAAAGTTCCGATCTTTGGCCAAGGCATTTCAAAACGATTACAAAACCGCAGGTAGAAGTGTTAACGAGCGGTAAACGGTCGATTTTTCGCCGTGAACGGCGCAAAAACGTTTTACTGTGTGAATCAGCGAAAGCGACCTCTTCTGTGGTGATATAGTGACAACAACACGTCACGTGGTTACTACCAGTTGAGAGACCACTGGTCTTAAAGAACGCTTTCCAAGAAGCTTTAAGGGCACCTGCCCGCTGGCTTCCGAAAACATCGGACTCGTATCGTACACACCTTCGGAAGGGAAATTTGAATGGTTGGCTTTATTCTTACCGGTCATGGACAGTTCGCACCCGGCCTCGCAAGCGCTATCGCTATGGTCGCTGGCGACCAGCCCGCTTTTACCGTCGTTCCTTTTGAGGGCGACCAGGCTGCTTCCTACGGTGAGGATCTCCGCGCCGCTATTACCGCCATGCGCGAGGAGTGCGATGGCGTGCTCGTCTTTACCGACCTGCTTGGTGGTACCCCGTTCAACCAGGCAATGATGATTGCCCAGGATGTCGACAACGTCGAGATTCTGACTGGAACTAACCTTCCCATGGTTATTGAGCTTCTGTTCCTCCGCGGCAACGCCACGCTCGCCGAGCTTGGCGAGCAGGCCGTGACCGTTGGCCAGACGGGCATCACCGCCCAGACGGTCGCTTCCGTCGCTGGTGCCGAGGATGAGGATATCTTCGGCGACGAGGACGGCATCTAATGGCCGATTTCGGAGCCAGTGTTCTGAGTTCCTCGGTCGCTCTTTTGGGCCTGCTTGTCATCATGGGCTTGATTTACACCATCTGGTCGCAAATCAACATGAAGAAGAAGCAGAAGTACTTCAAGGAGCTGCACACGGAGCTCAAGCCGGGTCAGGAGGTTCTTTTCGCCGGCGGTATCTACGGAACCGTCAAAGGCATCGAAGGCGAAAAGGTCCAGATTAAAGTCCGATCCGGTGCCGTCGTAGATGTTTCGCGTTACGCGATTCAGGAGATCAAGTAACTGTCGTCAGCAAATAACGAAAGGAAGCTGATCAACATGGCAGAACCCAACATTCTTCTTACCCGCATCGATAACCGACTGGTCCATGGTCAGGTTGCCACCCAGTGGAACTCCACCCTGGGCTCCAACCTCATCCTCGTCGCCAACGACGACGTGTCGAACAACACCATGCGCCAGAACCTCATGAAGATGGCCGCTCCCACCGGCGTTGCTACGCGTTTCTTCTCCCTGCAGAAGACCATCGACGTCATCGGCAAGGCGAGCCCGCGCCAGAAGATCTTCATCGTGGCCGAAACACCGGAAGACGTGCTTACGCTCGTCAAGGGCGGTGTGCCTATAAAGAAGGTAAACATCGGCAACATGCACATGTCGGAAGGAAAGCGCCAAGTCGCCACCTCCGTCGCAGTTAACGACGAGGATGTCGCTGCGTTTAAAGAGCTGCAGGAATTGGGGGTGGAGTTGGAGATCAGGCGCGTTCCGAGCACGCCTGTTGAGGACACGAGCAAGCTCTTCTCGTAATCCTCATGATCCACGTTGTCAGGAATGAAACCCTGACATTCTGTACGTGAAATCCAAAGTGCGTACATACATTTTGAAAGGAGGAGCAAGATGGAATACTCGATCATCCAGGTCGCTCTGGTCTTCATCGTCACGTTCGTCGCGGCAATCGACCAGTTCAACTTCCTCGAGTCTCTCTATCAGCCCATCGTCACCGGCGCCGTCATCGGTCTTATCCTTGGCGACCTCAACACCGGTCTTCTCGTGGGTGGTACTTATCAGCTCATGACGATCGGCAACATGCCGATCGGAGGCGCTCAGCCGCCTAACGCCGTCATCGGCGGCATCATGGCAGCCATTCTCGCTATTGCTACGGGCCTCGAGCCCAACGCGGCAGTCGGCCTTGCCATTCCGTTCGCTCTGCTTGGTCAGCTCGGCGTTACCCTGGTCTTCACGCTTATGTCGCCGCTCATGTCCTCCGCGGACAACATGGCTCACAACGCTGACACCAAGGGTATCGAGCGTCTGAACTACTTCGCCATGGCTCTGCTCGGCCTGATCTTCGCCGTCGTCGTCACCCTGTTCTTCATCGCTGGCGCCACCATCGGTCAGACCATCGCTTCCGCCATCCCGACTTGGCTGCAGACCGGTCTTTCCGCTGCAGGCGGCATGATGCGCTTCGTCGGCTTCGCCGTCCTGCTCAAGGTTATGATGAACCGCGATATGTGGGGCTTCTTCCTCATGGGCTTTGGCCTCGCGCTCATCACCGTTGCCAACGATTCTCTGGCAACCCCTGCTCTGCTCATCCTCGCTCTCATCGGCTTCGGCATCGCCTTCTGGGACTTCCAGCAGCAGACCGAGCTGAAGGGTGCAGCTGTTTCTGACGGAGGTGACTTCGAAGATGGCATCTAATGAGTATGTGATCCCGGAGCACTACGAGGATCTCACTCCTGCTCCGCAGCTCGACCAGAAGACCCTCAACAAGATGGCTTGGCGCTCCTGCTTCCTGCAGGCATCGTTCAACTACGAGCGCATGCAGGCCGCTGGCTGGCTTTACTCCATCATCCCCGGTCTGGAGAAGATCCACACCAACAAGAACGACCTCGCGGCTTCCATGAGCCACAACCTGGAGTTCTTCAACACTCACCCGTTCCTCGTCACCTTTGTTATGGGTATCGTGCTTTCGCTCGAGCAGAACAAGGTTGACATCCCCACGATCCGCGCCGTCCGCGTCGCCGCAATGGGCCCGCTCGGTGGTATCGGTGACGCCCTGTTCTGGCTGACGCTCGTGCCTATCACGGCCGGCATCACCTCCAACATGGCCATCAACGGCAACGCCGCTGCGCCGATCATCTTCCTGGTGATCTTCAACGTCGTCCAGTTCGCTCTGCGCTTCTGGCTCATGAACTGGTCCTACAAGCTTGGCACCAGCGCTATTGACGCTCTGACTGCCAACATGCAGGCCTTCACGCGTGCCGCTTCCATTATGGGCGTCTTCGTCGTCGGTTGCCTGGTCGTCACCATGGGTGGCACCCAGATCAACCTCCAGATCCCCAACGGCACCACCCGTGGCCTCTCCGCTACTACCGTGATCGTCTCCGAGAAGGAGGCCGAGAACTTCACCGGTATGGAGGGCATCGATACCGAGACCGCTGAGGCCGGTACCATCGCCATGACCGATGAGGACGGCAACGCCCTCACCGCTTCCGATGCCGACGGCAACGCTGTCGAGTGCGGCGTCACCGATCTGGGCAACGGCATGGAGTCCGTTACCTACGGCACCGTCACCGAGGATCCGGTCAACTTCTCTGTTGCCGACACCCTCAACACCATCGTCCCGAAGCTCGTCCCGCTTATGCTTACGCTGCTGCTTTACTACATGTTCGCTAAGCACAGCTGGACCCCGACCAAGGGCATTCTGCTGCTCTTCGTCCTGGGCATCCTGGGCGCTGGCCCGCTTGGTCTCTGGCCGAGCATCTGGTAAGGCTCTAGCTTGAGGGGTGTGTCCCTGCGCGGCTCACACCCCGACCCCTTAAGCCATGTGTATGTTAAAAGCCGCGTGCTCGAAAGAGCGCGCGGCTTTTGTTTTCTTGATGAGTCGGGTGTTGCAGACCGATAATGCTTAACACCCTAGGTAGTTAGCCGAATTCGAGCAAAAGGGAGGATAGGATGGCGATCGGAGCGCGTAGGCAGCCGCTGTACGATCAGCTGGTCGATATTCTGACCGAAAAGATTGACCATGAATATCGCGCCGGTGACATGATTCCTTCCGAGCGCGAACTTTCGGAGCGCTATGGTCTCTCGCGCACTACGGTACGCTTGGCTCTGCAGGAACTGGAGCGTTTAGGACTGGTGGTTCGGCAGCACGGTCGCGGTACCTTTGTGACCGACCGTTCGGCAAAAGCAACCAATCTTATGCAGTCCTACAGCTTTACCGAGCAGATGCGCGCGATGGGTCGAGAACCCGAGACCACGATTCTCGAGTTTTGCGAGATGGAGGCCGATAAGAATCTGGCCGAGCATATGGGATTGCGTATCGGTGATCGCATTTTTAAGCTTAAGCGCCTTCGTTCTGCCGACAACATGCCCATGATGGTCGAACGCAGCTATCTACCGGTTCGTCAATTTCTGTCCCTAAAGCGACCGCTGCTGGAGCGCAAGCCGCTTTACGATGTGATTGAGCAGGACTTTCAGCAAAAGATACGCGTGGCTGAAGAGGAGTTCTATGCGAGCATAGCCCGTCCCACCGACGCCCACCTTTTGGGAATTGTCGAGGGCTCGCCTGTGCTCGATTTGGTCAGGACTACGTATAACGAGTCAAACGAGGTTGTGGAGTATACACTCTCGGTTGCTCGTGCCGATCAGTTTAAATACAAGGTTTACCACCAGCGTAGCAACTAGTGTCCGCATCGTTTCCATATGGTGATTCTTTGCATTTAACTGGTTACTACCAGATAACCAACCGAAGTGTATAATTGCACGTCAGAGGATTACTTCTAGAGAGAGGTATTAGAAATGTTCGAGAAGAGTGTCGAGGAGCTCACCGAGCTCGGCGCCCAGATCACCACGGCCGAGATTGCTCAGCAGCCCGAGCTTTGGCGTGATACGCTCAACATCTATCGCGAGAACAAGGAGGCCATCGAGGCCTTCCTGGCCGAGGCTCGTGCTATGGGCGAGGGCCGTCTGTCCGTTGTCTTCACCGGTGCCGGTACGTCCGACTACGTTGGCGATACCTGCGCCCCGTACCTGCGTCACGCTGGCAACACTGATCTCTACGACTTTAAGCCCATCGCCACGACAGACATCGTGAGCGCTCCGCGCGATTTCCTGCGCGCCGAGGATCCCACGCTCGTGGTTTCCTTTGCCCGCTCTGGCAACAGCCCCGAGAGCCTTGCCGCCGTTGCCGTTGCCAAGGAGCTCGTTCACAACGTCAAGTTCCTCAACATCACCTGCGCTCCCGAGGGCAAGCTCGCCGTTGAGTCTGCCGATGATCCCAACGCGCTGACGCTGCTCATTCCGCGCGCCAACGACAAGGGCTTCGCCATGACCGGCTCCTACACCTGCATGACCCTGCTCTCTACCCTCATCTTTGACGAGGCTTCCGACGAGCAGAAGGCCGAGTGGGTCGAGACCATCGCCAAGATGGGCGAGGAGGTCATCGCTCGCGAGTCCGAGGTTGCCGACTACCTCGCTGGCGACTTCAACCGCGTGACCTACTTGGGCTCCGGCTCCTTTGGCGGCCTTGCTCAGGAGAGCCAGCTCAAGATCCTCGAGCTCGCTCACGGTCTGGTTGCTACTTCCTACGACACCTCCATGGGCTATCGTCACGGACCTAAGTCTTTCGTCGACGATAAGACGCTCGTCTTCGTATTCGTCAACAACGACGCCTACACCCGTCAGTACGACATCGACATCCTCAACGAGATCGGTGGCGACGATATTGCTCAGCACACCGTTGCCGTTCAGCAGGATGGCGCTACTGTCTACGAGGGTGAGTCCTTCACCTTTAAGGGCTATGAGGCACTCCCCGAGGGTTACCTTGCTCTGCCGTTCGTGATGTTTGCCCAGGCAATCAGCCTGCTCAACTCCGTGCGCGTGGGCAACACGCCCGATACGCCGAGCCCCACCGGCACGGTCAACCGCGTGGTCAAGGGCGTGACGATTCACCCCTTCACCGCTTAATCGCGTCCCCCTGTAAGGGCGCCCGTCCGCTCATAACGGCGGGCGGGCGCTTTTTGTTTTACGTGAGCTGGGTATAAGCATCACCACAGTCAACTGCTTTAGAAGCAAGGAGTGCATATGAGCACGTACGCAATTAAGGCTGACAAGTTCTTCTTGCCGGCAGGCCCGCAACTGGGCGGCTATCTTATGGTCGAGGATGGCGTCTTTGGCGCCTGGCAGGCCGACGAGCCCTCTTGCGAGATTAAGGATTACACGGGATCGTGGATCGCACCGGGTATGGTCGACACCCACATCCATGGCTTCTATAACCACTCGACTACCGATAACGATCCCGAGGGCATCGATATCAGCTCGACCGAGCTCGCCCGTCGCGGCACCACCAGCTGGCTGCCCACGACGTTCACCGATGGCGTCGAGCAGATTAAGGACGCCTGCGCCGCCATCGCCCAGGCGGACGAGGGTCGCGGCCCCGACTTCTGCGGTGCTCGCATTCAGGGCATCTACCTGGAGGGCCCTTTCTTTACCATGAAGCACGTGGGCGCGCAGAACCCCGCTTATCTGATCGATCCCTCCGAGGAGGTCTTCGACCAGTGGCAGGAGGCTGCGGGTGGTCGCATCGTTAAGAGCGCCATGGCGGCCGAGCGCGACGGTGCCGCTGCTTATGCAGCTGCTCTGAACGCCAAGGGTGTGGTGACCAGCATCGGTCACTCCGACGCCACCTACGATGAGTGCATCGCCGCCATCAACGCCGGTGCCAGCTGCTTTACGCATACCTATAACGGACAGCGCGGGCTGCATCACCGTGAGCCTGGTGTCGTGGGTGCCGCCATGTCCACGCCCGAGACCTACGCCGAGATCATCTGTGACGGCAAGCACGTGAACCCTGCCGCCATCAAGGCGCTGCTGCAGGCAAAGGGCTGGCAGCACACTGTGCTCATCACCGACTGCCTTGGCTGCGGCGGCATGCCCGAGGGCAGCTACACCAGCGGCGGCATGGACGTCATCATGAAGGACAACCTGTGCTGGCTCGCCGACGGCAAGAGCATTGCCGGCTCGGTGCTCACGCTTGCCCAGGGCGTCAAGAACATTGTCGATTGGGGCATCGCCAGCGCCGATATCGCCATTCGCATGGCAACCGAGGTGCCGGCTCGCTCTGCACACATCGAGGATAAGTGCGGCAGCATCATGCCGGGTCGCGACGCCGACTTTGTCGTGTTCGACCATGAGCTCACCCTCGTCGAGACGTATGTTGGCGGTCAGAGCGTCGGCAACGCCTTTACCGAGTAACGATAGAAAAAGACGGCGGGCCCGAATCTGCTCGGACCCGCCGTATGGGTTAAACGCTCAATAGCACCTTCACAGTTACAGCTTGTTAGCAATCTTCTTTGCCGTGCGCTTAACGCCGGCCACAAGACCTCCCGCAGGATGCTCCTTCTCGTATGCTAGGCGCTTCTCACGCTTGGCGTACTCTTCGACGATGATGTCGCCATATTCGTCTTCGATCTTGTCGAAGAAGTCGACGGCGCCCTTAATTTCCTCCGCGGTCGGGTGTCCCTTTTGGACACCGCCGGCGAGCTTGAACGGCCCCCACGTATCAAAGCCGGGGCAGCCGTAGACACCCATAAAGATGGCCTGCCTCATGCGGCAGATGCCATCGATATCCTTGCCGTACCACTTGTTTTTGCCTCCGTAGGTCATAAGGCCAAACACCTTGTCCTGCGGCTGCAGCACGTTCGTGAGCACGCGTGCCATGTCCTTGTCGATCTCGGAGTAATAGATGCCCGTGGCGACACCGATTAAATGATATTCGTGCAGGTCGGGGTACTCGTTTTTGCCGAGTGACTTCACGTCGAGGGTATCGATCTCGGGGTGTGCCTCGACGATGGCGTCCACGAGCTTTTTCGTATTGCCGTGGTGGCGCGAGGCGTAGAGGATGATGGTTCGCATAAGAAGGCCTTTCAGCTGTAATTGCATCAATGTCTGTATGGTACCCCGTTGCATGGCTGGAAAACCGGACGCATCGATGAACGTGCGGGTTTGTCCTTTGGTCAGGGCCGAGACGGGTTCTTGCGAGCAAAAAAGCAGTTGTTCGAAAGGATGGATAATGGAATACGCTCTTTCCAACGATTCGATTTCTATCAAGGTTTCCACGGCCGGCGGCTCGTTTACCTCGATTGAGGCTGACGGACGCGAGTACTTGTGGCAGGGCGATCCCGCCGTGTGGTCTGGCCAGGCACCGATTTGCTTCCCGATTTGCGGAGGCTTGCGCGACAACAGCGCCATGACATTTGCCGGGCATCATGTAAAGCTCGCTCGCCACGGGTTTGCGCGCAAACAGGAGTGGAAGCTGTTGAGCCAAGGCGAGAACGAGCTGGCGATGTGCCTGGCTTCGGAGGATAACGCCGCATTGCTGAGTGATTATCCGTATCCGTTTAAGCTTGTCGCCCACTATGCGCTCGAGGACGCCGCCGTGCGCGTCGCCTACGAGGTGACCAACGAAGGCACCGAGGACATGCCGTTCTTTATTGGCGGTCATCCCGGCTTTAGGTGCCCACTCGATGAGGGCGAGGCCTATACGGACTACGAGTTGCGCTTCGAGAGAGACGAGGCTGCGGAGCTTTGCACCGCTGTCCCTTCGACTGGCTTGATTGATGTGGCTAACCGTTCAAAGAACCCCATGGTGGGAAAGACGCTGCCCCTGTCGCATGGGCTCTTCGATTTTGCGGAGACCATCTTTGACGTGCTCGAGAGCCGTCAGGTCACGCTTTCAAAAAAGGGCGAGGACAAAGGCGTTCGTCTGAGCTTTGAGGGTTTCCCGTATCTCATTGTGTGGAGTAAGCCCGAGGGCGATTTTGTGGCAGTTGAGCCATGGGGTGGCCTTTCGACCTGCTCCGATGAGGACGACGTGCTTGAGCACAAGCGCGGCTGCCTTGTCGCCAAGCCCAAGGAGACCGTCGTTCGCTCGTTCACGATTGAGATTCTGTAATTCCGTTTTGTCGACTCGTATCGCGAGGCATAAGGAGCCTGCGAGATAAGGAGCTAAAAATGATCCTCACCGTTACGATGAACCCGTCCGTCGATACGCGCTATCAGCTCGATGAGCTCGTCATCGACGACGTCAACCGCGTGACGCCCGAAAAGACCGCCGGCGGCAAGGGCCTTAACGTAGCCCGCGTTCTGGGTCAGTTGGGCGACGACGTTGTGGCAACCGGCCTGCTCGGCGGCCACATGGGCGCCTATATGGCCGAGCTCATGGACGCCAATGGCATTAAGAATGATTTTGTGCC
>CAUCNB010000054.1:0-12476 GCA_958444075.1 uncultured Collinsella sp. | reverse complement strand
GCCCGCGATCAGAAGAGGGGCCGCGGGCTTGTGAAAGGAGAGCAGCATGCTGTTCGATGTTTGGGGTAGCGATACCCTTATCCACTGGGCCGGCTGGGCCATGGTCTTTATTGGCCTCATCGTGCTCAACGAGGTCGGCCGCCGCACCAAGCTGGGCGCGGCAATCATCTTTGGCGTGGCTCCGCTGGCCATGACCATCTACTGCGTCGCCATCGCCGTCGGCGTTTCGCAGGGTGCCGAGTGGGCGCTCACCAACCCCACCCATGTGTACCAGAACAGCTGGTTCCACTACGCCAAGGTGTACGCGGCGCTGGCCGGTTGCTGGGGCTTCATCGCCATTAAGTACCAGTGGGGAAAGATCGGCAAGGCGCACTGGTTCCGCGCGTGGCCGTTTGTGATCGTCGCCATCAACATCATGATCGCCGTCGTGTCCGACTTCGAGAGCGCCTATCACTTCTTTGTCCTGGGCCAGTCCACCTGGGTCACCTCCGAGGGCGCCACGCAACTGGCCGGCTGGAACAACGTGTTCAACGGCATCGCCGGTATCATCAACATCTTCTGCATGACCGGTTGGTGGAGCGTCTACGCCTCCGAGGATCAGACCGATATGCTGTGGCCCGACATGACCTGGGTCTACATCATCGCCTACGATATCTGGAACTTCTGCTACACCTACAACTGCCTGCCCACCCACTCCTGGTTCTGCGGCTTTGCGCTCCTGCTGGCGCCCACCGTCGCCGCCTTTATCTGGAACAAGGGCGGCTGGATTCAGAACCGCGCCTTTACGCTGGCCATTTGGTGCATGTTTGCCCAGGTGTTCCCCTACTTCCAGGAGGAGTCCATCTTTGTGACCCACTCCACGCTCGACCCCGGCGCCGCTACCGCGGTCTCGATCGCTGCGCTGATCGCCAACGTCGCCGCAATCATCTACATCGCCTACCGCGCCAAGAAGCTCGGCCGCAATCCCTACAAGCAGGATGTCTTTGAGGGCACCAGCGATTGGGAGAAGGCCACCGCTCGCCGCGCCAAGGTTGATTACGCGCACGCCGAGTAACGTGTTTATTCCGCCCACATTTGGATGTAGGCAAACTTAGCCGACGCCGCAATCGCGCGTCATGCGCAGCCCCGGAAAGCGATTCGCCCGCTTTCCGGGGCTTTTTGTTGTTGCGCGCATTCACGCACATATGCAAAACCTCTCTCACAGATAAAATCAGATTTCCAACCGACTGACAGCCCTATGTGACCCCAATTTTGGGTACATTGTTGTCCCGATATTGAGCTTGGGGGATATATGAAAGATGAAACGATGGGCCAAGAGGATGCGGTCCAAGATGCAGAAGCGTGTGCCGAGGCCCTGGAGAGCCTGGACCAGATCGCGCTGGCCGAGATTACATTTGACAATTCGATCGTTGATGTGCAGGATGAGCCGGAAATCGAGTCGCAGCCCGATGATCAGGATGCAAAAGACGATGGCGTCGTGCCCACCGAAGACGAGGCGGGGCACGAGGAATCCGAATGTGAGGCCGACGACCAGACCGAATCCGACACGAGCGAGGAAACCATCTTGCTCGACAACTTGCCGGCCGAAGATTCGCTGACCCGCGAGCTCCCTGGCTTAGGCTCTGCGCCGGCCGTGGACGAGACCATCGCCATGGGCGATATTCCCCTGCCGTCCGTTCCCTCGGCACATGAGGCCGAGGCCCGTCACCGGAAGATGTCGCCCAAGCGACGCAACCTGATGGTTGCCGGCGTTGTGGCCGTCGCGCTCGTCGCCGGCGGCGCAGGCTATGCGGCTTGGAACGGATACCAGCAAGAGCAGGCCGCCGTGGTTGCCGCAAACGCCCATACCATGATGTCGGTGCAAATTGGCATACATGCCGCGGGCCTCGACTGCTCAACTGGCTCCAAGATTCCCGTACAGGTGAGCGGGCAGGATTCCGACGGTTCTTCCGTGAGCGAAACACTCTACGTTGATGAGCACGGTCGTGGCATTAAGCTGCTGCCCGGCGATTACACGTTCTCCATCGCCGCCTCCCCCATCGCGGCCGACGGCACCATCTACACCGTCCCGACCACCAAGGCGCAGGTCACCATTAAGAGCGATGGGCAGGATTTGAGTGCCCAGGCCACCTTTAAGCTCAAGGTACCTTCGGCCGACACGGTGACTGACGACCAGATCGATGCCGCGGCCAAGTACGCCGAGGAGGGCGGTTGTAGCTCTGCCGCCGCGGCAAAGATACTCCAGCAGGCGGCAATTACACGCCGCGATGCCGCCGCCAACGCCGTAAGCGCGAGCGAGGCACAGTCCGCCCGCGATGCCGACGCTCGGCATAAGGCGACGGACCTGTATCAACTCGATATTCCGGTTGAGTGGTATGGCAAGGTCGCAACCTGGCAAAACGGCAGCACGCTGTGCATTTATCTGGACGGCGACAGCAATACGCCGATCGTGACGCTTGTTGCGGTGCGCGACGGCGAGAGCTTTACCCCCGATGAGGGCGATACGGTTTTGGGTACGGCAAACCTTGGTAACGGCTACACGGTCTACGCCAGCGGCCCCGTCTATCCGTATGTGGTGCCCCAGACCATCAACGGGCGCACGCAAGACCCCGTGTCGACCTACCCCATGGACACGGCCATTGAGCTTGTCGAGCTTACGACCGGCAACCGCTATACCTATAGCCAGATCAAGAACGACCTGGTTGGCAAAGACGGCAAGGCGGACGCCGCGACCAAACTCGAGACCGACTACCTCGCTCAGATTCTCCTGCCGAGCATCAAAGCCCAGGACTAGCCGGCCCGAAGACAGCCGCCCAACACCCACATCTCTAACGCAGTTGCGGTGAAATAGGGACTGTTTTTGCTGGTCAAACCGCAAAACAGTCCCTATTTCACCGCAACTTATTGGTGGCCTATTGGGTGGCACTCAGCGCCACGGGTCGGCTTCGAACAGCGGCTCGCGCTCGGGGCGACGATCGCTGTAGGGATCGTAGCCGTCGTCGTCCTCGTTCTCGGCACGGATATAGGGGTCGCGCGGCTTGGGTGCCGGCTTAGGCGCAGGCTTGGGTGCGGCGGGTGCGGCATCGGTCGCCGGCGTGTTCGTCTTGTTCTTGTCCATCGTCTGCATAGCTCCTTGCCATGTACTCACGTTCAACACCATCGATTGTCGCACGAAAAAGGGCGGCGGACCCAATCGGATCCGCCGCCCTTGGCGTTTGGCTCTAAAGGCAGATTTTAAGGCATGTCCTAAAGATCTACTCGGCGTCGGGGACCTCGTAGGTGGCCGCCGGCGTGTTGTCGCACACGACGGTAAAGCCACCGTCCTTGTCGACATCGACCGTCACCTGATCGCCCTCGCGCACCGTGCCATCGATGATAGCGGCCGCGATGGCATCCACGACCTCGCGCTGGACCAGGCGCTTGAGCGGACGGGCGCCAAAGACCGGGTCCAGGCCGCCCACGGCGAGCATCTGCTTGGCCGCCGGGGTGATGGCAAGCGTCATGCGCTCCTTGGCCAGACGTGCGCGGACGTCGGCAAGCTGAATATCGACGATCTTCTCGATCTGCGCCATGACGAGCGGATGGAACACCACGATATCGTCAATACGGTTGAGGAACTCGGGGCGGAAGGTCTGAGCCATGGCGGCGTCGACCTGATGGCGCATCTCCTCCTCGTCCTTGCCGGAAAGCTCGGCGATAGCCTTGGAGCCCACGTTGGACGTCATGATAATGATCGTGTTCTTGAAGGACACCTGGCGACCTTGGCCATCGGTCAAACGACCGTCGTCGAGCACCTGCAGCAGCACGTTGAAGACATCCGGGTGAGCCTTCTCCATCTCGTCGAGCAAGATCACGGAGTACGGACGACGGCGCACGGCCTCGGTGAGCTGGCCGCCCTCGTCGTAGCCCACATATCCCGGGGGCGCACCGATCAGACGCTGGACGCTGAACTTCTCCATGTACTCGGACATGTCGATACGCACGAGCGCGCGCTCGTCATCGAACAGGCACTCGGCCAGCGCCTTGGCGAGCTCGGTCTTGCCCACGCCGGTGGGGCCCAGGAAGAAGAAGCTGCCGATGGGCTTGTCCGGATCGGAGAGGCCCGCACGACTGCGGCGCACGGCTGCGGCGACGGCGGAGACGGCCTCATCCTGGCCGATGACGCGCTTATGCAGCTCGCCCTCCAAGCCCTTGAGCTTGTCGAGCTCGCCCTGCATCATCTTGGACACGGGCACGCCGGTCCAGGCGCTCACGACCTCGGCGATCTCGTCGGAGGTCACCTGCTCGTTGAGGCCCTCGCCGTCCTGTTGCTTTTGTGCCTCGAGCGCGGCCTCGGAATCCTGAATCTGCTGCTGCAGGCCCGGAATCACGGAGTAGCGCAGCTCGGACGCACGGCCCAGGTCGCCGTTGCGCGTCGCGCGCTCCTCTTCGCTCTTGGCCTCGTCGAGCTGTCCCTTAAGCTCCTGCACGTGGTCGATGGCGTTCTTCTGGTTGAGCCAGCCGGCCTTTTGCACGTTGAGCTTTTCCTGGACCTCGGCGATCTCTTGGCGCAGGGCCTCCAGACGCTCCTTGGAGGCGTCGTCGGTCTCCTTCATGAGCGCCTGTTCCTCGATCTGCAGCTGGGTGAGCTGACGCGTGGTGGCGTCGATCTCGACCGGCATGCTGTCGAGCTCCATGCGCAGGCGGCTTGCCGCCTCATCGACCAGGTCGATGGCCTTGTCGGGCAGGAAGCGGTCGGCGATGTAGCGATCGGAGAGGTCGGCAGCTGCCACGAGCGCGCTATCGGTGATATGCACGCCGTGGAAGATCTCGTACTTCTCCTTGAGGCCACGCAGGATGGAGATGGTGTCCTCGACGGTGGGCTCGCTCACCATCACCGTCTGGAAACGACGGGCGAGCGCCGCGTCCTTCTCGATGTACTTACGGTACTCGTCGAGCGTGGTCGCGCCGATTGCATGCAGGTCGCCACGGGCGAGCGCAGGCTTGAGGATGTTGCCGGCGTCCATGGAGCCCTCGGTGGCACCCGCGCCCACGATGGTGTGGAGCTCATCGATGAACAGGATGACCTTGCCTTCGGACTTCTGTACCTCCTTGAGCACGGCCTTTAAGCGGTCCTCGAACTCGCCGCGGTACTTGGCGCCGGCGACCAGCGCGCTCATGTCGAGCTCGATAAGGTCGCGGTCGCGCAGCGTGCTCGGCACGTCGCCGGCCACGATACGCTGGGCGATGCCCTCGACGATGGCCGTCTTGCCGACGCCCGGCTCGCCGATGAGCACGGGGTTGTTCTTGGTGCGGCGCGACAGTACCTGGATGGTACGGCGGATCTCGTCGGTACGGCCGATGACCGGGTCGAGCTTGCCGGCGCGGGCGAGGTCGCAGATGTTGCGACCATACTGCTCCAGCGCCTCAAACTGCGTCTTGTCCTCGGCAGACGTCACGCGGTCATCGCCGCGCAGCTCCTCGTAGACCTGCTCGATGCGCTCCTTGGTGACGCCGGCATCGCGCAGCACGCGGCCGGCCTCGCCCTTGTCCTCGGCAAGTGCCATCAGCAGATGCTCGGTCACCACAAAGCTGTCGCCCATCTTGGTGGCCTTCTTCTCGGCCTTTTCGATGACGCGGACGAGCTCGTTGGACAGGCCCATCTGCTGACCCTCGCCCGAAACCTTGGGCGCGTGGTCGATGGCGTCCTGCGTGGAACGCGCAAGCTGGGCCGGGTCGGCACCGATGCGCTCGATGATCACGGAGATATTGCGCTCGCCGGCACCAAGCAGGGCGGACAGCAGGTGAATCGGCTCCACCGCGCCGGCCTGCGCGTCGGCAGCCGTGCTCATGGCGGTCTGCAGCGCCTCGCGCGACGTCATTGCTAGCTTATCGATTCTCATGGAATCACCTCTCTTGGGGCGGCCGCCCTACGGGGCGGCTTCACGTTGTTCGAGAAGTATTGTTGCCAGCTTTACGCGATCTTATACACAAATCTAAGTCTCTATATATAAGATTTTCTGAGTGAATTACGGATAGGGTACTGAGATGTCAGCCCGCCGCTGCCCAGGCGCGCTACCGTCTCGATCTGTAACATCTAGCAGCCCTTTTCGGTCCCAGGTGTTACAGATTGAGATGGAGCGCGGAGCCCCGCCCAAAAATCTCAATCTGTAACACCAGGCCCGCTTTTAACAGCCCAGCTGTTACAGATCGAGACAAACGGAACCACCACAAAGGGGACAGGCACCTTTGTGTTGGTCCACATCAACATCGAGCTCGCTCCTAATATCCGTTATTCCTGCTCGTATTGAGGTTAAAATGAACTGTGATTAAAGCATATTCATTTCTCTCGTTCTTGATAGCTCTTCGTCTCAAGGAGCAGATATGAAGTCGTCTTATTCTACTGCTCGCAACGTCATTGCCATTCTCGCCATACCCATCGTGATGCTCTTTCTTATCGTCGTCACACCCTTTTCCCTGGGTATCGCCTCGCCCTTCGATTTGTGCGGGATGGTCGACGCCGGCTCGCGTGCCACCTCGCTCTCCTTTATCTGCCGCGGTGTGCTCTACGAAGATGCAATTCCCACCGGGCTTTGGCGGTCAAAGCTACCGCTGCTCGGTCAGGTCGACGGACGTTCTCCCTACTTCAACCTTGAACCTCAAGCGATGAACTATCTGATCGATGACCAACCCCTTGCCTCCATCACCCTCGCTTACGACTATGCTCCAAACACCGATGAGCGTCACATGAACCAAGTCCTCGACAAACTGCTTGAACAGTGCGGGCTCACCGATGAGGTCGGCCGAACCGTCGACAGCGACCAGAAATTAAAGCGAACAGAACTCCGCCGCATTGGAAAAATCAGAGAGCGAGGCAGAGCTGCCTACTGGCAGGCCTGGGCGATACGCGACAAAAGCGAATTTGGGCACAGCACCTATACGGTCACCGTCTTCACTAAAGATGGGATCAAGGACAATGTTGACGATTTCGCATCGCCCAAACTCGGCATCCCCAAAACGACCAAATCCGCCAGCCCGGACGAAATCCTGTAGAGGTTTTCATCGAAATGTTGCTCAACCCGAACGGCGACATCGAGCTCGCTCCCCACCACCACAAAGGTGCCTGTCCCCTTTGTGGTGGTTTTCGGCAATCATTTCCGCCCTACGATGCAAGAAGCCGCCGCAGGAACCATCCCTGCGGCGGCTTCTTTGGGTTGGCAGGGACCAATCGCCGGCGTTGAAGGCCGTTTTTAGTCTCTGACGTTGGCTTTTGGCCCCTTCAAGCTATCCGACAAATATCAATATCTTGATAGGATTTCATTCGAGCTCTTAAGCAGATATTCGCGCAGCAATGGAATCGAGAACCTCACCATGCCGCGTGAGGGCGCATCGATAACCTGTGCCTTGATAAGTTGCCGTCGTGTCGCTGTCAGGCTCGCAGGGGGCAAGGAGAGCCCCGCTGCGATCTCTTTGGTCGGCACATTCCCCTCATGCTTGGCCATGGCAATGAGGTACTCAATCGCGCGAAGCGGCAAATCGGCGAGGGCAACGTCGAGCACGGAGCCCTCAAACTCCCCATACGCATCTTCAATGCCCTTCTGGGCATCCTCAAGTGAAATCGACGCATCGCGGTCGGCATGCCTGCGCGCATTCGCGAATACGCGATAGCCCACGAGTTGCACGAGATACGCATATCCCCTCGTAGCACAAGCCGTCATTTCAAGCGCCTTGCCATCCAAGTGCAAACCGGCACCTTCCACGGTTGAAGCCATCGAATTCGAAACATCCGACAGCGGAATCGAGGCGAGCTCCTCAGCCTTAGCTCGTTGTAGAAATGTAAGGGCACGGCCGTTGATGAGGTCCATTACGCCCATGGTCAAGCCAGCAAATACAAACGCGATATTCTTGCGTTCGCGGATAAGGTGCTGCACGGCCGCTGCAACGAGCCGCACGTCATCAGCATCCGCATCCTGTATTTCATCGACCGTCACCAGCAGACCGGCACCATGTTGCGTTTCCTGCGACGCCACGCGCGTCAAGACGCCCCGCAACGTCTCAGGCCCGGTCGAGGACTTAGATACGCCCGCTTTCACCACACCAAGACTTGCTTCTAAATGAAGCTCGGTATTGTCCGAGGTGCGTGCGAGCTCATGTTGGATGGCGTCGACGATACTGCCCGCCGCAGTCACGTCAACCACGCGCCAACCATACGACTTCGCAATATCGCCGAGCTCTGTCAACAGCGCCGTCTTGCCCGACCCGCGCGGGCCGGTAATGCGCATGAGCCTTCCGGGGGCGCCCACGCCTTCTTCGATGCCGTCCCTAAAATCATCAATAACCCGCTCGCGTCCGATAAGGACCGGAGGTTCAGCGCCAGCGGTCGGCTTAAACGGGTTGATTATCGTGCGCTTCAATGTCCCCACCTTCCTACTGTCGTCGTTATCGTGATTATAGTATCAATAGTGCAAATAGTGAAAGTAGTGAGAATAGTTCAACTATTTAATCATGCGGCCGTTTCCCGCCGCTAACAACTAAAGGTGCCAACAGTCCGCGTTGGACTCTAACAGGAAAACATTTGGCCCCTCAAAAACCACCGCAAGGGGCCTTTGTGGTGGTTTTCGCTCCAACACACCCCGCTGTCTCAACCTGTAACATCCAGCGGCCCTTTTCGGTCCCAGGTGTTACAGATTTAGATGAAGCGATCGACGGCAACCGTTTGTCTCAATCTGTAACAACTACTCGGCAAATTGGGGTCCAGATGTTACAGATCGAGATTAACCGCGGAGCCCCGTCCGAAAATCTCAACCTGTAACACCAAACCCGCTTTTTGCAGCCCAGCTGTTACAGATTGAGACCAATGAAACCACCACAAAGGTGCCTGTCCCCTTTGTGGTGGTCCAGAGAAGAATCAGCCCCAATTATAAGAGGCGGCATCAAGCCCAGCCTACGTTTGGCGACCCCAAATCGAAGCCCGATAGGGCCTTTCAGCCCCCTCATTCCGGGCGGTCGCTTGCTTTTGAATATTGTCATAAGATGGTATCATTTATCTTAATGATTGCATATTGTAAGCGAGGTGCCCCACCGTGAAACGCTCCACCTATATCGGCCTACTCGTCTTAGCGTTTGCGATTACCGCAGTCGGCGTGGGCATTATCTATCTCGCATTTCTCCCCGCCTCTGCAACGCAGGCGGTGATTGAGACCGTAAGCTATCCCATCGAAATCCTCACCGATATCGTCAAACCCGATTCGATCACCGTCGATTTTGACGGTACGCCCGCAGCGCTTGGGGTCAGCAACTATCCCCGTATCGAACTTGGGGCCAAGCGCTATACCAAAGATGAGCAGCTTATCGGTAAGGCAGCCAAGCTGCTCAAAGGCAAGACGTTTAAGCGGTGGTACGGCGCCGTAATATATCGAGCCAAGAACAGCCAAATGAATGGCGGGTATTATTCGACCCTTGAACTCGATGCGGCAAACGGGAGCAGACTGTGCAACGTCTCATACGACCCCGGCTATGTGGACAATGAAGGGCCGGGGGTCTATATCTCGGATGGCGACGTAATCTACGTCATGGAGGGCGACCAGACGGCAGTCGTCAGTTTTATGGATCAGTGTACCGAAGATGCCTACGAACAAACCTGCGAGCCAGATCCGCAGACAGCGCGCGACAGTGGCTCGGCACGCACTTGGCTATTTGACGATGAAATAACCTGGACCCCATCGAAATAGGGTGTCACCGGGCACCTTTGTGATGGTTTTCGACTCCAACGCTCCATTGTCTCGATTTGTAACAGCTAGCGGCCCTTTTCGGTCCCAAGTGTTACAGATTTAGATGAAGCGATCGACGGCGCCCGTTTGTCTCAATCTGTAACATCTAGTCAGCAAATAGAGCTCTATCTGTTACAAATCGAGACGAACAGAAAACACCCGGATCAAAAATCTAAATCTGTAACACCAGGCCCACTTTTAGCGGCCAAGATGTTACAGATCGAGACAGACCGAAAACCACCACAAAGAGGACAGGCACCTTTGTGGTGGTCGCGGTCTCTACTCCTTCGCCGAACCCGTACTTCCCGATTCGACGGTCCAGGGCATCTCATCCTCGAACAGCCATGTACGGGCAGACCCACTATCGCGTGCAGTCTGCGGGTCAGGCAAGCAGGTCTGTTTATAGGCATCTTGGATACACTGACCCATAAAATCGTTGAGCTCGGTCTGGTCGCCCTCCATGACATAGGCGACATCACCGTCCATGATGTAGATGCCCGGACCCTTATTGCCCTCGTAGCCCGGATCGTACGAGACATCACATAACTTTGCGCCGTTTGCAGTGTCCAGCTCGATGGAAGAGCGGCATCCGCCAACCATGTCGTTCGCTTTTGCCCGATAGGACGCATATCCGTACCAACGCTTAAATGTTTTGCCCTTGAGTAGCTCGGACGCCCTATCGATCAGGCTTGTATCCGTGGTATAGCGCATGGCCCCAAGCTGAATACGCGGATAATTGCTAATACCCAGCACAGCCGGCTGCTCATCAAAATCAACGGCAATGGTCTCGGGCTTGTCGTCGCCGGTCAGAAGTTCGACAGATTGAGTCACAGGCTTGACCACCGGCTCCGTCACCGCAGCAGGTAGAAATGCCATGCCGACAACGCCCGCGTCAACCACGGTAATCGCAAGCGCCAAAACAATCAATCCAATACGGGCAGGACTTCTCACAGCAAAGCACCTCGCAACGCAAACCTTCGCTACCTGCACTAATGATATCGCCAGCCAGCACTATTACCAAAAGAAGCCGCGCGCTCCTCACCACCACAAAGGGGACAGGCACCTTTGTGGTGGTTTTCGACGCTAACGGTCGACCATCTCGCGCCATGAGATTAAACTTGAATTGTTCTCTGAACATATCCATTTCTGCCTATCCTCAACAGATCTTTGTCTCGAGGAGCGCATATGAAGCCGTCTCATTCCACCGGTCGCAACGTCATCGCCATTCTCGCCATACCCATCGTGATGCTCTTCCTTATCGTCGCCACGCCCTTTTCCCTTGGCATCGCCTCGCCCTTCGATTTATGCGGAATGGTCGACGCCGGCTCGCGTGCCACCTCGCTCTCCTTTATCTGTCGCGGCGTGTTCTACGAAGATGGAATTCCCACCGGAATTTGGCGGTCAAAGTTACCGCTGCTCGGAACGATTGATGGATGCTTCCCCCATTTCAGCCTTGAACCTCAGACGATGAATTATTTGATCGACGACCAGCCACTCGACTCCATCACCCTCGCCTACGACTACGCACCAAACACCGATGAGCGCCACATGAACCAAGTCTTCGACATGATGCTTGGACAGTGCGGGCTCACCGAGGAGGCCGGTCGAACCATCTATAGCAACCAGAAATTAAAGCGAACAGAACTCCGCCGTGTCGGAATAATCAAAGGGCGAAACGGGGCCGCCTACTGGGATGCCTGGGCAACACGCGACAAGGGCGAATTCGGACACAGCACCTATATGGTCACTGTCTACACCAAAGACGGAATTAAGGACAATGTTGACGATTTCGCGTCATCCAAACTCGGCATCCCCAAAACAACCAAGACTCCCGGCTTGGATGAAATCCTGTAGGGACGCCCATTAACATGCCGCTCAACGATCACAACAACATCGAGCTAGTCCCCACCACCACAAAGGTGCCTGTCCCCTTTGTGGTGGTTTTCGACAAAAAGAAGCCGCCCCAATAAAAAGAGGCGGCTTCAAGCTCAGTCTTTTTTAGCGTCCCTCAAGACCCAACGATAACGAGGAAATGTAGCCCGGGGCTTACCCTTTCCCGAACGCGACCCTCGCGAAGCGCGTGAGCGGGCGGGAAAGGGTAAGCCCCGGGCGGACAATTAAGTGCGTTACTCGGCAGCGGCCTTGAACTTGTTGTAGTTGATCAGGCAGCCGGCCTTGACGATGGCACGCTCCTCGGCCGTCATATCGGCAATGTAGAGCTCAATCTGCTCAACCGCACCGTCGGCACGCACCACGTAGGCGGCAATGTTCTTTAGATCGCCATCGAGCGCGGCGCGGATACCCGGCACAAAGACGTAGTCGCCCACCTCAAAGTTGGGCTCGGCCTCCATCTGGAAGGGCACCATGCCCCAGTTCATCACGTTGGAGCGATAACGCTTGGTGGCGTACTCGTGAACGATGTTGGCAAGACCGCCGATCACGCGCTGGCAGCTCGCGGCCTGCTCGCGGGCAGAACCGTCACCGGGCTTCTTGGCATAGAGCATGGAGCCGTACTCGGTCGCCTTGGCATCGGCCGCGACACCCGCGCCGGCCAGCGCCTCAAACACGCCGGCAAGCTCGGCATCGAGTGCCGCCAGGTCGCCTGCGGCCTCGCCGGCCACGCGGCGCTTCTCCACGGCGTCGACCTCCTTGGAACGACCGACGTAGGCCGGATCGCGGCGGCTCAGCGTAAACTCAGCCAGGCCCAGCGGGTTGGAGCGGAAGGAG
>CAUCNB010000053.1:0-12728 GCA_958444075.1 uncultured Collinsella sp. | reverse complement strand
CAATGGCGAGCGGGTTGGTGCCAGCCTCCTGCTCGGAGGCACTAGAGGACTTCTTAGCAGTGGTCGTGGAAGCAGCACCCGTATCGGACTTGGAATCGGACTTCTTGTCGGACTTGCTGTCCTTCTTGTCAGACTTCTTGTCAGACTTCTTCTCGTCCTTCTTATCGGACTTATCGGAGTCCTTCTTGTCGGACTTGTTGTCCTTGGTCTCGGTCTTGGTCGACACCGTCGTCTTGGTCGCCGGCTTATGACCCGGGGCGACAACGCCGCCAGCCTGCTGGCCCTTCGTGCCAGAGCCGGAACCCGTGCCAGTGCCGGCACCAGCACCAGAACCGTTGCCAGCGCCACCGTTACCACCATTAGTGCCAGAACCGCCATTACCGCCAGGGTTAACAGCATTCTTGGTCCACTTGGCATACAGCGTCAGATCGGCCGTCACCGGCGTACTGAAGTCATACGCCTGCGTGCAAGCCTCATCGGTGAACCAACCGCCGAAAGTGTAGCCATCGCGCGTCGGATCGGCCGGCTTGACCAGCTTGCCGTCGGCCGTAGCAACGAACTTAGTGTCGCAAGCAGACCCGCCGTTGGAATTAAAGGCAACCGTCCAAGACTCGACAGCCCCCAGCTTGAACAGAGTACCCGAATCATTGATGTAGTAGAGGTTGCCAGAAGCATCGGCAATGACCGGAGAGTCACAGTACTGGTAATGGCCAGCCGCATCATAAATCTGCGTCGCCTCTGCGTCGCCAAGCGTATAGCGATACACGCCACCGCCAGCAGAGTAGTTGACGTAATCCTTGCTATCCGCGCTGTTCACGGTGAAGTACACATAGGTCTTGCCGCCCTGAACACTCACCAGCGGAGTAGCAGCAATACCGTTGAGGCCAGCCGGCAGCGCCTTGCCGTCGGCAGCAGCGACCATCGTGGTCTTACCCGTCTTCAGGTTATAGAGAACCAGAGCAGAGCCCGTAGCCGTCTGTCCGCCGACAATCAGATTGTCACCAGACACCGCTGGGGCGCTCAGATTATTCGTAAGGCCCAGATCAACCGTCTTCTGTTCACTCAGCACACCCTTCGCCGAAAGCGAAATCACATGGAGCTTTCCGTCGTGCGTCATCTGATAGAAGGTCGAACCATTGGACGGATCGGCAATGCAATCGGCATTTGCGACAGCGCCGAGCTTCATGGTCGAAACGACATCGCCCGTCGTCTTATCAATGCACTTAAGCGTGCCCGCGCTCGTAGGAACAATGGTGTACTTATCCGTCAGCGCAGCGCCAGTCCAATAATAGCCCTCGGAAGGGTCAATGTTCTGCCAAGAGACTTCGCCCGTGGCAATCTTGATACGCTTCAGGGAGCCGTTGCCGTAGGTCGCGTTGTAGTTCTCGTCATACGAAATATCGACCGTACCAACATAGACATACTCGCCGTCCGAAACGACGGTGCAGGAGCTCTGCGTCAAGTCCGTCAAACCAGGCGTCAGCCACTTGCAGATCAGCTTGTCTGCAGTAATCGCCTGGACCGCACCGCCGTTGAGCGGAACGATGATAAGGCCGTTGGTATAGATCGGACGAGAGGTATAGCTCACCTTGGAGGCAAGCGGCGCAGAGGCAACCTTTTTGCCCGTGGACGAATCGATCTTAATGAGCTCGTTCTCGGTCGCGATGTACACAAAGCCGTTAGCGATGACAGGTTCGCTGCAGTTGGCATACTGCTGACCAGACTCGGCCTTCCAATCGAAGGCCCACTTAAGACCGGCGGCCTGCGCAGGTGTCTTGGCATCCGTTACGGTCGAACCGTTGCCACCGTTGCCGTAGCCGGCCCACTCGGCATCCCAATCAGGAGTCGTTGCACTCGGGTCCACGACAATCTTGTCGGGATTGGGCATGGGCGATTTATCGGTGGTGTAGGCAAACGTAGCCTTGTCGCCGCTCTTGAGCGTGACCTGGTTGGCGCAGAGAGATGAGGGCTCTCCGTTGATAAACAGACGCCAATATTTCTTGGTCGCACCATCCCAGCCATACGGCTTGTGATCGAACGGCGAAGTAATGGAATTCAGGAACCAGTACTCACCACTCTGGGAGCCGTTGTACGTAACGCCCTTCGCCTTCAGAACCGTCTCAATAAGGTCCTGGGCCGTAGAGCCTTCGGGCAGGGAAACATTGCTTGCCGAGCCCCAGCGAGTATTGTTGCCGTTGACATCGGGACCGATAACATCGACGGACCCAAGAACCTGACCGGGGAGGGCATCGGCGTCAGCACCATACATAAAGGTGACGGCGTCACCCTCTTGGAGTTCGTAGTTGCCGGCCCCGACTTGGGCGAACTTGCCATTTACATAGAACTGCCAATAACTTTTGGTCGCAGGATCATACTCATAGGTCTTACCGTCAAGCGGCGAGGTAATGCCGCTGAGGTACCAACCCCAAGACTCTTCTTTAGCATCGAGGGTAAGACCAGTCTGCTCCAGCAAATCCTTAGCAGTGGAACCAGCCTTGAGACTCGTCTGGCCCGTCGAGGCCCAAACCTGCTGCTTGCCGTCCTTGTCCTTACCGAGGACCTGAACGGAGGCACGGACGGAATCAGAGGGCAACTGGTCGCCCCAGCCACCGTAGAACCACGTAACGGTATCGCCAGCATGAATGGTGACATTGTCTGCCGTGTAGTCGCTCGACTTGCCGTTGATGAACAGCTGCCAATAGGTCGAATAATCGAGCGGCGTACCCAGCTCAACGCCGTTGTACTTAAGGCTCAGAATGAAGGAGCCCGCAGCAACGGCGTCGATGTCATTCGCCTCGAGCGCGACCTTCGTAAGGTCAAGTGCGCTCGAGCCGGACGTCACCACATACTGCGCGTTATCGACCCAAGTCTGAGTCTTGCCCTGGGCATCGCGACCAATGACGGTCACATTTGCGGCAACCTGGTCCTTAACGACAGGGGACGCGCTACCAGCCGTATAGGCAAACTCAATCTTCTGCCCCTGGGTGAGCTTGATGCTGCTCGCGCCAACCGAGGAAGACGCGCCATCGACGAACAGCTGCCAGAAGGCATAAGTCGTCGGATCGTAGACAAGCGTGCGGCCATCGCTCGGGGATGTGATGCTTTTGAGGTAGAACCCGTATGCCGTGTTCGGATCGTAGTCCGCCTTGAAGCCCGTCTTCTCCTGCAGCTTAATAAAGGCATCCGCAGCCGTCGCGCCCTCGTCGAGCTTGAGCTGCGTAGGTGCCACCCAGGTCTGAGCCTTGCCGTCGGCATCGGTGCCGATAATCGAGAACGAGACCTCGACTTGCTTCTTGGCGACATCGCCAGTTTCCGTCGGGTTCTCTGCCTGGACGGCAGCCACGGCGGCAGATCCTGCTTGGCCAGCGGATGCCGTCGAAGACTGCTCGCTCGCGGCAGGGTTCTCCCCCGTCGCCGAGCCTTCGTCGCCAGCTGCCGCCCCTGTTGTGGCGGTACTAGCTGCAGGCGCGCTCCCAGAATCTGAAACCTCAACGTTGCCCTGGTCGGCAGCACCATCCGCAGGCGCTGCGTCCTCACTCGGCGTCGCAGCCTGAGCCACAGCCTCGGCAATGCCCTCGGCGCCCTCGGCCCACAGCCGAGCCGGCGTGGTGCCAAAGGCCATCGCGAAGGCCAGGAATGCCACCAGACCGCGCTTAGCTACACCGCGTGCAATCGCGCCACGGCGATGCAACGAGGCGCACTCACGCTCGTCCTCAAACATATCCATTTGTCCCCCATTGTCTGTACTTGGAGCGTTGCCTTGAGGCTGCCCCACGTCATCGCGCATGTTGCGCTCGAGTTCCCCCATCGGGGTCCCCCTTCCCTCCAGAGCCCTATGCACGCCGGCGGCATACGCCGCAGCCGCATGCAAGATGGGAGGCGATCCGACTTAACCTTAACGACTCGGGCACGTCGTCCGATCTGCGACGCGAACATCCCGAGCCAAGAGGAATTACGGTTACTGGTACAGCCGGGGACTTGCACCCCGATTCTCCCAAACGCGCAGGAAAACCGCGCATTCGTGCGTCTCCGCACCACCATCTATGCCATCGATTATTACCGTCAGTATGGTATCACGCAAAAGGGCCTCGCACGCAGGCGAAGCCCAAGGTAAAAGCTATTATTTGCGATAGGAAAATACGGTGACCGCAGCCCCTAGTGCTTGCCGCCGTGACTGTTGAGCCAGATATTGCGGCCCAGCATAAGCGCCAGCACCAACGCGCTCACGTAGCCCAAAAAGCCAATGACCGGAATGCCAAACACAACCGGCTCGATGCGCGCGTAGTACACCACCGACGAACCGATAAACAGACCGGCGATCACAATTGCCATCGACATGCGGTCGATAATTCCACCCAGCTGTCGCAGCGCCTTATCGCTGCTCATGATCTGCGTGTTCACCTTAAGCTGGCCGCGCGTGAGCATGCGCGAAGCCAGGCCCAGATACTCGGCCGCCTCGAGCGAGCCCTTCGCCGCGCGATAGCTGCTCGCGGCAAGATCGCGTCCCATGTCGCGCACGCGCGCATAGGTGCTCTTCTCGTTTTTGATGTGCGTCTGGATGATCTGGATCATGTTGACGTTGGGCATATACTCAGTCAGCAGGCCCTCGAGCGTCACCATGCCGCGGGCGAACATCGTTACCACGCTCGGCAGCTCAACGTCGTTTTTGCGCGCCAGGTTTAACAGCGAGGTCAAAAACTCGCCGATATCCAGATCCTTCAGGTCAAGGCCCGCAAAGTCTGCGACGATAAAGTCCAAATCGGACAAAAAGGCCGAATGATCGAGCTCAGCCGAGTCGCCGCGCGTCACGGCAAAGCGCATGAGCGAATCCTTGAGCTTGGGCACGTCACCCTCGGCCACGGCGAAAATCATGTCCTTGACGATACCGCGATCGTGACTCGACATGCGTCCGACCATGCCCAAGTCGATAAAGTAAACGATGCCGTCCTTGAGAATAATGTTTCCCGCATGCGGGTCGGCATGGAAAAAGCCGTCATCGAGCACCTGCGTCGAGTAATCCTCGACGATTGCGGCACCGATCTTTTCCAAGTCATAGCCCTCGGCCACCAAGCGTTCAGGATCGGCGATCGAAATGCCGTCGACGTAGTCCATAACCACCACGTGCTCGGTGCACAGGTCCAGATAGGATTTAGGGCACGTCACGCCATGAACGCTCTTATGGAACTCGTAGAAGTCGTTGAGGTTTTTGGCCTCGGCCAAAAAGTTGGTCTCCTCGCGAAACGAGGTCCACAGCTCCTCGACTACGCCGTGCAGGTCAACGAATTGATCGGTGTTGACGAACTTGGAAACGATACGCACCACCGAGCGGATGATATCGATGTCCTGTGCCATAACCTGCTGCGCACCGGGGCGCTGCACCTTGACGGCCACGTCCTCGCCCGTCACCAGACGAGCGCGGTGCACCTGCGCGAGCGATGCGCTACCAAGCGGATTGGGGTCGATCGCATCGAACATCTCTCCCAGGCGCAGGCCGTATTCTTCTTCCAGACAACTGAGTACGACCTCGTACGGCACCGGCTCCACGTCGGACCGCAGACGACGCAGCTCGTCGCAAAAGCGTTGCGGCAGAATCTCGGACCGGTTGGCCAGAATCTGCCCCATCTTGACGAACATGGGGCCGAGTTCCTCGAGCAGGCGGCGCAAACGAACCGGCGTGAGGTTATCCCACACGCGGTACTTTTTGACCAGGCGAACAATCTGCCCGATGCGCTCGCGGCGACCCGCCGGCGTGAGCTGGTATTCTTCATCCGGCGCCATCGCGTCGGGCTCCTCGGGGACCATATCGACAGCGCGCGGCTTCTTGCGAGCGCCCGAGACGGCGGCATCGACCTCATCGACAACCGCCGCCTCGTTACCCAAGGGGTCTAGATTGTTGTAATCGGTGGTGGAATCTGCCATCTGCGCTGCTACTCGGCCTCTTCGGTATCCTTCGCATCGTCGGGCTCAACGGACTCGACGGGCACCGAGGTCACGTTGTCCTCGACCGAATCGACGATGTCGCGCACATGGGCCAGGAAGGCCGTGCGCTCGAGGGCTGTCATGACGCGGACGCGAGCCAGAATGAGCTCGTCGAGCACGCGCTGGGCCGCGGTCTCGCCCTGCATGCCCAAGCGCTCGGTCAGATCGGAGATGGTACCGCCGGCCTGTTCGAACATGTCGGACACACTGCGGGCGATACCGGGGGCGCCTGCGTCCTTGCGCACCTGCTCGCCCTTGGTGTTAAGGTCGTCGAGAACCTTCTTGCTGCCCTCGACGGCAACGGCGGCGGCGCCGAAGCCCACGTTGATGGCGCCGTTAACAAGCTGATCGAGTTTCATAACCATGGTTGTCTCCAATCACAAACAACTGCATTGGCGTTCTTGTACCCAAGATTGAGTGAAAGCGACAAAGCGTTTAAGCGCTATTCGATCGACGGGAAATCCCTATCTCACGTTGTCGTTCATCGCGAAAGAGTTCTTCATGGCGCAGCTCGTGGTGTAGAGCACCTTGCCCAACAGGGCATCGGTCTCCACGCGCACGAGCTCGGCAAACTCCTCGTTGGCGCGTGCAAGCTCGGCAGGCACCTCGGCCTCGGGCAGAACGGCTACGGCAGCGTCGACGTCATGAATCTGCTTGTGGCCCATGCCGCCGACCTTCTCCTGATAATCCTCGACTGCGCGGCCGCACTCATGGAAGCGGACGTCGGCCAGCGCGCCGATCAGGCGGTTGGCCCAGTAGAAGTTTTCGGACGTCACGCGAGCCTGCGTGTCGGCAAAGTACTCGGGCATGGTCTCGACGTTGGCGTACAGCGGAACCAGCGCGTTAAACGAGTTGGAGCCAAAGGCCATCCACTGCACGGCGCGGTAGGCCGGATGCGCATAGGGGCGCAGCTGCAGCACAGCGAGCTGGCTGTTGCGGTTGATGCCGATGGGGCGATAGGCGCCGCGCGTGGCGGGTGTACCCTTGCTGCCGTAGCAGTCGTACTCCGTGCCCTGGTAGTGGCTCGAAAGCACGTACTTGATGTCCTCGATGGTCACCTTGCGCTCGGGCACGCGGCTCCAGGGGATGTCGTCGCTCTCGGGCGTGTAGTCGGCGTCGGGACCGTCCCACACATCGCTGGGGTTGAGGCAGCGCTGCATGTACCAGGCGCGCGGCGTGTTGTAGACGTGGTCGCTGTCGCTGTGCGAGCCAAAGGCCTCGCGCGGGTTGAAGACCGCGGCGGGACCGTCGCTCTCGACGCCCAACGTCAGGTCCAGATGCCACTCGGCCATCCAGGAGCGCAGGTCGGCGGAGCACATGTGGTCGACCTGAGCGCCCTCGGCGTCGTCCAGGTCAAAGCTATCGATACCCAGCTGGTTGGGCATGGTCACATAGGCGTCATCGGGCACGCGCTTGGCGATCCAGTGGTGGCCGCCGATGGTCTCGAGCCACCAGATCTCGTCAACGTCACTAAAGGCGATGCCGTTGTTCTCGTAGGTGCCGTAGCGCTCGAGCAGGTCGCCCAGGATGCGCACACCGTCGCGGGCGGACTTGGCGTACGGCAGCACCAGGGTCACCATATCCTCCTCGCCCAGACCGCCGGGCTGCGCCGGAACATAGCCGTCCTCGCCCTCGTTGCCCTTGGCGGGCACGTAGTCCACAAGCGGATCGGCGCCGCGGACGCGCTCGTTGGTGGTGAGTGTCTCGGTTGCAGACATGCCAACGTTGAGCTCGTTGAAGCCGGCCTCGGCCCAAATGCCATGACCCGGGACAACGTCGGGGACACTTGTGTAACGCATGGGATTATCGGGCAGCTCAACGGTCAGGTGGCTCAGGACACTCGTGTAGACACGCGGCTGCTCATCGGGATGTACTACGCGCATGCGCTTGGGCTCAAATACCCCATTGGACGAGTCCTCATTGCGGGCAACCAGCGTCGAGCCGTCGTAACTCGCGTTCTTACCAACCAAAATCGTTGTGCACGGCATGCGCATCCTCCTTGAGTGAAGAAATCAAACGGCAACAGTGTATCGCTTCGGCGCAAAAAGGGTGAAGCCGCGACCTCGGCAACCTCTGTGGTCAAAAACGCCTATTTCGATGCGCGCTCCGCCGCCTCAATCACGTGCTTGGCGAGAATCGCGGTGGTCACAGCCCCCACGCCGCCCGGCACGGGCGTGATAGCGCCAACAACCGGCTCCGCAGCATCAAAATCGACGTCGCCGACCAGTTTTCCGGCGGACTCATCCCAGTTAATGCCAACATCAACGATTGTCTGTCCCTCGCGGACCGCATCCGCGCCAATCGTGCGCGCACGTCCAACCGCGGCAACAACGATGTCGACAGAACGGCACTCTGCAGCCAAGTCGCGCGTATGCGTATGACACGTCGTCACCGTGGCATTGCGCGCCGTAAGCATGGCGGCAACGGGACGGCCAATCACCAGTGACCGACCGACGACCGCGACCTTGGCCCCATCCAGCTCAACGCCGTAATGGTCCAGCAACGCCAACACGGCCTCGGCCGTGCAAGGAGCAAAGCCCTCGCCTCGCCCCGAAAGCGTGGTAAGCAGCGTGGCCGGCGTCATGGAGTCAACATCCTTGGCGGGATCGAGTGCCGCGGCAACTGCATCCTCGTCAAGCCCGACGGGCAGCGGACGAAACATCAGGCAGCCATGAACAGCGGGGTCGGCATTGATGTCCTTAATAACCGCCAACAGCTCATCCTGCGAAACATCGGCAGAAAGCAAAACGCGGCAAGCCTCAATGCCAACTTTCTCGCAGCGCTTGAGGGCACCGCGCTCGTAGGATAGATCGTCCTCGCGCTCGCCCACACGAACAATGGCCAGCGTCGGCACAACGCCGCGCTCGCGCAAAGCCGCGCAGCGAGCAGCGAGCTCCTCAGTCAACGCGCGGGCAACGGGAGCGCCCTTGAGCAGCTCGGCCATGACTATCCCCTCTTCCTTGCGGCGTCGGCGGCGCGGCGCGCTAGCGCATCGGCGCGCGGCAACCATGTATCCAGCAGCTCATCGCACGCCGCCTCGAGTTCCTCGGCGCGTGCCCGGTCTTTCATAGACGTGGTGTTGGCAAAGAGCGTCAGACTCGCTCCCTGCATGGCGGCGCGGCAGAACACGGCACCGCACGCCACGTCGGACAGCAACTGGCGCGAGCCCTTATCGGCCATGTCCTCGAGCAGCGCCAGCGCGCGCCCACAGGTGTCCATGATGCGATACGGCGGCATGGCGGCCACGTGCAACGCGTCCTGAATCGCCGCAGGTCGAGCCGGATCATCGCGGGAAATGTCGTACGCCGCCGACACCTGGCCATACGCACGAACATCCTCGGCAACCAGATCAACGAGCTCTTGTGATAACTCGTCCGCCTGGGAAAACGCACGCACCAAATCGTCTGCGCGATCGGCAAGCGCGGGATTGGTCGCCCCGTAGCGCGCGACCATCCCGCAAAGCGAGGCGCCCAGTGCGCCCACAAAGGCGCTCGCGCTACCGCCGCCGGGAACCGGCTCGCGCGCGGCCAGCGCCTCGGCAAACCCTCGGCAGGTCTTGTCCATCATCTCTTGGCTCATGTGCATGCACCTTCAAGTCATATACATCGGTCAGGCGGCAACCGCCGACCAACCGCATCGAACACGTAATGGTGCTAAGTCTAGCCCATAAGCACATGGGCGTCAGCGCACCTGGCCATCGCGGATTTCTATGACGAACGATAGGCCATGCCAACGCAAACATGGGACACATGGCCCACGTTTCGAGACTCCCGGGCAGCGGCAACTGGGGCATACATATAGGTAAGGAGCCCCATGTTGGGGCAACGCTCATCACGGCACCGGACGACGAATGGAGGAATCACCGCACAGCAAACAAAGTCATCATGTGCACGCGCAACCGCCGCCCCAGCGATCCGCGGCACACGATGTCCCTGGCAGACAAGGAGGACGCCACCATGAAGAAAAAGACCCTATCAATCCTTTCCCTTTGCATCGCCCTCTTTGCCGCATTTGCCCTTGTCGGCTGCGGCGGGAACGCATCGGGCGGGGGCAGCAGCGCATCCAAGAGCGAGGGCAAGGAAAAGGCCCCCGTCGCCAAGAAGACCGACTTTATCTGGTTTAAGGTCGAGATGCCCGAGGGCGTCGGCGTAAGCGACTCCGCCGGCAAGAATGCCGACAGGGTCCAGCTCACCTTCCCCGAAGACGAGAACGCCTCGGCCGATCGCTTTATCCCCGTTTGGAAAAAAGCGATGACAGCCGAGGAATCCCACGCCGACCAGGCAGAAAAGAAGGGGGATACGTTCCAGTGGAAGGATGGCGGGTCCGTCGAGTATAACGGCAGGACGTGGCTCGTCGGAACATACGAGGACAACAGCGGCATCTCAACCATGCTTTTTACCGACGTTGAGCCGGGAAGCGTCTACGTCCTCATCTCGAACTTCGACCAGCACAAGAAAGAAGCCGAGACGCTCCTCAACTCCATCGAGTTCCCCGATGACATGGCAGAGGCAGTTTCCGAGGCGCGCGAAGTCGAGATTTCGAGCATCGAGCTCAAGTAACGGGACACCCGCACGCGCCTACGCGCACCTGCGCACATGCGCCCCATTAAAGCAACGGGCACCCAACCCCGGGGAGGGCCGACAGGCATCGGCCCTCCCCTCTTTTGGACCCGCGCATATTGCCACTTGTCGGCGCAAATCCGGCCCTCAGAATGGGACACATGGCCCACCCTAGCGAGCCGTCCACGCGTACAGTAAAGGCAGGTAATCCATGGGCGGTTACAGATCGAGGAGGACACGACCATGAAAAAGAAGGCCTTTGCGATTCTCACACTCTGCATCAGTCTCCTTGCCGCGGTTGCCCTGGTGGGTTGCGGCGGAAGCGGCGGCGCTACCGGCAGTGGCGGTGGCGGCGGCGCAGAAAAGCCAGCCGTGGATATGAGGACCGACTTCATTTGGTTTAAGGTCGAGGTGCCCGAGGGCGTCGAGATCACCGACGTTGCCGGCGACACCGCCGACAGGGCCCAGTTTAAGTTCACCGAGAGCGAGCACGCCAGCGATCGCTTCATCCCTGTCTTCGACTCTGACAAGAACGCTGACGAGCTGTTCGACTACGAGGCCAAATGGAAGGCCAACTTTGAGTGGACCGAGAATGATCCCGTCAAGTACAACGGCAAGACTTGGCGCAACGCTTCCTATACACACTCGGGCGGCGTAACGACTGAGTACTTCACCGAAGCAGGCGGCGGCAGCGTTTACGTGAGCATCGACAATGTCGAGGAGCACAAGGACGCCGTCGAGACCATGATGAAGTCTCTGGAGTTTGCCGATGACATTGCCAAGGCCAAGACCGAGGCCATGGACGTCAAGCTCGACGATATCGAGATCAAGCGCTAAGCGACTGGCGAGCGCAACGGGAAACACGGTCGCAGAGCAAACAAGCGACGGTACCCCAGCGCTTCGTACCCAGGGAGGGCCGGTAAACCGACCCTCCTTTTCTTATGCCGATAGCCGGCGAACGCGAGGGTGCCGGGCGGCAAAACCACCCCCAGCGCGGTAGCAGCACAAATAGACAAGCGCCCCAACGCGTCCGCCCGCCGATTTATGGCGCCACGCAGACAATTAAGCCAACACGTTTAGACATCCGGGCAGTATAGTGAACAAAATGAGTGCATAACCGCACCCTGCGAACGGAGGAGTTATGACCGAACACCACGCCATCAGCCGTCGAGCATTCACGTTGGGCCTAGGACTCGCAGCATTGTCGCCATTTGTAAGCCTGCCCGAAACCGCGGGATTGGGCCTTCCCGTGCGCGCGGCATTTGCAGAAGACGCTGCCACAGCGTCAGTCAGCCTCGACAATTTCGTCATTCGCCTTCGCCCCGCGGGCTATTTTCGCACCGCGAGCGTCAACCAAGACGGCAACGTTCGCGGCAACGTCTGCCACCTGTTTAACGACGGCACGTCCAGCAAGCTCATCCTTGAGAACGTAACGACCAAGAATGACGATACAAACTGGTATGCTATCCGCACCTTGCTCAATTTCGAAGAGCATAAAAAGACGGGCTACAGCATTTGGTCGGTCGACGACGACTCGGACAAAGATGGAAAGGTCATCCACGTATGGGGCGGCGAGTATGACAACAAGCCCAGCCGCGCTTTTGCGTTCGAGCGTCAATCAAACGGAACCTATATCATCCGAGACCGCACGGTCGAGAAAGAAACCGAGAAAAAAGACATTAAGTACCTGGCAATAGAATCGAACGGCGAAGACCAGGACAACAATAAGATCTGCCATAAGAGTAAGAGCATTCCGTGGGAGCTCGAACTTATCGGTTACGACATGAAAAAGAACGATGCCACGGTTAGCAGCCTCGACTGGATCACGTACAGCAGCTACGTCGATGGGCCATGTTGGATGAAATACGTCGACGACAACAAGTTCCTCGACGAGCTGAGCATCCCGGGTACGCACGATTCGGGCACCTGCAGCGTGGACAACGACACTGAGCCCCAATCCTCGCAAGTAAAATGCCAGCAGGATTACATTCCCACGCAGTTGCTCGAAGGCATTCGCTATTTTGATATCCGGCTCGGAAAGGGCGACGACCCCGGTATCGACCACGGGGATTACTACCTGCTCAAAAAGACGCGTACTTTATGCATCTTTCCGATGTCATAGGCTACTTCAAAACGTTTTTAATACAATATTGTTGCCACACTTAGGACATTTTCCTACAAGGGGTCCCG
>CAUCNB010000052.1:0-14089 GCA_958444075.1 uncultured Collinsella sp. | reverse complement strand
ACCCAAGTCCATCTCCATCCTGCGCAGCTCGTACTGGTTGTAGTGAAAGTCACCGCCACGCGGGCGAATCATGCACATCACTCGCGCGTCCTGCTCGTGAGCATAGCTGACCGTAGTGCTGATAACGCCGGCCGAGGGCGTGGTACCACCGACGGCAAGGTTGTCGCACAACTCGATGCGCTTAGCACCGGCATCGATAGCCGCCGGCACACGCTCAAAGTTCTCGGCACAAAACTCGTACAGCATAGATAGCCCCCAGGAGACATTTCGATTTCCACACGGCATTGTCGCACGTTAAATAGCAACCCGCACGATGGAACAAAACCTTGACAAGGAGTGTCCCAAAGTGCCGGCACATAAGGAACGTCCCCAGGTGCCACCTTGAGCGATGGGTACTCATTTAAGTACGTCCCCAATGAGTACCCGCAGGGGACAGACAGACCGGACTCCCTATACGACAACTGTTGACATCATATACTATGTGTCGTATAGTAGGTGTTACACAGTATACTACGAAAGGAGGTGTGCGGATGGAGGCACAGATGAAGCGCGGCTTCCTCGAGGCCTGCGTACTCGCGGCCGTCTCGGGCGAGGAATCCTACGGCTATCAGATCGTGAAGGACGTGCCCGCGAGCATGGGGCTCACGGAGTCCACGCTCTATCCGTTGCTCAAGCGCCTGGAGAAGGCGGGGTGCATCACGGCGCGCTCCGCCGAGCACAACGGGCGGCTGCGAAGGTACTACCGCATCACGGACACCGGGCATGAGCGTATCGCCGAGTTCCTCGCCGAATGGCCATCCGTGCAGGAGATCTACCGTTACGTGAAGGGAGCGCACCATGACGCGCGATGAGTTCTTGAACCGGCTGGGCGAGCTTCTGGCCTGCCTGCCGGCAGATCAGGTAAAGGAAACGCAGGAGTTCTACGCGGAGGTCATCGCCGACCGTATGGAGGACGGCATGACGGAGGCCGAGGCTGTGGCCGCCATGGGCACGCTCGGTGAGGTCGCCGAGGCAACGCTCGACGAACTGCCCGCCGTGCCGCGCGCAATTGCGAGGACCAAGCGCAAGAGCACGGCGCTTCTATGGGCGCTCGCCATCGTGGGCTCTCCGGTATGGATTCCGCTGCTGCTCGCGTTCGTCGCCGTTGCCGCTACGGTCTACATCTGCATTTGGGTTCTTGCGCTCTGCGTGTGGATCGTGGCCGCGGCATTCGGGGGCGCGGGCGTGGTGGGGCTCCTGTTCGCCGTGGACGGCATCATTATCGTGCATGTTCCGTACGTTTTAACCTCGATGGGAATGGGATTCGCTTCCATCGGTGTGGCGCTTCTCGCGGGAGCCGGCGCCTGGACGGCGTCCAAGCAAATCGCGCGCCTCTCTGCCCTTTGGGCGAAGAAAGCCGTTTCGCCCTTCTGGAAAGATCGAGGCAATAAGAGCCGCAGGGTCGCTGAAGCGGCGCCGCTCACGGCATAGGAAGGAGTGCAAACATGTCCAGCGTAAAAAAGATTTACCTTGCCGTAGCGGGTGGGCTTGTTGCCACGGGGCTCGTCCTGGCTGCTATCGGATTTGTGGCCTCCGGCTTTAACCTCGCTGTGTTCAACACGCAGATCGACCTGCGCGATGACACCATCATTCTGGGTGGTGTTGAAATAGACGACCCGACAGGGCTTCCATTCATCGAGCAGCTTGCCGAGGTCGGCGAGATCCATATTGGATCTGCAACGACTGGTTCGTCTTCTCCTCGCAAATGATCGAGCTCGTAGCAGCCATCCCCCTTCGGGCACACCACGACGGGCGTGAGCACGCCGCACTCGGAGCCTTTTGACCTAGTCATTGGGGACGTTCTTAAACGACTAGTCATTCAAGAACGTCCCCAATGACTACCGGCAGAAAAGGAACGTCCCCAAGTGTCACCCCCATGTGCCAGCGACAACGGAAACGCCGATGTTTTGGAAATGTCAGCGAGCGGGCCGCATTTGAGACAAGGTGACGTGAAACGAAAGGGCGCTGACCTTCTGGTCGCGCCCTTGAAGTTGAACGTCAGATTGTCCAAATGCGGCCCGCGCAGCGTCGACTGGTCCGCCGTTCGGTAGAACGGCGGAACCTCCTAGCCTCCGAGATATGCCTTACGGACGTTATCGTCGTGCAGGAGCTCCTGTCCGGTGCCGGTCATGGTGATCTTGCCGGTCTCGAGCACGTAGCCGCGCGTGGCGATGGAAAGCGCCATCTGCGCGTTTTGCTCGACCAAGAGCACCGTGGTGCCGGCCTTGTGCAAGTCCTCGACAATCTGGAAGATCTGTTCGATCAGAATCGGCGCCAGACCCATGGAGGGTTCGTCGAGCATGAGCAGCTTGGGGTTGCTCATAAGGGCGCGACCCATAACGAGCATCTGCTGCTCGCCGCCCGAAAGGGTGCCGGCGACCTGGCGACGGCGTTCCTTCAGGCGCGGGAACTGCTCGTAGACGCGCTCGAGGCCCGGAGCCACCGTGGACTTGGGCTGCGTGTAGGCGCCCATCTCCAGGTTCTCCTCGACCGTCATCTGCAAAAAGGCGCGACGACCCTCGGGAACCTGAGCCAGACCCTTACCAACCAGCTTGTCGGCGGGCGTATGGGTAATGTCCTCGCCCATAAACTTGATGGAGCCGGTCTTAGAGCGTAGCAGGCCCGAGACGGTCTTGAGCGTCGTGGACTTACCGGCACCGTTCGCGCCGATCAGAGCCACGATCTCGCCCTCGTTAACGTTAAAGGAGATGTCCTTGATGGCGTGGATGGCGCCGTACCAGACGTTGATGTTGTAGACGGAAAGCATCGGCTCTGCCATTTAGTTCTCCCCCTTATCCTGCTTGCCCAGATACGCCTCGATAACGGCGTCGTTGTTCTGGATTTCCTCTGCCGTGCCCTTGGCGATGACCTTACCAAAGTTGAGCACGCAGATGCCCTCGCAGATGTTCATAACGAGCGACATGTCGTGCTCGATAAGCATGATGGCAATGCCAAAGGTGTCGCGGATCTTAACGATGTTCTCCATGAGCTCGGCGGTCTCGGACGGGTTCATGCCGGCGGCAGGCTCGTCGAGCAGCAGTAGCTTGGGGTTGGTGGCAAGCGCGCGGACGATCTCCAGACGACGCTGAGCGCCGTAAGGCAGCGATCCGGCCTGTTCATTTGCCAAGTGCTCCATGTCAAAAATGGACAGCAACTCCATGGCGCGCTCGTGGGCGGCCTTCTCGTGCTTCCAGTACGTCGGCAGGCGCAGTACGCCCTCAAAGCCGGAGTAACGCTCCTGGTTGTGCAGGCCGACCTTAACGTTATCCTCCACCGTCATGGTGTTGAACAGACGAATGTTCTGGAAGGTACGGGCAATACCCATGCGGTTGACCTGATAGACCGACTTGCCCGAGGTGTCCTCACCGTCGAGCAGGATGGTGCCGTGCGTGGGCTGGTACACCTTGGTGAGCAGGTTGAAGACCGTGGTCTTACCGGCACCGTTAGGGCCGATCAAACCGGCGATCTCGGTCTTACCGATGGTCAGGCTAAAGTCGTCTACTGCCTTAAGGCCGCCAAATTCAATGCCCAAGTGGATGCACTCGAGCGCCGGGCGCTGGCCCAGGTCGCGATCGGGAACGATGGCGCCAGAAGGATACGGGACCATCTTGCCCTTGTTGAACTCAAACTTACTGGGCATCGACTGCCACCTCCTTCTTGGAAGCAAAGCGGTCCTTAATGCGTGCGAAGAACGCCTTGAGCTGCGGGTTGTTGGTAAAGATCATGACCAGGATCAGCACGATGGCGTAGATGAGCATGCGGTAGTCCGAGAACTGACGGAGCAGCTCGGGAAGCACCGTGAGCAACGCCGCCGCGATGACGGAGCCGCGCATATTGCCCAGACCGCCCAGGACCACGAACACCAGGATGAGGATGGACGTGTTGAAGTCGAACTTGGTAGCGGAAAGCTGCGAGAAGTTACCGCCGAAGAGGGCTCCGGCAGCGCCGGCGAGAGCGGCGGAAACCACGAAGGCGATCATGCGGTACTCGGTGACGGAGATGCCCACGGACTCGGCAGCGATCTTGTTGTCGCGCACGGCCATAATGGCACGGCCGGTACGGCTGCGAACCAGGTTGAGTACGATCACGAGCGCAACCATGACCAGGATGGCACCGGCGAGGAAGGTCGAGTACGTCGACACGCCCGAGGCGCCCTGCGCGCCCTTGATGATGGCGGTGCCGTCCTCGAGCAGGTGCAGGTCGTCGATCGTGGAGTTACCTGTAATGTTAAAGATCACATGCAGGCCGCGGGAGTCGACGCCCACGATAAGGCAGGTGACGATCTCTTTGATAATCTCGCCAAAGGCCAGCGTCACGATAGCCAGGTAATCGCCGCTCAGGCGAAGGACCGGGATGCCGATCAAGAAGCCCAGGATGGCGGCAGCGATGGCGCCGACCACGATGCTGATGACAAGACGTATCGGATCGGAGGGAACGGCGCTCTCGAGGGCGACCGCGGTAACGATGCCTGTATAGGCGCCGACGCTCATAAAGCCCGCGTGGCCCAGCGACAAGTCGCCCGCGATGCCGACGACGAGGTTAAGGGAGATAGCCATGACGATATAGGCCGTGATGGGAACCAGCTGACCGGCGATCATGCGCGGAATCATGTGGTTAGACTGCATAAAGAACACGATGGCGAACGCCACAAGGCACATGGCGTACGTAACAAAGTCGTGACGCGTCTGCTTGTCTTTAAGAAACTTCATAACGCTCACCTACACCTTCTCGGGGACGTACTTGCCCAAGAGGCCGGCAGGCTTGACGAGCAGGACGATGATCAAAACACCAAAGACGATGGAGTTGGCAAGGCTCGTGGAAATATAAGCCTGTGCCATCGCCTCGATGATACCGATGAGAATGCCACCGACAAAGGCACCGGGGATGGAGCCGATGCCACCGAAGACAGCGGCATCGAAGGCCTTGATGCCAGGCATGGCACCCGTCGTGGGCTGCAGCACCGGCGAGTAGGAGCACAGCAGCACGCCGGCGATGGCGGCAAGGGCGGAGCCGATGGCGAACGTCATCGAGATGGTGCGGTTGACGTTGATGCCCATGAGCTGAGCGGCGGCCTTGTCCTCGGACACGGCGCGCATGGCTTTGCCCATCTTGGTCTTGCCTGTAAAGAACATCAGGCCGGCCATGATAACCAGGCAGGCGACGATGGTGACGAGCGAGACGGCGCTTACGTTGAACTTGGCCAAGAACTCCGGCACCTGGAAGGTGACGAGCGAAGTGAAGTTCTTGGGCGTGGCGCCCCACAGAAGCTGCGCGGCGTTCTGCAGGAAGTAAGACACGCCGATGGCCGTGATCAGAACGGCCAGAGGGCCTGCTTGGCGCAGCGGCTTGTATGCCAGACCCTCGATGAGAACACCGAGAACCGTGCAGACCACACAAGAGAGAATTACAGATGCCCAGCCCGGGAGGCCGAGATACGACGTGGCGCAGAACGAGACATAGGCACCGACCATGATGACGTCGCCGTGAGCGAAGTTGAGCATCTTGGCGATACCGTAGACCATGGTGTAGCCCAACGCGATGATGGCGTAGACGCTGCCCATGGACAGGCCGTTGACCAAGTATTGGATAAAGACCGTCATGTTCCACATCCCCCTTTCGAATAGGTTTCCAGTTGATGTATGAAACAGGGACGTTACATCGTCCCTAGATACCAAGCAAGCAGGGAAGGCCAAAACCTCCCCTGCTTGGGATCAAAACCGCTCTATATAAGGCGGCCTATTAGGCCTGTACGTACTTGCCGTCGGTAATGACGTACGCCGTCGGGTCCTTCTGGACCTGACCCTTGTCGTTCCAGGAGAGCTTGCCAGTCAGACCGTCAACGGTAATCTTGAGCATAGCCTCGGGAAGCTTCTCGGCAACCTCGGTGGGGTCGGCGTCGACGCCCAGGCCGGCCTCCTTGAGAGCCTCGACCACAGCATGCACGCCGTCGTAGGCGTCGGCGGCAAACTGGTCGGGGGTATCGCCGTACTTATCCTTGTAAGCGTTGACGAAGTCGGCGTTCTTCTCGTCGTCGGCGGAGAACGGGGTCATGAGCAGCAGACCCTCGGCAAGAGAGGTGTCGAAGCCCTCAACGCCCAGGATGCCGTCCATGCCGTCGCAGCCCATCATCTTGACGTCGTAGCCCATGTCCTTGGCGTTCTTGAGCAGGACGGACGCCGGCGTGTAGTAGATCGGCGCAAAGATCATGGTGGCGCCTGCCTGCTTGGCCTTGGTCAGCTGGTTGGTAAAGCTCGTGGCGGAGTCGTCCTTAAAGGTCTCCTCGTCGACAATCTCAAGCTTAGACTTAGCGGCCTGGGCCTTAAAGGAATCTGCGATGCCCGAAGAATAGGCGTCGCCGGAGTTATAGAACAGCACGAACTTCTCGTTCGCATACTTCTCTGCCAGGAACTTGGCAGCGTTGACACCTTGGTTGGGGTCGGTAAAGCAAACCTGGAAGACGCAATCCTTGCCCTTGGTAACGTCCTCGGAGGACGCAGACGGGGTGATCATGAACGTCTCGGGGTCGTTGCCGCACTCGGCGGCAACGGCGACCGACGCACCCGTGGTGGTCGGACCGACGAGGGCCTGCATGCCCCAGTCGAGCAGGGTGTTGAAGGCGTTGACGGCCTTCTCACCGTCAGCCTGGTCGTCCTCGGCCTTGCTGACAAGCGGCAGCTCCTTAGTCGAGAAATCCTTGCAGCCAAGCTCGACAGCCTGTGTAACGGACTTGCCGTAGGACGCGTTGGCGCCGGTCAGCGGGCCGATGGTGCCGATCTTAAACGAAGCGTCGCCCGACGCGGAACCGCTGTCGCCGCCGTTGGAGGAGCAGCCAGCTAGAATGGACATCGCCCCCAGACCTGCTGCGCTCGCGATAACGCTCCTGCGATTCATAACAGGGTTCAATGACTTACCGGTGAGGCTCGACATGCGGCTCTCCTCTCAAATCTCGTCGGGTTTCGGTTACCCGACAGGCCATCCTTCGCCGTGTTCGGCGTTCGCAAAATAGTAGACGCTTTAGTTAGGAAAAGTGGCGAATATTTCAACTTTTCTTTGGATTTGTTCATTTATCTATATTTCTGCGTATTTCTATTTTTTTATGCAGTAATGCCACTTTATTGTGTAAAAGTAATGTTTCCATTCTGTTACAGGCGTCCCCGCCCTGAATAAAACAGCCTCACCGGTAGCGTTTTATGCGCACTTAGGCGGCGATGTACTTGCCGTCCTGGATCACATAGGCCGTAGCGGGCTTTTCGACCTGGCCCTCGTCATTCCACGTCAGCTCGCCCGTCAGGCCCTCGATCTTGATCTTGCGCATGGCGCGGGCAAGGTCGTCGGCAATGTCGGCACCGTCAGCCGTAATGTCGATGCCCGCTTTATCGATAGCCTCGGCAATCGCATGGACGCAGTCATAGGCATCGGCGGCAAACTGATTGGGCGTCTCGTCGTAGGCGTCCTTATAGGCCTTGACGAAGTCGGCGTTCTTCTCATCGTCAGCAGAGAACGGGGTCATGAGCAGCACGCCCTCGGCAAGAGAGGTATCGAAGCCCTCAACGGAGAGCAGGCCGTCCATGCCGTCGGTGCCCATAAGCGTCATGTCGTACCCCATGTCCTTGGCGTTCTTGAGCAGGACGGACGCCGGCGTGTAATAGATCGGAGCAAAAATAAGCGTGGCGCCGGCCTCCTTGGCCTTGGTGAGCTGGTTGGTAAAGCTCGTGGAAGAGTCGTCCTTAAAGGTCTCGGTATCGACGACATCGAGCTTGGATGCCTTGGCCTGCTCGGCAAAGGCGTCGGCAACGCCCGAGCTGTACGTATCGCCGGAGTTGTAGAACAGGGCGATCTTGGCGTCCGCGTACTTCTCGGCCAAGAACTTCGCGGCGCTGGCGCCCATGGTGGGGTCGGTGAAGCAAACCTGAAAGACCGTGGTCTTTCCCTTGGTGACATCGAGCGACGAGGCCGAAGGCGTGACCATGAGCATATCGTCGGCGATCTCGCCCGAGACGGCGACGGCGGCGCCGGTGGTAACGGGGCCGACAAGCGCCTGCATGCCCCAGTCGCACAAGGTATTGAAGGCGTTGATGGCCTTCTCGCCGTCGGCGACGTCGTCCTCGGACTTAAGCGAGAGTTTGAGGTCCTTGGTCGAGAAATCCTCGGCGGCGAGCTTGGCACCCTTCTCGGCCGAAACGCCATAGGTTGCCGCGGCGCCGGTCAGAGGGCCGATAACACCGATCTTGAAGGTCTTGCCGTCATCGGCGGAGCCGCCGTCAGAGCCACTCGAAGAGCAGCCAGCGAGCGCGGCGGTGCTGCCGAGCGCCGCGGCTCCTGCCAAGAAACTCCTACGGCTCAGTGCGTTGTTGATACTAAACATGGTGTCCCCCTTTTCGCTGGCCGCGGTGCGGCTGTTTTGCGGTACGGGGCAAACCTTATGGCGCAAACGTTGACAGTTTGTTACGGAAGTTCATTTGTAGCGAGCATGTTTCCAATGTTTCCGCAGCGTTTCGGGGGTGCCGTTTTGTGCGACTCCTGTTGCCTGGCGAGCATGCGCCCTCGGTTCACGCTAGAATGCACTCAACCTTTAAGCGGTTAATCCATCCATAAGATGCACGAAGGAGCTATCTATGAGCGAATCCCTGCGCACCGTGAACGTCGGTCTGATCGGTCTGGGGACCGTCGGCGGCGGCGTGGCCCGTCTGATCAAGAGCCACCACGATGAGTACCTGGCCGCCTACGGCATCGACCTTAAGCTGACCCGCGCCTGCGCGCTTGCCTGGGAGCAGGCCGAGGCAGCCGGTATTGAGCGCGAGGCCTTTACGAGTGACTGGCACGATGTCGTCACCGACCCCGCCGTCGACATCGTCGTCGAGCTGATCGGCGGCGAGCATCCCGCAACCGAGATCTTCACCACCGCCTTTGAGCACGGCAAGCATGTCGTCTCTGCCAACAAGGCTCTGCTGGGCCGTCACGTCGAGACGCTTGCCGAGAAGGCGCGCGCGTGTGGCGTGCAGATTAAGTGCGAGGCCAGCTGCGGCGGCGGCATCCCCATCGTGAGCACGCTTGAGCACGACCTGGTGGGCAACAAGATCCTGACCATCGCTGGCATTCTCAACGGCACCACCAACTACATCCTGTCGCGCATGGACGCCGAGGGCGCCGATTACGCTGACGTGCTCGCCGACGCCCAGGCAAAGGGCTATGCCGAGGCCGACCCGTCCGCCGACGTCGACGGCTTCGACGCCGCCAGCAAGACGGCCATCCTCGCTTCCATCGGCTTTGGCACCCGCGTGACCACCGACGATGTCTACCAGCAGGGTATCCGTACCATCGGCGCCGAGGACATTGCCCAGGCCCGCGAGCTCGGCTACACCATCAAGCTGCTGGGCATCGCACGCAACACCGACGCCGGCGTCGACGTCCGGGTGCATCCCACGCTGATCCCCGCCGACCACATGCTTGCCAAGGTCAACGGCGCCATGAACGCTGTCTACGTGGTGGGCGACGCCGTGGGCGAGACCATGTTCTACGGTGCCGGCGCAGGCTCCTTCCCCACCGCGAGCGCCGTCGTGGGCGATATCCTGTCGCTCTCCGAGCAGATCAGCCGCGGCGTGGCTCCGCTGCCCGAGATTGAGCCCTATGGCCACAACCTCACCTTTAAGCCCATGGACGAGCTCCAGACCAAGTACTATGTGCGCCTGAAAGTCGCCGACCGCGTGGGCGCCCTGTCCGAGACGGTCGACATCTTTGCCAAGCACAACATCTCGATCTCGCTCATCAACCAGGTCGAGGACGGCAAATCGGGCGTCAGCGATGCCTGCTCGGTCATCTTCCTGACGCACCGCGCGCTCGAGAAGGACGTCCAGGCTGCCGCCGCCGAGCTTGCCAGCGTCGGCTGCGTGGCCGAGGTCGCCAACGTCCTGCGCATCGAGGACGTTGAGGCTTGGACCGAAGGCGTCATGGCGAACTAGCCCAACGCTCGCCTAGCAATACGCGCCTTGAGGGCTCCCGTCCGATGTGGGACGGGAGCCCTTTTGTCACCTGCCCTAAGCACAACGGCAAAGCATATTTGCGCAAGCCGCTCATCGGTAACGCGGGCTACCGTTCACCGATATGCAAACGCGGCCGATTCCGACTACCGCTACGCTGTGCTGCGAATGTCCGCCCGCGATGAGAGGAAGCACCATGTTGCTCGAGGGCAAGAAAGCAATCATCACCGGAGGCACACGCGGTATCGGCTATGCCATCGCCTGCCGTTTTATCGAGGAAGGCGCTGCCGTCACCGTCTTTGGCTCGCGCCAGGAGACCGCCGACACGGCCGTTGAGAAGCTGACAGCCGCCTATCCCGACGCCAAGGTCTGGGGTCGCTCCTGCGATCTCACCTCGCTCGAGGCCGTGACTGAGGCCTTTACGCAGACTGCAGCCGACATGGGCGGCTTGGACACGGTCGTCAACAATGCCGGTATCTCCCAGCGTTCACCCCTCTTGGACTACACGGCCGAGGAGTTCGCAAAGGTCATGGACCTTAACGTCGTCGCCGTCTTTAACGGCCACCAGGCTGCCGCCAAGATCATGACCGAGGCCGGCCACGGCGGCACCATCACTACCACAAGCTCGATGGTCGCCAAGTACGGCCAGCCCTCCGGCGTCGGTTACCCCACGTCCAAGTTTGCCGTCAACGGTATGGTCCAGTCGCTCTCGCGCGAGCTCGCTCCCATGGGCATCCGCGTCAACGCCGTCGCCCCCGGCGTGACTAAGACCGACATGGTCGCCAACCTGCCCGAAGAGGTCATCAAGCCCATCATCGCCACCATTCCGCTGGGTCGCATGGGCGAGCCCGAGGATGTCGCCAACGCCTTTGTTTTCCTGGCGAGCGACATGTCCTCCTATGTCACGGGCGCCGTGCTCCCCGTCGACGGAGCCGCCCGCTCCTAAGGAACCACAAGCTTTGGCTTCAAGTTTCAACATAGCTCAACCAAAAAGGCGCGCCGTCTGAATCAACTGCAGACAGCGCGCCTTCTCCTGTTATGAAAGGGAAACTATGTCCCAGTATTTCGGATCAGAACGGGGCACGGTTTCCCCCAGGACCTCCTTGCGGAAACTGCATCCCACTCTGAGCGCCCATTCCGGGACACAGCTTCCCAACGGCCCCCGTTTCGGAAACCACATCCCGTTCCGAGCCTTCAAAGCGGGACGCGGCTTCCCCGAGAAAGTATCGACTACTTACCGTCGTCGTCTTCGGCTTCTTCGCGCGCATAGAGCTCCAGCATGCGGCGGCGGTATTCGCGCACAGCGAGCTTGGCGCGCTCCAGGCGGCGGCGCTCACGCGGAGTCAGCTCGGACGGGTCGACCTCGTCTCCATAGGTCTTATCGGCAAGCAGGTGCGCCGCGTCCACGATGCGGGCATCGATGTGGCCGCTCGCCGCCTCGGCGGAAAGACGCTCGGCAATCGTATCGAGCGTAGGCAGGCCCTCGAATACGCGACCATGGCCATGCGAGGTCAGCAGTTCGTGCTCGCGCGCGAGCAAGCTCGCTAGGTCGTGGTGGGCGCGCAAGATGTCGAGCGCATCGGATGGATGCTCGGCAACCTCTGCCACGGCGGCGACCGGTGCGGCATCCACCACGAGGTAGAAGAGCTGCGCGAGCAATGGCATCAAGAACACCGTGATGGCACCGGCGGCAACCATGACCGACGCAATATCTTGCGACAGCGCGCCCGCGTTGACGGCAACGCTCGTCACGGCAACGATGATCGGCAGCGCCGTGGTGCAGTACAGGGCCACGGTAATGCGGCCATACGCCGACACATCGCGCGTCGCAGGACAAATGCTCATGGAAATAAGAATGGGCACGGCGCGGATAACCAGCAACGCCACGATAAAGCCCACGAGCAAGCCGGGGCGCGATGCTACAGCAGTCAGGTCGATCTTGGCACCCGACACGGTAAAGAACACCGGGATCAAAAAGCCATAGGCAAGGCCATCGAGTTTAAGCTCGAGCGTATGGTTGCCCTCGGGGATGATATAGCGCAGGACAAAGCCCGCGGCAAAAGCGCCCAACACGATATCGAGGCTAAAAATGGCGGAAAACGCCACGAGCGTGACCAGGATGAGCACTGTGAGGCGCACGAACGTCTGAGAAGTCGTATCGGCGCGCTCCTGAATAAAGGCAAAGAAGCGGCTGCCAATACGCTTGGAGCGACTGGGGACCACGGCAAGCAGCACGCACACCACGGCGAACAGCCCCAAGATCAACAGCGTCTCGACACCCGTACGGGCGGACAGCAGCACCGACATGGCGAGCACGGGCCCGAGCTCGCCCCACGTACCATAGGCAAGAATCGAATCGCCGACGCGCGTCCCAGCAAGCGACCGCTCGCGCAAGATGGGCATGAGCGCCCCAAGCGCCGTCGAGGTCAACGCCAGCGTCACGGCGATGCCATCAAAATGACTGACCGAAAACCACGGGGTAAAGCGCACGGCAAGCCAGGCGATGCCAAACGTAACGACCCACGTCGCCATGCCGTAACGCCCCTCGATGCCCGTGATGTTCTTGGGATCGATCTCAAAGCCGGCAAGCAGGAACAAAAAGGCCAGGCCGAGCTCGGACACGAGCGAGACCTCGGCATCCACATGGATAATGCCGAGCATATGAGGTCCCAGCACCGCGCCAAACACGAGCAAAAAGACCGTCTCGGGAACGGGTTTTCCGGGAATCGCCGAGGCGATGAAGGGGCTTGCAAAGGCCACGAGTGCGATGATGGCGAGCGAAACAAATGCCATGTGATGCCTTTCTCTTGTTTGCGCTCCACTGTAGCACCCTCGCCGTCCTCAACGCGCCACGAGCTGTCGTATCATAGTGAGGTTTAAAAGTATGTGGCTCAAGGCGACCGCGAGGCTTGCCCCGCAAACCGACCGCTGCCGCATACCGCACCGTACGCCCAACCGATCAGGAAGGCAGGAACCAATGGTCTCTCGTATCTACGTGGAGAAGAAACCCGGGTTCGACGTCGAGGCTCAGCAGCTCAAGGGCGAGCTGACCGAGATTCTCGGCATCAAGGGCATCGAGGCCCTGAGGATCATCAACCGCTACGACGTCGAGGGCATCGATGAGGAGCTGTTCCGCTCCTGCGTGCCGACCGTCTTTAGCGAGCCCCAGGTCGATGTGACCTACGACGAGCTCCCCGCAAGCGATGGCGTCGTCTTTGCCGTCGAATTCCTGCCTGGCCAGTTTGACCAGCGCGCCGACTCCGCCAGCGAGTGCGTGCAGCTCATCAGCCAGGGCGAGCGCCCCGCCGTGCGCTCCGCCAAGGTCTATATGATCTCGGGCGCCCTGGACGAGGCCGCCATCGATGCCATCAAGCACTACGTGGTGAACCCCGTCGAGGCGCGCATCGCCTCGCTCGACCTACCCGAGACGCTGCACATGGAGACCCCAGAGCCTGCGCCTGTCGAGGTGCTTGACGGCTTCCGCGAGCTCGACGAGGCCGGCCTTGCCGCCTTTATCTCCGAGCGCGGTCTTGCCATGGACGAGGCGGACATCGCCTTCTGCCAGCAGTACTTCCGCGATGAAGATCGCGACCCCACCATCACCGAGATCCGCGTAATCGACACCTATTGGTCCGACCACTGCCGCCACACCACCTTCGGCACCGTCCTGGATGATGTGACGATCGATGACGCCGTGGTGCAGCAGGCCTTCGACCGCTACATGGAGATGCGCCACGAACTCGGTCGCGACGCCAAGCCCGTCTGCCTCATGGACATGGGCACCATCGGCGCCAAGTACCTTAAGAAGACCGGCGTCATGACCGATGTCGATGAGTCCGAGGAGATCAACGCCTGTACCGTCAAGGTGAAGGTCGATGTCGATGGCGAGGACCAGGACTGGCTGTTCCTCTTTAAGAACGAGACCCACAACCACCCGACCGAGATCGAGCCCTTCGGCGGTGCCGCCACCTGCGTGGGCGGCGCTATCCGCGACCCGCTCTCGGGCCGCAGCTATGTGTATCAGGCCATGCGCGTCACCGGTGCCGGCGACCCCACCGTCCCCGTGTCCCAGA
>CAUCNB010000051.1:0-14236 GCA_958444075.1 uncultured Collinsella sp. | reverse complement strand
CCGGCGCTTTGCGGCGGCTACCAGGGCGATTACGCGCCCTTTGGCGATGTGTACCTGTCGACGCTTGAGTTTGTGGCGCGTGTGCGCAACCGCACGTCTGCCGTGGTGCCCCAAGAGCTCGTGACGCTCAACGCGGTGGAAGATTGTATGGAGCGAGTGCTGGCGCAGGCGCTCTCGACGCTCGACGGTCCGGTCGATATGCTCGACCGCGCGGCACAGCTGCTCGGCGGGCTTGAGCCGGGTGAGGTCGATGGCGCGCTCGAGGCGCACGTGGACCGCAATCGATCTTTCGACGACATCCCGATGGCCGCTGGCAAGCCTGAGGCCTGCTCGCTGCTGCTGATGCTCGTGCGTCAGGGCGAGGCCGCCCGCCGCATGCTGCCGACGGCGTCGATCGTCTCAGCCCGTTCGTTTGTCGAGCGCGCCTGGCCGTACATGCTCGCGTGGTCCGACCTGGGGCTTAACGGCAAGGAGCGTATGACGGTCGATTCGCTGGCGCGCGCCGAGGTGCGCCGTTTTGCTGACGAGGATACGAGCGAGCGCGTGCGAAACGAGATGATGGGCGTGCTGGGCGAGCTACTGGGTATTTCGCCCGAGCAGATGGAGGAGCTGCGCTCCGAGGACGGCCAGCGCCGCCTGCACGAGGGTATGAAGAAGTTTGAGGGCGAGGTCCAGGACGCCATCGATAAGATGATGGGCGGCCAGGGTGGCCCGCAGGGTGGACCCCAGGGTGGCCCGATGCCGCATCCGCCGGTTGATCCCCGACAGTTCCCATTCTTCTCGCAGAACTAAACTGGGGATGGGATTCGCTCTCAACCCCGATACTTCAACTAAGCATCTTGACCCCGTTGTGTTATTCTAGAACAGACGTTCGTGAGTAGTGCGCGGGGCCTTGCCTTGCGCTTGGTAAAAGACGAGGGGAGGTTGGCTTGGTTATTTTGGGCATCGACCCCGGTTTGGCTCATACGGGTTGGGGGATTATCGAGGAGCGGCGTGGCGAGGTTCGCTGCCGTGCCTATGGCTGCATCGAGACCAGCGCAGGCAGTCCGCTCGCGGTGCGCCTGTCGCATATCGCCCGCGACCTCAAGGGTGTCGTGGAGCGCTATCGACCCGATACCGCTGCTATCGAGAGCATTTACTTTGGTGCCAACGTTCGCTCGGCCATCCCTACGGCGCATGCTCGTGGCGCCGCGCTCGTGGCGCTTTCGGAATGCGCGCTCGAGATTGGCGAGTATACGCCTATGCAGATTAAGCAGGCTGTTGTGGGCACCGGCGCTGCGGACAAACGGCAGGTCGCGTATATGGTTCGTACGCTCACGCAGCTCGATCACGACCCGCATCCCGACCATGCCGCCGATGCCCTGGCCTGCGCCATCTGCCACGTTAACCTCAGCCGCACCCGGGCGCTTACCGGCGGCGAGTTCTATCAACAGAGAGGAACCGGATACTGATGATCTCCCAGCTCCACGGAACGCTTGTCGAGGCCACGATGAGCTCTGCTGTCGTCGATGTGTCGGGCGTTGGCTTTGAGCTCGGCATCTCGGGCAGCACTGCGGCCACGTTGCCGACGCCCGGCGGCGAGGTCCGCCTCTACACGCGTATGCAGGTGCGCGAGGACGCCATGACACTTTTCGGTTTTTCCTCTAAGGATGAGCGCACGATGTTCGATCGGCTCGTGTCTGTCTCGGGCGTTGGCCCGCGCTTGGCGCTCGCCGTGCTTTCCACCTATACCGTGGAGCAATTGTATTCGCTGGTGATGGCCGAGGACGACAAGGGCATGGCCAAGGTGCCCGGTGTGGGCAAAAAGACAGCTCAGCGTCTGATCCTGGAGCTCAAGAGCACCTTTGCCAAGGACAAGGGCTTTGTGCCGGTCGACGTGATTCCCGGCCAGGTTGCGATGCCCGTGCCCGCTGCCGCTCCCTCGGCCATCGATGACGCCCGTGCGGCGCTCCTTTCCATGGGCTTTAGCCCGCAGGAGACCGATGTTGCCCTGAGCGGGTATGATGGGCAGAATATGCGTGTCGAGGATCTGCTCGGCGCGGCGCTTAAGCGACTCGGAATGGATGCGTGATGTGGGAAGCCGATGACTCTCAGGACCTGTGGGCGACGCCCGGCAACTCGCCGGCGGCATCCATGGCGCACGGCGAGCGCATGGTGGGCTCGGAGCTGACGGCCGAGGACCTCGATGTCGACCGCACTTTGCGCCCCCAGCGCCTGGACGACTACTGTGGCCAGGAGCACATCAAGCAGAGCCTGCGCGTGTTGATCGAAGCGGCGCAGAGCCGTGGCGAGACGCTCGACCACGTGATTTTCTCGGGTCCTCCGGGCCTGGGCAAGACCACGCTGGCCACCGTTATCGCCAACGAGCTGGGCGCTCAGATCAAGACGACGAGCGGCCCCGCTATTGCGCGCACCGGCGACCTGGCGGCCATCCTTACTAACTTGCAGCCGGGTGATGTGCTGTTTATCGACGAGATCCACCGCCTCAACCGTTCGGTCGAGGAAGTCCTGTACCCCGCGATGGAGGACTTTGCCCTCGATATCGTGATTGGCAAGGGTCCGGCGGCGCGCTCGATTCGCCTGGATATCCCCAAGTTTACGCTCGTAGCAGCAACGACCCGCTCGGGTATGCTGACTGGCCCGCTGCGCGACCGCTTTGGCATTTCATATCGCCTGGATTACTACACGGTCGAGGAGCTCGCGCAGATTGTGACGCGCTCGGCGTCCATCCTGGGCGTGGCGATCGACCATCCCAGTGCGCTCGAGATCGGCTCGCGTTCGCGCGGCACGCCACGTCTTGCCAACCGCCTGCTCAAGCGCGTGCGCGATTACGCGCAGGTGCGCGGCAACGGTCCCATTGAGCTTGATATTTGCCGTCAGGCGCTCGAGTTCTTCGAGATCGATGAGCTTGGTCTGGACTGGATGGATATTCGCATTTTGGAGACACTCGCTAAGACGTTCTCCGGACGTGCCGTGGGCCTGACAACGCTTGCCAGCGCGGTGGGCGAGGACCCGGGAACGCTCGAGGATGTCTATGAGCCCTATCTGCTGCAGTGCGGCTTGATGATTCGCACGCCCCAGGGCCGCCAGGCAACGCTTCGCACCTTTGAGCACTTGGGGATTGAACCTACCATTTAGGGCGCTTTGTTTTGGCGGGCTGTTAAGCTATCGCTGAGCATTGGATAAACATATCGCCATTCATCGGTTACGGGTGTTTTACTATTGCGCGCCCGTGCTATGCTGAATTGGTCTTTTTCTCATTCGGTAACGAAAGGACCGCCCATGCCTACTGACATCGAAATCGCACGTTCTGTCACGCCGCTGCCTATTACCGAGGTGGCCAAGAACGCCGGCGTCGACGTTAAGCACCTGATTCCGTACGGCTTCGACAAGGCTAAGGTCGATTATTCACTGCTCAACGAGCCGACTGATCACCAGGCCAAGCTCGTCCTCGTGACCGCCATCAACCCAACGCCTGCGGGCGAGGGCAAGACCACCACGACCATCGGTCTGGCCGACGGTCTGCGCCGTCGCGGCGTCAAGAGCGCCGTGGCCCTGCGCGAGCCTTCGCTCGGCCCCGTCTTTGGCGTTAAGGGCGGCGCTGCCGGCGGCGGCTGGGCTCAGGTCATCCCCATGGAGGATATCAACCTGCACTTTACCGGCGACTTCCATGCCATCGGTGCTGCCAACAACCTGCTGGCCGCCATGCTCGACAACCATATTCAGCAGGGCAACCAGCTTGGCATCGACGTTAAACGCATCACTTGGAAGCGCGTCGTCGATATGAACGACCGTCAGCTGCGCCACGTCATCGACGGTATTGGCGGTAAGGCCCAGGGCGTGCCGCGCGAGGACGGCTTCGATATCACCGTCGCCTCCGAGGTCATGGCAATCCTGTGCCTGTCTACGAGCATTAACGACCTCAAGGAGCGCCTGGGCGAGATCGTCGTCGGCTACAGCTTTGCCGGCGAGCCCGTCCGTGCCCGCGACCTTAAGGCCCAGGGTGCCATGGCCGCGTTGCTTAAGGACGCGCTCAAGCCCAACCTGGTGCAAACGCTCGAGGGCACGCCCGCGTTTGTCCACGGCGGTCCCTTCGCCAACATTGCCCACGGCTGCAACTCTATCATGGCCACGCGTATGGCGATGCGCTTTGGCGATGTCGCCATTACCGAGGCCGGCTTCGGTGCCGATCTGGGTGCCGAGAAGTTCCTCGACATCAAGTGCCGTATGACGGGCGTTCGTCCCAGCGCCGTCGTGGTCGTCGCGACCGCTCGTGCGCTGAAGTACAACGGTGGCGTCGCCAAGGCCGACCTCAACGAGGAGAACCTCGAGGCACTCAAGGCCGGCATGCCCAACCTGCTGCGTCACGTCGACAACATCCAGAACGTTTATGGTCTGCCCTGCGTAGTCGCCATCAACCGCTTCCCGACGGACACCGAGGCCGAGCTTGCGCTCATCGAGTCCGAGTGTCAGAAGCTCGGCGTCAACGTTAAGCTTTCCGAGGTCTGGGCCAAGGGCGGCGAGGGCGCGCTCGAGCTTGCCGATGAGGTCATGCGTCTGATTGAGCAGCCGAGCGAGCTCAAGTTTGCCTATGAGGACGGCGCCGATGTGGCCGACGCTCTTGAGGCCATTGCCACCAAGGTCTACCGCGCCGACGGCGTCGACTTTACGCCGGCCGCCAAGCGCCAGCTCGCCGAGCTGCGCGAGAACGGCTTTGGCAACCTGCCGGTGTGCGTGGCCAAGACGCAGTACAGCTTTAGCGACAACGCCAAGGCCCTGGGCGCTCCCGAGAACTTCCGCATCACGGTGCGCGAGCTCAAGGTTTCCGCCGGTGCCCACTTTGTGGTCGCACTGACTGGCAGTGTTCTGACCATGCCGGGCCTGCCCAAGGTCCCCGCGGCCGAGAACATCGACGTCGACAACGACGGCAACATCACCGGCCTGTTCTAAGCCTGCTGTCCATAGCTGCTAGCCCGCCCCGCCGTGCCTACCAAGGTGAACTGCCTCCCATTTCTTGGACACAAGAAATGGGAGGCTTTTTTATGGCTGGAAACGCTTTGTCCGACGTCGGGATGAGGCTGCGAGCGGCAGAGCTGCACGACGAGGGGCACGGCCGCGCGGCGATCGCGGCCCTTCTCGGGATGCCGGAGGAAACCGTGAGAGAATGGCTGTGCACCTACAGGTCTGCTGGTATCGAGGTTCTGGCCATGATGGGAAAGAAACACACCGCCTATTCGTTCGAGACGAAGCTGGCCGCCGTCAGGGCGGTCGTCGACGATGGCATGACGAAGCCCGAGGCCATGGAGAAGTTCGGGATAGCCTCGCCAAGCCCTTTCAAGAAATGGCTGAAGGCGTACAGGGAGGAGGGCCCGGAGGCGCTCAGGCCAAAGCCAAAGGGGAGGCCGAGGGGGTCCGTCTCCCCGTCCGGGGAGACGACGCGCGAGCAAGAGCTCGAGCGCAGGATCAAGAGGCTCGAGGCGGAGAACGCCTACCTAAAAAAATCAATCGCCCTGAAGGCGGAGAAACGCTCTCGAACGGCGAGAAGGCCGCGGTCGTGAGCGGGCTTTCAGGGCAATATCCCCTCGCCGACCTGCTCGAGTGCGCCGGCCTGGCGAGGTCGAGCTACTACTACGCGCTGTCGCACCCCAAGGCTCCCACCAGGCCCGAGCTCTGGGAGGCCGCCGCCGAGATATTCTCGCGCACCGCCAACGGGTGCGGCCACAGGCAGATCGCCATGTGCCTGCGCGCCGAGCTGGGCGCGCGCATAGCCGACAAGACCGTGCTCAAGATGATGCGCGAGATGGGCATCAGCTGCGGCATCCGCCGCGAGACCGACTACCACAGGTACAACTCGTACAGGGGCAAGGTCGGAAAGACCTTCGAGAACGTCATCGGCAGGGACTTCGCCGCCGACGGGCCGTGGGAGAAGATGGGCACCGACGTCACCGAGTTCAAGCAGCCCTGGGGCAAGGCCTACTTCGCGCCGGTCTACGATTTCGGCAGCAAGGAGATCGTCGCCTGGTCCACGTCGCTGCATCCCAACATGGCCCAGCAGCACGAGCTGCTCGACCAGCTCGTGTCCAAGATGCCCGAGGGCTCCAGGCCGGTCCTGCACTCGGACATGGGCTGGCAGTACCAGCAGGCCGGGTGGTGCAAGCGGTTGGAGGAGGCCGGCGTGGTGCAGAGCATGTCCCGGAAGGGCAACTGCATCGACAACGGCGCGACGGAGCAGGTGTTCGGCCATATGAAGGACGAGTTCTTTCGCGGAAGAAAATGGCCTTGCTTCGAAGACTTCAAGAGAGACCTGGACGAATACATCATCCATTGGAACACGAGAAGGAGGCAGGTTAAACTGAAGGGACTGACCCCGGAGGAATTCCGGAATCAGTCCCTATGTGCGGCGTAGGCCGCTTATTAGCCCGTCCAAGAATTGGGGCGCAGTTCAAGGCCCGGCGGGGCTTTTGTTTTCTAGCCGCGCTTGTCTTGTAGATATGGACGGGCTCTGTCCGTCACGGGCTTTTGCGCGGGTAGAATGCATGGATAACTTGATGCTTACGGGCGACGGAAAGGAATCGTTGCATGGATCAGGACAAGACAACCGTGATGGGCGGCTACGGTTCCGCGCAGGCTGGCGATAGCGCCGATGCGACCCGCGTTGTTCCCAACCCCGGTTATACCGACCCCGCCGCGACACAGCCTTCTGCCGAGCCAACCCGGGTTATGGGCTATGGCGACACAGCGCGGGATTCTTATGCTGTATCTTCGCAAGGCCCCTATGGCAACGCAGCTCCGGACCCGTTTGATTACGCGCCGCAGGATTCTTATGCCGCCTCGACGCCGAATCCCTATGATGACCTGCCGCAAAATCCCATTCCGCAGCCTCAGCAGACGACGTATATGCCTCGCACGGCGCAGTCTCGCTACGAGTCGCGCGAGCCGTATCGCGAGTACCCCAAGTCGATTCCGCAATATGGCGAGGACGAGGAGAAGAAGCCGTCGCGTTCGTCGAGCGTGATCAAGAAGATCCTCATCGTGCTGGCGATCTTCTTTGCGCTGTCGGTTGTGTTTGCCATTGTGTCGGGCATGCTCAACAAACGAGGGAGTTCAACGGCCGATACCGCTGCCGAGCAAACCGAGTCCGCCTCGTCTAGCACCGTCGATCTGAGCGATATCCCGGGGCAGTACTGGTCCAACGCCAAGAAACTTCTCAAGTCGCGCGGCGCCAATCTTTCGAATGCCGTGGTCCTGACTGATGATGGCTCAACGCCCGTCATCGATGCCAACTGGGTCGTTACTTCTGCTTACTATAACGACAGCGGCAACCTCGAAATTCAACTCACGCACAAGAATAGCTCGGGCAACTCGCCCGACGGCCAAAGCGGTACCGACAGCTCGAGTTCCAATACGCTGGAGGACTTGAGCAACAAGGCACAGGAGCTTGGGGATAAGGCCCAAGAGCTGGGCGACACGGCCCAGAACCTGGGCGACACCGCTCAGAACTTGGGCGGCATGGCGACGGATGCCTGGAACGCTCTGCAAAACGGCATCTCGGGCGCTCAGGGAAACTAGCTGTTAAGCGGGCTACAGCTGCTCGGCCGGACGGTCGGGCGAGCTAAAGCCCGAGTCAAACGTAACGACGCATGAGGCATTGGGTCGGCGCTCGTGCACGATGCGCGTGACGAGCTCCAGCAGCTCCTCGTCGGATATGTCAAAGCCGTCGGGACGCACAAGGTCAAACGAAACGAACCCGTCGTGCTCGTGCAGGTCGTGGATGGAGAGCGCGGGGTCGATCTGCATGATGCCGCGCTTGACCCAGCCGCGCAGGTCGTCGCCGGTGGTGGCGATGGGGTCACAGTGCAACGTGATGCCGATGCCCATCTGGCGCTTGATGTCGTGCTCGATGGTGTCCAAAATCTCGTGGTGCTCAAATGCGTCGCCCTCGCCGGGCATCTCCACGTGGGCGCTGGCAAACTGACGACCGGGGCCGTAGTCGTGCACCATCAGGTCGTGTGTGCCCAAGACCTGCGGATAGGACATGATCTTGTCGCGGATTGCCTGAACGAGCTTGGGGTCGGGCGCTTGTCCCAGCAACGGGCTGATGGCGTCGCGCACTAGACCCATGCCGCTGATGCAGATGAAGATGCCCACACCCAGGCCTGCCCAGCCATCGAGGTCAAAGCCGGTCGTCTGCGAAATAAGCGCCGCCATCAAGACCGAACCCGAGGTGATGACGTCGTTTTTGGAGTCCTGCGCTGTGGCAATGAGTGTTTCGGAATCGATACGGTTGCCCAGCGCGCGGTTGAATGCGGCCATCCAGAATTTGACGAGCATGGACAAGACGAGAGCGGCTAGGGAGACCAGCGTGTAGGCGGTGGGGGAGGGCTTGATGATCTTGGTGACCGACTCGAGGATCAGGTTGATGCCGACGGCGCAAACCAGGACGGCGACGAACAGACCGGCTAGGTACTCGTAGCGGCCGTGGCCATAGGGGTGGCCTTCGTCTGCCGGGCGGCTGGCAAGGCGGAACCCGAGCAGGCTTACGATGTTGCTCGAGGCATCGGAGAGGTTGTTGAAAGCGTCGGCGATGAGGGAGACGGAGCCGGCGAGCAGGCCCGCGATGCCCTTGGCCAGGCACAGAGTGATGTTGAGGCCAATGCAGATGAGGCTTGCGGCGAAGCCCGCGTTGGTGCGGCAGGAGGTATCGACCGGCTCGCCCTCGCTGCCGGGAACAAGCGTATGTACCAGCCGATTTACAAATAGCATAGCGGTCGTCCTCACAATCATGTTTAAGGGGATAGTGTAGCTCGCGCGGAGGCGCTGTGCACCGATGCTCAGAAAATGCAGTAATGGTCTGCCGGTGCTAACGAGCGAGCCTTCTCGTCTGCCTGGGTGGTCCATTTTGGGCCACATGGGTATGGGCATGTGCCTGTTTGCTCGACATACTTTATGTCGACAGCTCCTGTGCAAAGGAGGACGTTTCCATGGACGAGATGTTTGCCATTAAATGTCAAAACTGCGGCGGCCCTATGTACTCGCACCAAGCTAAGCGCAGCTTTGAGTGCGCTTATTGCGGTGCGGTCATTCCGTGGCAGGCGGACGCCGGAGAGCCCAAGAGCGCTTTGGGCATTCGCCATACGCCGTTGACGGTAGTGGATGGACTGCTCAAGCTCACGCATGTGTCGCAACTCGAGCGCCCGGAGGACCCGGACTGGTATTTCTTCAATTCGCACTGGCGCAATCAGTCGGTCCTGGAACATCTGCTGTGGGAGGACCGCGGCACGGCGCAGGAGTTCCAAGAAGCGACGCACGTGAGCATTCCCTGCCCCTTCTGCGGAGCGTCCTTTGAGGGCGAGTCAACGCAGCGTGTGTTTGAGTGCCCGTCCTGCGGCAACAAGATCGGCATTGCCGACCTGCTCAAGCCCGGTACGTTTAGCAAACGTCTGACCATGGGCGTGGGTGCGGAGTATGTGCCGGAGCAGGGTATTCCCTGCGAAATTTCGCCGCAGCAGGCACGTGCCAACGCGCTGCAGCTGGTGCGCCAGTACCCGGATGCCTTTGCCGGGCACGACGTGGAAGACGCGATCCAAAACGACATGATGCTCTTCTATTTCCCCATGGCGCTGGCGGACCTGCGTATGATGGCGAGCTTCCCGGGCAAGGGCCTGAGCAAGGAAACCCTGGTGTACTACGAGGTGCTCGACTGGGCGTATCCGCGGGCAAACTATCTGGATGTTCGCCTTATGGGCATTTTGGAGCCGTGGGACTTTGCCAAGGTTGGGCCGTTTGACCCGGCCATGCAGGAAGGTGACTTTCGCGTTGTCTCCGTCGATGCGTCTACCAAGGACCAGGTGGTCATTGACAAGTTGGCGCTCGACATTGCCGGCAACGATGCCGAGGCGGTGCTGGGGCTCAATAAAAAGAGCATCCGCACTTGGGCGCGCAAGGCCCGCAAGCATAAGGACGGCCTGGTGATGGTGCCGGTTTACTTTGTCGACCGTCCGGCAACGGACAGCCGCGACGGCGAGCAGGTGCGCATCGCCGTAAACGGCCAGACGGGTCGTGCGGCCGCGGTGGTGTTTAGCGACAAGCGCGAAACGCATATCGTGGCGCCGCTCAACCCGAGCCTGCATCTGTCCGGCGAGAGCACCGTGCACGCCACGCCCATCGAGGTCAAATACGTTAAATCGCCCTTCCTATACCAGATCGTGCGCCGTGGAGGTGGCGAGCAACCGCGCCAGGTTGCAGCGGCAGCTGAGGGTTCCTACCGAGAAGAAAAGCCCAAACGCAAGGGATTGTTCGCTGCGATTTTTGGTAAGTAGGGGAGTGGTGCCGGGGCGTCGGGCTGCATCGCAAGGTCATGAGACGAACTTAAGACTGCTGGGAACGTGCTACCATTGCCGATAGCCTTAATCTTGTAAGAAGCGGAGGCCAGATTATGGGTTTTGCGGATCAGCAGCTTCAGCTTCAGGTACCGTATTCTCCTGACGACACGTTTAATGCCTTGAAGGCAGCTATGGAAAAGCTGCCTAAAGTAAAAGTTGATAGTTCATCGCCCACAACAAGAACAGTTGCAGCCGAGATTGGTATGAGCCTTTGGTCTTGGGGCGAAAATATCAGTATTTCGGTTGTTCCAGTTGAAGGCGGATCTGGCGTTACTGTCAAGTCGTCATCTAAGGTCAGGGCAAACGTATTAAACGGGGGCAAAAATGCAAAGAATATTGCCAAGATAGTCGATGCCCTATCGAAGGAGCTCGAGCGGTATCCGCAGGTTTCACAGACTATTGAGACGCTGGCGGATAGTGGTTGATGTAGTTGCAAGGCTTGAGAGGCTTGCAGCACTGCGTGAGAGTGGAGTACTTACCGAGGAAGAGTTTGCTGCAGAAAAGGCAAAAATCCTTTCGTAATCAGACACGATGGTTGGATTTGCATTCTATTATTGAACTTGTTTATACCAGGCTGAAAACATCGTGTGTAATAAAGGTGCGTAGTAGCCTCGTCTTGATTGGCGGATGTAAATAAACGGTGGAACGGCTGTAAAAGAGCCTTGCCACTGGGTAAAATCAGGATGTGCCGCGGAACCCGCTCCTCAGTCGGTCAACTTTGGAAGCGCGGGCAACGCAGGTACTATCGTCTAAAGGGCCGGGTGCGACCGGCCCTTTGCATGACTCCCTTCGCTATCCGTTACTGCTTATATTCCCGCCAGATCGAGTAGAGGTTCCGGACGATGCCGGTTACATACATCGAGAGGCGCAGGATTTCAAGAAACAAGTTCATAGGCTTCACCCCAATCGGAGATCGGAGCGTTGCCCGCAGGCGGATTCCGCGGCAGTCGTAATTCTACCTCACAGGCCGCGGCGGGAGACATCCTACCCGCCCCATGGCTTGGAGCAGTGTCGATCTAACGGGCAATCAAGCCTCTAGTTCTCTTTGAATTGAGCAAGCATCTGCCCGAAGAAGCTTAGTTCGGATGGCTCATAAATGATCGAACCGCCGTCCGCGGTCCTGTAGACCCCGCAGGGGAGGTAACGCCCGTCGGGGAGGACATAGAGGCTGGCTTCCTCCTTCAGTCCTACTGGAAATAGCGGAATCCCGTTTTCGTCCACTTGGAACTCGTTTATATTTGCGATCTTCCTCTCCATGATGCCTCCTGCCTTATTTCTTGAATGGCGCCTTAAAACAGGCAGCTCTCAATCAGCTCTTTGCCGCGCAGAGTGTCGATCCACTCCTGCGGGATGGCTTTGAGACCGTATGCCGTGCCGGCGAGGGCGCCGGCGACGGCTGCGGTGGTGTCGGTGTCGTCGCCTAGGTTGACGGCGGCAAGCACGCAATCTTCGTAGCTGTTAGTGTTGACGAAACACCAGGTGGCTGCCTTAAGCGTGTCGCGCACGAAGCCACCCGACCTGATCTCCTGCTCAGGCACGCCTTTCAGATGGAGCGCCCACGAGGGGAGCACGTCGTTCATCACATCCCTCATCAGCTCGACAAATATGATGCATGCGTCGGTCGACGTTCTGTGGGCGTGCGTAATCGCGGAGACCTTGCTGACCTCTTCGTCTGTCGCATCGGTGAACGCCAGGGGAGCGATGCGCATGAGCGATCCGTTGCCGTTGTCGCGCTCGCCGGAGCCTCCTTTGCCGGTGCGCAGGGCGCGGGCGGTCGTACCGCCGTAATCGAAAACGCCGTCGATCGTATACTCGCCACGGGCAATCCAGCTTACGAACTTGTCGCGCATGTCCGCGGTGTCGATGTGCCCGAGCTCCCTAATCGAGTCGCAGGTAGCAAGCGTCATAGATGTGTCGTCGCTCCAGGTGCCGGCGGGTTGCCCATGCGTGCCGTAGCCGATCATGTCCGTGCATTCGAACGTACCGCGGGGCCTGAACTCGTAGGGAACGCCCAGCGCGTCACCGACGGCAAGCCCATAGATGCAGTCGCGCAGTGTTGTTTTCGGTCTGTCTGTCATGGAAAGCTCCTCTTTTCCCGGGTGATGTGGAGCGCCGTCGGGGGTATCGGTCGCAACGTGCTGCTATCCTTGCACTTCGCCATTAGTCGCTTCGTTGATGGCGCGGTACTCGGCACTCAGCTCGCGTGCCAGCTCTTCCTTGCTTGGAAGATACGGCAGGTATTTGGCGGCAAACACTTGGTCGTTGTCTTCGGGCAGCGTGTACTCGACGATCGAATCGCTTTTGTCCGCGCAGAGCACGATGCCTATGGGCGGATTGTCGCCTTCGTTCATGAGCTCGCGCGTGTAGTAGTTCACATACATTTGCATCTGGCCCAGGTCCTGGTGCGTAAGATCGTCCGTCTTAAGGTCGATGAGCACGAAGCAGCGCATCAGATAGTTGTAAAACACAAGGTCAATATAGAAATGGCGCCCATCAAAGGTGATGCGCTTTTGGCGCGCCTCGAAAGCGAAACCACGGCCAAGCTCCAGCAGGAACTTCTGAAGATGCGTGATGAGCGCCTGCTCTAGATCGCTCTCGCGAAACGCAGTATCGTCCGAGAAACCTAAAAACTCCAGTACATATGGGTCGCGGATGATATCCTCGGGGCGACGAGCCGGGGCGCTCTTTTGGATTTCCTGGGTGACGGCCTCCTTGTCCTTGCTGGCAAGCAGGCGCTCGCGGAACATGGTGTTGATCTGGCGCTCGAGCTGACGCGTGCTCCAGCGAGAATCGGCACATTCGTTCATGTACCATGTTCGAGCATCAGGGTCGGTTATACGCGATAACCTGCGGTAATGTGTCCAATTCAATTCGGAACGCAGCGCGTTCCGAATTGGGAACGCAAGATAAAACTGACGCATGTATCTTAAGCTTCTGGCGTTGAAGCCTCTGCCAAAATCCTTAGTCAATCTAACGGCAAGTTCGTCGATCAGTGCATCGCCATACTTGGCGCGCTCCTCTCCGCCCTGTTCATCAACAATACTCTTGCCGATCTCCCAATATGCCTCAACCATCGCAAAGTTAACGGCGGTATAGGCCTTGTCGCGAGCGGCGTTGAGAATCGAGGAAACCTGCTTGTAAAAAACTTCTGGCACGATTGCCGATTCCCCGCGGTTTACCAGTTCACCCATCAATATCGCCCGACTTTCCTCTTGAGGAGTGCATCTTTATTGTTTTTAGTTTAAAGCCTCGTGCGGACACGGATTCTGGTGCTCTGAGCGCGATCGCGAAAAGGGTTTGCGGCGACTAGAATGTGATGGTGAAGGCAGTTTTAACTCTAACCATGAGAGCGATGCGTATGGACAACAACACCTTGCTGTTTCAGGACAAGGGTTCGGGTAGGTTTAAAGACGTCAAGATCTACCCCAACCGCATCGAGGTGCTCAAGAAGGGCACTTTTGGTGGCAAGCACGCCGAAATTGTCTATCTTAAGGACATTACGGGCGTCAATAGAATCAAAGGCCGTGATGTTTTTCTGCGTAACAGGCTGTTGACCGCTTGCGTCTTTAGCCTGAGTAGCCGTGCGAAGGCCCAGGAATTTGTGAACGCGCTGAACATGGTGATGTAGCCGATAACGGCGTTCGGTCCAAGGTAAAAATCGGGGCGCAGAACGGTATTCTGCGCCCCGATTGAGTTGATGCGCCCAAAAAACTGGCTTGCCTATTCGTTAACGTCCTCGGTATTGTCGCGGTCACTGGCAAGCATTGCTGCGCCGGCGACCGTCGTCGCTACGGCGGCGGCAGCGAGCCCGGCGGCAACGCCAGAACCGTCGCCCGTGTTGGCGAGCTTTCCGC
>CAUCNB010000050.1:0-15067 GCA_958444075.1 uncultured Collinsella sp. | reverse complement strand
GCTGCGCGAGGTCTTTGACGAGACGTTGGCCGAGCACGCCGGCAAGCGCGGCACGGAGGGCCCGCTGGTGCCGCTCTCTGCGGTGGAGGAGCGCCAGGTGGCCGAGATCTTGCCGCAGTTGGAGGGCGTGCTTGCCTACGAGTCCGAGGCACTTGCCCCCTTTGTCCCACGCTACCTGGAGTTCGCCTTCAACGAGCTCAAGGTCGAGTATGCCGGTTGGCCGCTCGGCGGGCGCATCGACCGCGTGGACGTGGACGCCGAGAATCGTGCCGTGGTGATCGACTACAAGCATCGCACGGGCGTCGAGGAGTTTAAGCTCGCCGACCCTACGGTGCGCGACGAGGAATCGGGCACGGCGCCCATCGACGATCCGCGCTGGTTGCCGCCGCATACCCAAACGCTTATCTACGCCCAGGCCATGCGCCGGGCGCTGGATTTGGACACCCGCGCGGCGCTCTACTTTTCGACCAAGGGCGGTAAGCCGGCGTTGCGCGGTGCCGCGAGCGCCGAGCTGCTCGAGGAAGAGCGCGGCGACGGTCGCATCCCGGGCCTTAAGAAAGGTTTCCCCGGCGAGGGTGGCAGCATGGACTTCGACGCCCTGCTCGATCGCGTGGAGGCCGGCATCGCCGAGCGCCTGCGCGAGCTCGAGGCAGGCAACGTTGCCGCCGTCGACCCGACGTCGGCGCAGGCCGCGCATGCGCGCTGCTCGTATAACCACGAAGGAACGTTTGTGAGGAGGGACGTGTAGACCATGGATCTTTCGACTTTGATGCCGCAACAGCTGCAGATCGTCAAGACGCTCGACCGTCCGCTGTTTGTTTCGGCGGGCGCCGGTTCGGGCAAGACCTTTACCCTCACGCGCCGCATCGTCTACGCGCTCTCGCCCGAATCCGGTCCGTTCGTTGAGCATCTGGATCAGGTGCTCGCCATCACCTTTACCAAAGATGCCGCGGCCGAGATCCGTGACCGCGTGCGCCGTGCGCTCATCGACGAGGGCATGGACGAGGAAGCCCTGACCGTCGACGATGCGTGGATCTCGACCATTCACGGCATGTGCTCGCGTATCCTGCGCGCGCACGCGCTGGAGCTGGGCATCGATCCCGAGTTCACGGTGCTCACCGATACCGACGAGCTTATGGACCAGGCTGTTGAGCATGTGCTGGGTCGCGCGACGGCACCCGATGCCGCCCCCGAGCTCGCGGCATCGCTCAAGGCCCTCTACGCCTGGTATCCCATGGCGGGCGAGGGCGGTCCCTTTGGCGCCGGCACGACCATCAAGGGTCTGGTGCGCGACCTGCTGGAGCTCTCGAGCCAGCTGCCGGGCGGCATGGACGATGTGTGCGTGGCGCGCGGCCAGGCCGATACCTCGGCACTCGCCGACGCCTATCGCGCGGCGTTGGGTGCGAGCAAGGCCGCGACCGAGAAGGCACAAGTGGCACTCGATGCCATCGACGCGTTTGAGGCGAGCGGCAAAACCATGGAGGATGCGGCGCGGCTCATGATGTCGTGCACCATGCCGCGGGCGAGCAAGGCGTTCCCCAAGGAGCAGGTCGAGCTGCTCAAGGCCGAGGCCGCCGATGCATTTATCAATATCGTGCTTGCCTGTTGTGGTCCCGCGCTCGATGCACTGGTGGGGCTTGCCCGCTCTGTAGAGGCTGAGTACCGCACGCTCAAGGCTGCCCAGTCTGCCCTCGACAACAACGACCTGCTGCGCATGGCCTATGAGGCCCTGCGCGATTACCCGGCCATCCGAGCGGCATACGAGGGCCGCTTTAAGATGGTCATGATCGATGAGTTTCAGGATACCGACCAGATGCAGGTCGATCTGATCCGTTACCTGACGGGTGCGGGGGAGCGCGCGCTGTGCACCGTGGGCGATGCTCAGCAGTCAATCTACCGCTTCCGTGGCGCCGAGGTCGAGGTGTTCCGTCGCCAGGAGCGCAAAGTGGGCTCGTCTGCCGCTCCCGAGGCAACTGCCGCGGCCGACGCCCCTTCTGGCGAGCTCGTTAAGCTCGTGCGCAACTTCCGCAGCCATGACGAGGTGCTGCGTTACGTGGCGCGCGTCTTCGACGGCGATGACGGCGGTCTGATGCAGGGCTTTTTGGATCTCGAGGCGAGCGACGGCCGCAAGGACACGCTGGTGGCAGACGCCTCGCGTCGCCAGGCCCTCTTTGTTGCCGGCGGCAGTACGCAGGAACGCACACAGGCCAAGGCCCGTGCGATCGCCGAGCGCTTCCGCGCGCTTGCAGATGCCGGCCAGCCCCAGGGCGGCATGGTGCTGCTGCTGGGCCGCATGACCAACGCCGACGTCTACGCCCAGGCCTTCCGCGACCAGGGGCTCGACTGCGTGATCGCGGGCGGCTCGGTCTTTGCCCAAGCAGCCGAGGTGCAGACGGTGCGCGCCCTAGTCTGCGCGCTCGCCAATCCGGCCGATACGGCGCAGGGCCTTATGCCGCTGCTCGCCTCGCCGATGTTTGCGCTCGGCGCCCAGGAGTTCCTGGCGCTGGCGACCAAGCTTGACGATCAGACGGGGGAGACCTCGCGCCGCAACATCGATGCGGGCATCATGAGCGATTCCGATGTGCCGGGCCTGCAAGACCTGCCGCTCGTGACGCGCGCCCGCGAGGTGTTGCGCTATGCGCTGCGTCGTGTGGGCCGCGATTCGTTCGCGGCGATCGCGCGCGACATGGTCAACGCTTCGGGCTGGTTCGTGCGTCTGGCGCAGCGTGGTCCCGAGGGCAAGGCCATTGCCGCCAACGTGCTCAAGGCGCTCGACGCCGTGGCCGAGGCTGAGGCCGAGTTCGGCAACTCGCCGCGTTCCATCGCGCTGGCCTTCGACCGCTTCTTGGCGGGCAAGGAAGCCCCGGGTGCCCTTAACGAGGAGGGCGACGGCGCGGTGCGCATCATGACGGTGCACGCCTCCAAGGGCCTGGAATATCCGGTCGTGGCGGTCGCCGAGTGCTTTGGCGCGCGTAAGTCCTCGGGTACGGCACAGATGGGTCGCGTCGAGGGCGGAGCGCAGGTCGTGGCGCTGCCGGCACGCTTCGACGGCGTTAAGCTCGCCGACGGAACCTTTGTGAAGGGCGACGACGTCAAAAAACAGTTTGAGCATGCGTTTAAGGGTAAGGGCACGTCGCTGTGGCTGCCGCCGGAGCTCATGGAGGATGTCTGCGCGACGGGTTCTCCCGCCGAGGCATTCGTTCGCCTGCGCAACGACGACCTGCAGCTTTCGCTCGAGGAACGGGCTCGTTTGCTCTATGTCGCCATGACGCGAGCGCGTGAGCTGGTGATCTTGGCGATGGATGCCGGCGTGAGCCGTGGCAAGCTGTGCGCGCCGACCTTCGACGTCGAGACCGATCTGACCTATGACGTGCTGCGCCGTATTTTGCCGACCGACGCGCAGGCCTTGTCGCAGCTTGATGCCGACCGCCTGGTGTTCGACAACTCTCAGCCGGGCGATTACGAGCTCATTTCGCTTTCGGACTTTACCTTTGGCGAGCAGGCGTTTGAGGCCAACGCTTCACTGGATGCCGAGGGCAGGCTTGTCCGCGGCGATGCGGAGCCGGAGGGTGCCGGTACAGATGCCCGAGCCGCCGTTCCCGGTCCTGCCGACCCCGAGCCCGATGCGTTCGAGCTCGTGTATCCCCAGGCGGCGGGCGTGCGCATGGGCACGCGTCCGTTCCCGGCGCGTGATTCGTACAGCTATTCGTCGATCGCCGCGGCGCTGCATGCCGAGGCCGAGGACCGTGCCGCCGAGACGCGTGTTCCCATGGACGAGGCTGGCGATGATGCGGAGTCGGATGGCTCGGAGATGACGGATACGGACGTGGCTGCTGTCGAGCCCACCGGCAATCCCATGGCGCTGGGCTCGGCCTTCCATGCTGCCTGCCAGTGGCTCATCGAGATGGGTGCCGATGCGCTGCCCGCTGAGCGTGCCGATGCGCTGGCGCGCCTGTGGTGCCTGACGCCGGAGCAGCGCGAACGCTTCGACGTTGCCCTGGACCGCTGGCTCAAGTCGGCTGTTCGTGCCGACCTGCTCGCGTGGCCGTGCGTTCGCGCCGAGGTGCCGTTCTTCTCGCTGGGCTGCGAGGACGAGGACATCGCCCGCTACGGCGCCTATGCCGAGGGCGCTATCGATGCCTTGGCAACCGACCCGGCCGATCCGTCGTGCGCACTGGTCATCGATTACAAGACGGGTGGCACGCCGGATGAGACGCCGGACCAGCTGCAGGAGAAGCACACCCTGCAGGCGCGCGTCTACGCCGACGTGTTGCACAAGGCGGGCTTTGAGGCCGTGACCGTCAAGTTCGTCCGCGTGGAGCAAGTTGACCCCGCCAACCCGTGCGAGCCTCAGGTGGTCACCTACAGCCTCTAGCCACCTCAGGCTTTATGGTACTATTTGGTTGGTTTTGCGGCCGTAAGGCCCTCAATCGTCCAAATGGCACCGCAACGCATGGGAGAGCTTGGGGCGGTACAATGGCCCGAACAGTTCAAACGAATAAGGGGCCATCATGCAGCTCACCAAAACGCTTAAGGTGACGCCGGAGGAGCTTTTTGACGCTCTGGCGGGGTCCATCATGCAGGATATCGAGAACGCCACGGGTAAGTGTCCCAGCCGCAACAAGCTCAACGGCTATAAGTACGAGAAGCGCCCATACCGCAAAAGGTTAGGTGACTCTTCATCGGAAACCGTGAACACTTCGGGTTTCGAGTCAGTAGCGAACAGCCCGACAAAAAATGTTGTTGGAAGTGCCAAATGAATAAGAATGCCGCTACGCAACTGCACATCTATTCCGCCTTTTTCGTTCTCGCGGGATTTGTTTTAAATCGGGGAGTGTTTCTACTTTTCCTTGCGGATAAAGGAATGTCTGTCACGGAAATCGCGCTTTATCAAGCCCTATTCAACATTGCCACGGTCGTCCTCGAGCTGCCAACAGGGCTGGTAGGCGATTTCTTTGGAAAGAAGTTTTCGATTCAAGTGGGCGTGCTGCTGCTTTTCTTCCATACGGCTGGCATGCTGTTGCTCTCAGGCCCCTTTCTTGTCGTGCTTTCCCTTGTTGAGGCCCTCGCCTACTCCCTTCAATCGGGATCCGAACAAGCACTTTTATATGAAATTGTTCGAAATGCCGACCAAGGAGAACGCTTCCTCACCATCAACGCTCGGCTGCTTGCCGCGCAATCAATCGCTACGGGAACGGCAATCGTACTTGGATCATTCATTGCCCAAGTATCTTGGAGTGCCCTCTACGTATGCGTTTCCGTTTTCTATCTCCTGCAGCTTCTCCTTCTGTATCCCATTGAGAGGATGGAAACGACCCATTCCAAAAACTCTGGGGAGGAAAGGTTTGACGTAGCCAAGATCTTCAGACGCGAAACCTGGTGCATTGGAGAATCCGCTTTTGCGGTGTTGCTTCTTCTAATCGGCACAAGCATGCTCGATGGATTCTATGGGAGTTATTACAACTTGAATCAGTTGGTATTCGACGCATTTGATGCTCCCGTCTCCATAATAGGAATCTTTTTCGGTGCATCCTATGCAGTAAATGCGACGGCCTACATTGCAGCAGATTTCTTCTCATCGCGTTTCGGGAAAAGAAATACCATGCTCGGCTCGATGCTAATCGAGGCCGGTCTTTTCATGATTCTTCCGTGGTTCGCTTCAAATCCGCTGTGTTTGTTTGGCCTTAGCATGGCGCTTTGCTTTCTCCCAGAAGTGGTGTACATCACTTCGGAAAACTTAATCCAAGACGCGATAGCGGACGATCTCCGTGCGACGATCCTTTCCGTCGCGTCTCTGGTGAGGGCTCTCTTTTCTGCAATGTTTTTCTCCATATTTGGATATGTGTTGGGGTTATATCCCATTCAGATAGCGCTCGGTGTTATTGGCGCAATCGCGATAGCAATTACCGCCGTTGTTTCTTTAAAAATGGTAGGAATACATGTCTCCAAGAATTGATATATCGATTGACGAGCTGCCCGAAGCGTCGAGCCTTCTTGATGGACATGACTATTCGTCACAAATCATTCAGCGTATCGCCGGGGTTCCAGTAATACTCGATATATCTGGATGCCCTCATTCCCCTTTTTGAAGGTCCCAAATTGACTACCCGTGTTGGTTTGGCTAGGTTCGGGTGCTATCCGCGCCGTGCGGTAAAATCGTTCAGTCAGAACACGAACCCGCATCGGAGCTCATCACATGGCATTCGTCCATCTGCACAACCACACCGTTTTCTCCATGCTCGACGGCGCAACCCGTATCCAGGATATGGTCAATCGCGCCGTAGAGCTGGGCATGCCCGCCGTCGCCATTACCGACCACGGCTACATGTATGGCGTGCCCGACCTGGCGCTGGCCTGCGACGCCGTCAACCACAACACGCCTGAGTACAAAACCTGGAGTCACGACAAGGCCTTTTTGGAAAAGGATCGCCGCGACGAGCTGGTGGAGCCCGATCCCGAGGAAAACCCGCGCGAGCATGCCCAGTATGTGAAGGACATGGCCATGTGGGACGAGAAGGGCAACATCGACGAGCTCAAGCCGCCTCTGGTCATCAAGCCCATCTTTGGCTGCGAGGTCTACTTTACGCCGGACGAGACCCTTGCTCGCGACCATAAGCCCGAGCTCTACCACATGATCCTTCTGGCCAAGGACCAGGAGGGCTACGTCAACCTGATGCAGACGGTCTCCGAGGCAGCCGTGCAGGGCTTTTACTACAAGCCCCGCGTGACGCTCGACAACCTGCGCCGCCACGCCAAGGGCATGATCTGCACCAGCGCCTGCATCGCGGGCATCATTCCCAAATACATCGACCGCGGTGACATGGAGGGCGCCATCAAGTGGGCCGAGACCTTCCGTGATACCTTTGACCCCGGCGACTTTTATATCGAGATCCAGGAACACGGCATCACCACCGACAACGGCCTGACCGATGAGCAGATGGACCGCACGCTCATCGACATCGCCAAGCAGGTAGGCGTCAAGGTCATCGCCACCAACGACTTCCACTACCTGCGCCGCGAGGACGCTCCCGTGCAGGACGTCATCATGTGCATTGGCATGAACGCCAAGGTCGACGATCCCAACCGCATGCGCATGACCGGCTCGGAGTTTTACATGAAGACCGAGGAGGAAATGCGGGCGATGTTTCCGTATTGCCCCGAGGCCTGCGACAACACGCTCGAGATCGCCGACAAGTGCTACGTGGAGCTGGACTGGGACTCCATCATCCTGCCGCGCTTCCCGTTGCTCGATCCCGGCGAGACGCACGAGAGCCAGTTCCGCCGCGAGTGCGAGAAGGGCCTGCGCCAACACTATGGCGACGACTGGGCCACGCGCGAGATCGGTGGCGTCAACATCAAAGAGCGCTTTGAGTACGAATACAAGGTCATCTGCGACAAGGGCTTTGCCGCCTACTTCTTGATTGTTGCCGAGTACGTGCAATGGGCCAAGGACAACGGCATTGGCGTCGGCCCCGGCCGTGGCTCGGCTGCCGGCGCTATCGTCGCCTACGCCATGAACATCACCGCGTTCGATCCGCTCGAGAACGGCCTGATGTTCGAGAGGTTCCTGTCCCCGCAGCGTACCGAGATGCCCGATATCGATATGGACTTCGACGATGAGCGGCGCCTCGAGGTCGTGGAGCACGTTCGCCAGCTCTACGGCCCCGAGAAGGTCACCCACGTCATCACCTACTCGACCATTAAGGCCAAGCAGGCCATCAACGACGCCGCTCGCGTCCTGGACTACCCGGTCTACATGGGCCAGCGTCTGTCCAAGATGGTCTCGAGCGACCCCAAGGTCAAGCTCAAGCAGGTGCTCGAAAAGCAACCCGGCAAAGAGGACCTGTTTAACCCCGATTTTGCCGAGGCATATAAAAAGGACGACGACGCCCGCCGCATCATCGACACGGCGCTCTCAATCGAGGGCCTCACCCGTGGCGAGGGCGTGCACGCGTGCGCCGTTCTGATCTGCCGCGACCCCGTCAACGAGCACGTGCCCACCAAGCTCGACACCAAGGGCGGCGTCGAGATTACCCAGTACGAGGGCCATACCGTTGCCGACATGGGCCTGCTCAAGATGGACTTCTTGGGCCTGCGCACGCTGACTGTTATCTCCAAGGCCAAGGCAAACATCAAAAAGAACTTCGGCATCGACATCAAAGAGGAAGAGATTCCTTTTGACGACCCCGAGATCTTTAAGCTCATGGGTTCCGGCCACACCGCCGGCGTCTTCCAGGTCGAGTCCGCAGGCATGACGGCCACGATCAAGAACATGAAGCCCACCGAGTACAAGCACGTCGTAGCATTGATCGCCCTGTACCGCCCGGGCCCGCTGGGCGCCGGCATGGTTTCGTCCTACATCAACCGTATGAACGGCAAGGAGCCGGCGGTCTCCTACGACGACCGCCTGGACGACATCCTGGGCGAAACCTACGGCACCATGGTCTACCAGGAGCAGGTTATGCTCATCTCCGTCGAGATGTGCGGCTTCTCCAAGGGCGAATCGGACTCGCGTATCCGTAAGCCCGTGGCTAAGAAGAAAATCAAGCTGCTCACGTCGACGGTGCTCCACTGGGAGGATGGCTCCGACGAGACCACCTACGACCACTGGATGAACGGCGCCATCAAGAACAACTATACGCGCGAGGTCGCCCAGAAGATTTGGGACGATGTTCTCGAGTTCGCGTCCTACGCCTTCAACAAGTCGCACTCCGCCGGCTACGCCATTCTGGTTATGCAGACGGCGTGGCTCAAGGCGCACTATCCGCACGAGTACATGGCGGCCGTTCTGACGTCCTATACGGGCAAGACCGACAAGATCGTGCACTACGTCTCGGCATGCCGTCACGACGGCATCCCCGTGCTGTCGCCAGATGTCAACGAGTCCGGTACCGAGTTCACGGCTACCAAGGAGGGCGTGCGCTTTGGTCTGGCCGGCATCCGCGGCGTGGGCACCGGCGTGGCGCAGGCGATTATCGCCGAGCGCGAGGCGGGCGGCCCGTTTAAGACGCTGCACGACTTTGTCGAGCGCGTGGACTCGAGCCAGGCCAACCGCCGCGTGATCGAATCGCTCATCAAGGCAGGCGCCTTCGACTCCACGGGGTATCCGCGTCGCCAGATGATGCACTTTGTGGACAAGAACAACCCCGAGAACATCATCGATGCCGCGGTAAAGCGCCAGAAGGATCGCGCGAGCGGGCAGACGTCGTTCTTCGATATGTTTGGCGACGTTGAGGGCTCGGGCTTTGAGGTGAGCGTGCCCGATCCGGATGGCCAGGAATGGGACCGCCACCTCAAGTTGAGTCAGGAGAAGGAGGTTCTGGGCATCTATGTCTCGGACCACCCGCTGCGCCCGTTTGAGTATGCACTAGCCAAGGCGCGTGACTTCTCGTTCTCGCAGATCGACACCGGCTACGAAGTTCAGAATCCTACGGGCGGCACCATCAACCAGGAAATTCCCGAGGGCAAGGCGCTGTGGTGGGCCGGCATGGTCTCGAGCGTGTCCAAGCGCGTGACCAAAAACGGTGACCCCATGGGCATCGTGCAGCTCGAGGACATGGAAGGCGAGGCCACCGTCGTCGTGTTCCCCAAGACCTATAAAGAGGCCGAGGGGTACCTGTACGGCGAGGTCGATCCCGAGACCGGCGCGCAGCTGTCCGATGCCTTTGTGCGCATTAAGGGCAAGCTCGAGCGCTCGGACCGCGGCGACCAGATCATCGCGCAGGAGATCGTGCCGCTCGAGCTTAACGAGGAGAACAACAAGCCCAAGGTGTTTGAGGTCATGGTGCCCAACAGCCGCTTTAGCCAGGGCAATATGGCGCGTCTTGCCACGGTGCTTACCGCCAACCCGGGCGGCGACCGCGTGGAGATCTTTATCGAGCAGGTGGACGGGCGCGTGCTACGTGCCGAGGTGCCGGCCAAGGTCAACGCGCGCTCGATTCCGCTGCTGGCCGAGGCAAAGGCGATTGTGGGTAACCAGGGTCGCGTGACGGTTATCTAAGCTACCCCGGGTGAGATTGGAGGAAGTGATGGCGCAGGGGACGTTTGTGCAGGCGCTTCGCAAAGAGGCGGCGTTGAGCGGCACCTTTATGAAGGGCCGCTCGCTCATGCTCAACGGCGCCGTGCTGTCGATTGAGGACAGCGGCTCGCGCTTCTCCAAAAACGTGACGGTTGAGGGCTCGGTGCGCGGTTCGCGCGGCGACCTGTACAAGACGCACGTGGCGCTCGATATGGACGAGCACGAGGTTATCGACTACGACTGCGACTGCCCCGCCGCATACCGCTATCCCGGTATGTGCAAGCACGCCATCGCCACAGCGCTGGCGTACCTGGACACCAGCGGCATTGAGCCTGTTGAGGGGCTGCGCATGCCGGTTCGCACGTTTACGGCGCAGCCGAAACAGCCCGCGCGCGCCGCGTCCGCCGCGCCGGCCGTCAACCCCAACTTTCCCTTCCCGGCGCCCGTCCCCACGAGCCCGAGCCTTGTGGCGGCGCTTTCCGATCTTTCGGACGCGCGCATGGATGAGCTGGCGAGCATGCGCCGCAAACTTGCCGGTGCCGTTGATCCCGACGCCCCCAAAGCGGCGTTGGAGTCCTCGTTGGTGCCGTACTACAATCCGCTGTTCGCTGACCGCTTTAGCTGGGCGCTCGAGTTCCGCATTCGCTGTGGATCGGTCTCCTACGTGGTCAAGGACATCGACGGCATGGCCGATGCCTACGTGCGCGGCGGCACGTTCTCCTATGGCAAGAAGCTCACGTTTGTCCATTCACCTGAGGCCTTTGACGAAACATCGACAAAGCTGCTCAACCTTGTTGTGACGACAGTTGCCTATCTCGATGACATCACAAGCTCGCGTTCGGCGTCGTACGACTTTGCCCGCAGCGGTTTTGTTGCCGAGCGTCAGTTGCCGCTGTCCGAGCATAGCATCGTATATGTGCTGGACCTGCTGCGCGGCCAGACCATCTCCTTTGAGCCCGCCTGGTCGCGGGGGATGACGACGCATCGCACCTACGACGTGGCGGTTGAGCTGTCTCCGCAAGGGGAGGACGAGGCATCCGCTAAGCGCCCACCGCTGCTTGCCGCCAAAATCGCGCCGGCGGCTGGTGGTAGCTATGACCTGCGCCTGCCCGCCGATATGTACTGCTTTGCGTCGGGCGATGCCGCCTACTTGGTTGACACGCGCCGCGCGCGCCGTACCGACGCTGCATTTGCTCAGCATGCCGCACCTTTTTTGTCGCGCTTGCTGCCGTGCCGCACGCCCGCCCATATTGCCGCCGAGCAGGTGGGTGAGTTCTGCCGTATGGCGCTGCCCATTTTGCGCGACTACACCGACCTCACCGCGCCCGCCGCGCTCGATACCGTGGCACCCGAGCCGAGCTTTGCTATGGCGATCGGTGTCGACGATGGGCTCGTGACCTGCATAATTACGGTTACCTACGGCGATTGGTCGGCGGATCTCTTTAGCCTGGGCGCTCCGGGCAGCCCCTTCGAAGAGCAGCGCCCCGGTGTGCCACCCCGCGACGAGGTGGCGGAGTTTCGCGTTATGGATACAGCGGCCCTGTACTTCGATTTCTACAAGGGCGGTCTGGCGTTTGAGGAGCGCGATGATGAGAGCCTGTTCTGTCTGCTGACCGAGGGTCTGTCCGCCCTGTCCGAGCTGGGTGAGGTCATGCTCAGTGACCGTCTGCGCCAGGTCTCGGTCCGCCCTGCGCCCAAGCTTTCGGTGCGTGCGACCGTCAAGAGTAACCTGCTCGACGTTGAGCTGGGCGCGAGCGGGCTTTCGGCCGCGGACCTTGCCGTCTATCTCGATTCGTACAAGCGCCACCAGACGTTTGCGCGCCTGACGTCCGGCGACATCGTGCGCCTGGATGAGGGAGCGCGCGCCGCGTTTGGCCTTGCCGAAGATCTGGGTGTCGATGCCGTCGACCTGCTCGACGGCGTGTCGCTTCCCGCGTCGAGCACCCTTTTTGTCGATAGCATGCTCGCGCGCACGCCGGCGCTCGAGGCCGATCGCGACGCCGCGTTCCGCCGCACCGTCGAGCGCCTGGACACGCTCGGCAAGATGGACTTTACGGTACCCGCCTCGCTCAAGGCAACGATGCGCGGCTACCAGGTCGACGGATACCAGTGGCTCGGCTCGCTCGAACACCTGGGCCTTGGCGGCATCTTGGCCGACGACATGGGCCTGGGCAAAACGCTCCAGATGATTGCGCATATTCTGGCGCGCGTGGAGGCGGGGGACACCAAGCCCACGCTCGTGGTATGCCCGGCCTCACTCGTGTACAACTGGACCGCCGAGCTGGAGCGCTTTGCCCCGTCGCTCGATGTGTGCGCCATCGTGGGCGCCAAAGCTCAACGTCGTGTACAGATTGCCGGCGTGGCCGAGCATAGCGTGGTTGTGACGTCGTATGATCTTATGCGGCGCGATATCGACGAGTACGTCGAGCAGGATTTTGCCCGCGTGGTGCTCGATGAGGCCCAGTACATTAAAAACCCGCTCACGCAGGTGGCGCGCGCCGCAAAGCGCCTGCCTGCCGGCGTGCGCTTTGCCCTGACGGGCACGCCCATCGAAAACCGCTTGTCCGAGCTTTGGAGCATCTTCGACTTTTTGATGCCGGGCCTTTTGGGGACGCGCGAGTCGTTTGCCAAGCGCTTTGAGAGCCCCGTCGAGCATGCCGAGGGCGATAACGCCGCTCGCCTGCAGGCGCTCGTGTCGCCGTTTGTGCTGCGCCGTGTTAAGGAAGACGTGGTGGCCGACCTGCCCGAGAAGATCGAGGACACCGTCATGGCACAGCTTACCGGCGAGCAACGCAAGCTCTACCTGGCCAACCAGGACCGCATCGCCCAGCAGGTGCAGCACCGCGAGGCTGGGGAGTTTAAGAAGGACAAGCTCAAGGTGCTCGCCGAGCTCACCAAGCTGCGCCAGATCTGCTGCGACCCGCGTCTACACTACGAGGATTACAAGGCGGGGAGCGCCAAGCTCGATACGTGTATGGAGCTCGTGCACGGCGCACTCGACGGCGGGCATCGCATCCTGTTGTTCAGCCAGTTTACAGGTATGCTCGATATCATCGGTAAGCGCTTGGCCAAGGAGGACATCGCCTTCCTTAAGCTCACGGGCGCTTCGTCTAAGGAGAGCCGCGCCAAGATGGTCGCGCAGTTCCAAGCGGGCGAGGTTCCGGTCTTTTTGATTTCGCTCAAGGCGGGCGGCGTGGGCCTTAACCTGACGGCGGCCGACGTGGTCATCCACTACGACCCGTGGTGGAACGTGGCGGCGCAGGACCAAGCGACCGACCGCGCGCATCGTATTGGCCAGCAACATACCGTGACCGTGTACAAGCTCATCGCCAAGGACACGATCGAGGAGCGCATCATGCAGATGCAGGAGTCCAAACGCGACCTGGTCAACAGCGTGCTCGGCGGCGACGGCATCTCCTCGGCGCTGTTTACCCGCGAAGATGTTCTGGCGCTGCTGGGCGGCGACGGGCGCTAACCCGCTCGGGTGGGGCCGCCAGGGCGGATAGCGCACGCTGCCCCATCGTCCCCGCCCGTTATGTGTTCATTTGCAATGCCATGGATGGTTTGTCTGCCTTTGGGCATAAGAACCATCAAGAACATTGGCACGTCAGCAAAGGAGAACATCATGGCGAAATTCTTTAAGGACCCCGACGGTAAGCTCATTGCCGCCCTTGGCAACGACGTTGCAACCCCTGCCGGTTGCACGGAACTGACCGCAAACACTGAGGACGCGGCGCACGAGAAGCACGTGCCTGTTGTCGAGACCGAGCGCGACGGTCACGTGATTCGCGCACGCGTTGGCTCGGTCGAGCACCCCAGCCTGCCCGAGCACTATATTGAGTGGATCGCCCTTGAGGCCGAGGGCCGCTTAGAGGTCCATTACCTTGAGCCCGGCATGAAGCCCGCGACGTTTTTTGCCGGCGGTTCCAAGACCGGTACCGTCTATGCCTACTGCAACCTGCACGGGCTGTGGTCCGCGACATTCTAGGAGCGCGCCCCCGCTCGGGGTATCATAGCTAGCATATGCACATGCGAGCGCCGACTGCATCATGCGGCCGGCGCTTTTACTACGATTTCGATGGTTTACGACGGAAAGGGCTGAGCCATGAAGCTCGCGCTTGCACAGATCGATATGCGCCTGGGTGATATTGAGGGCATTTGCGGCCGCATCGAGGACCAGGCTCGTCTGGCCCACGAGCGCGGGGCGCGCGTGCTGTGCGTTCCGGCTCCGCTCTTTATGGGCGCCATGCCCGGGGGCCTGGTGGGCACTGCCGACTTTGAGCACGACATGCTTGCCGGCTTGATTGGTGTCGCCGAGCGTATCCAGGAGCTTGACATGATTTGCATCGTGCCCGCGGCGGTTTCGTTTGAGGGCCAGCCGCTGCTCGACTACATGATGCTCAAGGACGGTCATGTGGTGCCGGCGCGTTCGAGCATTGCCCTGCAGCGTGGTGAGAACAACGACACGCGTTGGGCGCCGCCGGTGTTCGACGTGGACGGCGTGCGCATCGCCGTGATTTTTGACATGGACCGCGAACTCGAGATGTTGCCGACCGGTGTTGACCTCATTGCGTATTTCCAATTCAACGCGTTTGACATGACCGACCGCGAGACTGCCGCCATTGCCGCCGTACGCAGCGGCGCCTACCGCAAGATCGCATCCAAGCGCAGCGTGTGGTTTGCCTGCATGGCGCCGGTCGGTGCCTATGACGAGTCGGTGTATACCGGCGGTTCGTTTGTGCTCGACGACTGTGGTCGCGTGGTGGCCCAGGCGCCGTGTTTTGAGGAGAGCCTGCTGGTTCAGGAGATTCAGCGCGGCGTGATGCTCGATGCCCTGGAAGATCACGAACTGCCCGAGTTCCGTTCCGAGGAGTGGCTGTGGCAGGCGCTGGTGCTCGCCGTGCGCGACAACGCCCGAGCCCACGGTGCGTCGCGTGCTGTGGTGGCACTCGAGGGCGACTTGCCGTCGTCCCTGCTGGCGGCGCTGACCGTCGACGCTCTGGGCCCGCGTAATGTGATTGGCCTGGTGCTGGGGCGCAACCGTATCTT
>CAUCNB010000049.1:0-15344 GCA_958444075.1 uncultured Collinsella sp. | reverse complement strand
GCAAGGTTTAGCAGACATCGACGTGTCGTCTCCCAAGCCTGGCAGGGTGGCGGCGAAATAAATTAAGGTTGTCGCGAGTTCCGCACGCAAAGGAAGCCACTTAATGTGGCTTCCGTCTTGCGCAGGACTGTAGAGCAGCAACCTTAATTTATTTCGCCGCCACCCTGCCAGGCCCGGTAGACGTCCACGCACTTTACCTGCGTAAACAATGTGAGTGAAATATGAATCTCGATGGATACGCCCGCAGCCGTGTATACTAAACAGCTGTGTGAAACCAGGGGAGTATTCTGGCTGGACAAAATGCCTGCTTAATAGGGTTGTCAGGTAGTCCGGACGCAATACAAGGCTGGGGAGCACGTCGTGTAAGTAGTGGTCCTCTAGGGGCGTACGCTCGGTGGTGTACGCATTGTCCCAAGACCACGCGAGAGTTGGGATCATATCTTGATCAGCATGATTCTCGGCCGCAAGATTGGCATGACCCAGGTTTGGGACGAGGACGACAACGTCGTTCCCGTCACGGTCATCCAGGCTGGCCCCTGCGCTGTCTCGCAGGTTAAAACTCAGGCAACCGACGGCTATGACGCCGTCCAGATCGGTTTCGGCGACATCAAGGCCAAGAACGTGAACAAGCCCATGGCTGGTCACTTCGCCAAGGCTGGCGTCGAGCCTGTCCGCTTCCTTCGTGAGGTCCGCGTCGAGAACGGCGAGGAGCACAAGGTCGGCGAGGTCGTCACCGTCGCTGATTTCGCTGATGTCGAGAAGGTCGACGTCATCGGTACCTCCAAGGGTAAGGGCTTCCAGGGTCGCATCAAGCGCTGGGGTCAGCGCCGCGGTCCTATGACGCATGGTTCTCACTTCCAGCGTCACCCCGGTTCTATCGGTCAGTGCGCCTATCCTGCGCGCGTCCTCAAGGGCGTCAAGATGGCCGGTCACATGGGTAACGAGCGCGTTACCGTCAAGAACCTTTCCGTTGTCCGCATCGATGCCGAGCAGAACCTCATCTTGGTCAAGGGCGCTGTCCCGGGTGCCAAGAATGGCCTCGTCGCCATCCGTATGGCCTAAGGGCCCAGCCCATTTAGCCCAGCGTCATACCAAGGAGAACACTTAAATGGCAAAGTTTGAAGTAAAGAACAGCGAGGGCAAGAAGGTCGCCGAGGCCGAGCTCGCCGCTGAGGTGTACGGCATCGAGCCGAACATCCACGTTATGCACCACATCGTCAAGTGCCAGATGGCCTCTTGGCGTCAGGGCACCCAGTCTGCTAAGGGTCGCTCTGAGGTTTCCGGTGGCGGCAAGAAGCCTTGGCGTCAGAAGGGCACCGGCCGTGCCCGCCAGGGTTCCATCCGTGCTGCCCAGTGGCGTCACGGTGGCGTTGTCTTCGCCCCCAAGCCCCGTTCCTACGCTAAGCGTATGAACAACAAGGAGGTCAAGCTGGCTATGCGCTCCGCGCTGTCCGCCAAGCTGGCCGATGGCGAGCTCGTGCTCGTCGACGACTACGGCTTCGAGAAGCCTTCCACCAAGGCTGCCGTCGCCATGCTCAAGGCTCTCGGCCTTGAGGGCAAGCGTCTGACCATCATCGTTCGCGATGAGGACGTCAACGCCTACCTGTCGTTCCGCAACATTCCCAAGACGTTCATCATCACTGCCGACGAGGCCAACACCTACGATCTCGTCAACAACAACGCTGTGCTGATGCCCGCCGACATCGCCGCTCACTTCGGGGAGGTGCTTGCATAAATGACCGCCCACGAGATCATCATCCGTCCGATCGTGTCCGAGCGTTCCTTCTCCGGCATGGAGCTGAACAAGTACACGTTCGAGGTCGCCAAGGATGCTAACAAGTATCAGATCAAGGACGCTGTCGAGGAGATCTTCGGCGTCAAGGTCGTTCGCGTGAACACCCTGACGGTCAAGCCCAAGACCAAGCGCGTGCGCTATGTCGCCGGCAAGACCCGTTCTTGGAAGAAGGCCATCGTCACGCTGGCCGAGGGCGACACCATCGAGGTCTTTGGCAACCAGGCCTAAGACTCGCTGCTGTTGAGTGAGCTCATGCCTCCCAAATAGGGGAGGCGAGAGCTCAAGGTTTCGGGCGTATAAAATGGACACGCCCGGAACCGTGTATACGTCCGGTGTCATCGCACCCGAGGCAGAACCTCGAATCCCTGTCTGCGATGGCTAACGGATTCCTATTGAAAGGGATTGTAATGGCTGTAAAGCACCTTAAGCCGACCTCCGCCGGTAGGCGTTGGCAGACGATCTCCGATTTCTCCGAGATCACCTGCACCAAGCCCGAGAAGTCTCTTCTCGAGCCCCTGCCCAAGAAGGCCGGTCGTAACAACAACGGCCGCATCACCACCCGCCACCAGGGCGGCGGCGTGAAGCGTCGTTACCGCGTGATCGACTTCAAGCGCAACAAGGACGGCGTGCCCGCCAAGGTTGCCACGATCGAGTACGATCCGAACCGTTCCGCTCGCATCGCTCTGCTGCACTACGCTGACGGTGAGAAGCGCTACATCCTGGCCCCCAAGGGCCTCGAGGTCGGTCAGACCATCATGTCCGGTTCTGACGCCGACATCAAGCCGGGCAACGCTCTGCCCCTCGCCGACATCCCCGTCGGTACGCTCATCCACGCCGTCGAGTTCCAGCCGGGCAAGGGCGCTGCTATCGCCCGTTCCGCCGGTAACTCCTGCCAGCTGATGGGTAAGGAGGGCAAGTACGCCATCGTCCGTATGCCTTCCTCCGAGATGCGCCGCATCCTCGTTACCTGCCGCGCCACCGTCGGTGAGGTCGGCAACGCCGATCACGCCAACATCGTCATCGGCAAGGCCGGCCGTAAGCGTCACATGAACGTGCGCCCGACCGTCCGCGGTACCGTCATGAACCCTGTCGACCACCCGCACGGCGGTGGCGAGGGCAAGAACCACACCTCTGGTCGTCCCTCCGTTACCCCCTGGGGTAAGCCGACGAAGGGCCTTCGTACGCGCAAGAAGAAGAAGGTCTCGAACCAGCACATTATTCGTCGCCGTAAGAAGTAATTTCGGATACCGAGTTTTAGGAGAAAGCACTTATGAGCAGAAGTCTCAAAAAGGGCCCGTTCGTGGAGACTCGCCTTCTCTCGCGTATCACCGCGATGAACGAGGCTGGCAAGAAGGACGTCGTGAAGACCTGGTCCCGCGCGTCCACCATCTTCCCCGAGATGGTTGGTCACACCATCGCCGTCCACGACGGCCGCAAGCATGTGCCCGTGTATGTTACCGAGTCCATGGTTGGTCACAAGCTCGGCGAGTTCGCGCCGACTCGTACGTTCCGTGGCCACAAGGCCAAATAGGGGGTTAACCGTAAATGGCAACTAAGTCTATTGAAACTGAGGCCACCGAGGTTCGCGCCGTCGCTAAGTACGTGCGTGTTTCCCCCAGCAAGGCCCGCCTGGTGGTCGATCTGATCCGCCGCAAGCCTGTCGCTCAGGCCTTCGACATCCTCCACTTCTGCGACCGCGCCGTCGCCGTGGATGTCGAGAAGGTTCTCCGTTCCGCCGTTGCGAACGCCGAGAACAACAACGGTCTGCGTGCCGACAACCTGGTTGTCGCCGCTGCCTATGTTGACGAGGGTCCGACGCTTAAGCGCATCCGTCCCCGCGCCAAGGGTTCCGCTTCTCGCATTCTGAAGCGTACTTCCCACATCACCGTCGTCGTTGCTCCTCGAAAGGAGGCGTAAAGCTGTATGGGTCAGAAAGTCTACCCCACCGGCTTCCGTCTTGGCATCACCGAGAACTGGCGCTCCCGCTGGTTCGCAGAGAAGGATTACGCTAAGACCCTCGGTAACGATCTCGGGATCCGCAAGTACCTCGAGAAGCGTCTTTCCCGCGCAGCTGTCTCCCGCGTCGAGATCGAGCGCGCTGGCGACAAGGTGAAGGTCATCATCCTCACCGCTCGCCCCGGCGTTGTCATCGGTAAGAAGGGTGCCGAGATTGATACCCTCCGCACCGAGCTCGAGAAGGTCGCTGGCGTCTCCAAGGGCCAGCTCTCCGTCGACGTTGTCGAGATCAAGCGCCCCGAGCTCGATGCCAACCTCGTTGCTCAGTCTATCGCCGAGCAGCTCGAGGGCCGCGTTGCCTTCCGTCGCGCTATGCGCAAGGCTGTCCAGTCCGCCCGCAAGGCCGGCGCTAAGGGCATCCGTATCCAGTGCTCCGGTCGTCTCGGCGGTGCCGAGATGGGCCGTCGTGAGTGGTACCGCGAGGGTCGCGTGCCTCTGCACACCCTCCGTGCCAAGATCGACTACGGCACGGCTGTCGCCAGCACCACCATGGGTGCTTGCGGCGTGAAGGTCTGGATCTACCTGGGCGAGAAGCTCCCGGGCCAGCCTGTTCCCAACCCTGCACTCGAGGGCTCTTCCCGTCCTCGTCGTCGTAACTCCGAGAGGAGGGGTCAGTAGTGCTTGCCCCTAAGCGTATTCTTCACCGCAAGGTGCAGCGTGGCTCCATGAAGGGCCAGGCCAAGGGTAATACCGAGCTGCATTTCGGCGAGTTTGGTATCCAGGCTCTCGAGGCCCATTGGATCACCAACCGTCAGATCGAGGCCGCTCGTATTGCTATGACCCGCTACATGAAGCGTGGCGGTCGTGTCTACATCACGATCTTCCCCGATAAGCCCATCACCAAGAAGCCTGCCGAGACTCGCATGGGTTCTGGTAAGGGTAACCCCGAGGAGTGGGTGGCCGTCGTCAAGCCCGGCCGCATCATGTTCGAGGTCAAGGGCGTGCCCGAGGAGGTCGCTCGCGAGGCTCTGCGTCTTGCACAGCACAAGCTTCCCATCAAGACCAAGATTGTTGCTGCTAAGAACGCTGAACAGCGCATCGAGAAGGAGATGGCTGAGGAGGCCGCTCTCGAGGCCAAGTGGGCTGCTGAGGACGCCGCCGCCGCCAAGGAGGAGAACTAATGAAGCCCGCAGAGATTCGTGAGCTCTCGGACGCTCAGCTCGTTGAGAAGCTGAAGGAAATGCGCGCCGAGCTCTTTAACCTTCGTTTCCAGATGGCCACCAGCCAGCTGGACAACACCGCTCGCGTCAACACCGTGAAGAAGGACATCGCTCGCGTCCTCACGGAGCAGCGCGCCCGCGAGATCGCAGCGGAGAAGTCCGCTGTCGCCGAGTAGGACCTAAGGAGAGAACATGACTGATTCGCGTAACTCGCGTAAGGTCCGTACGGGTGTCGTTACCTCCGTCTCCGGTGCCAAGACCATCGTTGTCACCATCACCGAGCGCAAGCGTCACCCCAAGTACGGCAAGATGATGACCAGCTCCAAGAAGCTGCACGCTCACGACGAGGAGTGCACGGCTGGCGTGGGCGACACCGTCCGCGTTATGGAGACCCGTCCTATGTCCAAGATGAAGCGTTGGCGCCTCATCGAGGTCGTCGAGCGCGCTAAATAAGCAGTCGCTCTTACGACTTGTACGTTTCCGAAGATGTGCGTATGCCTGGCTTGCATACCACGGGCCGTATACAGGCTGCGCACCTCTCTTCGGTTCTTAGTTCGGAGGAACATCTACCATGATTCAGATGCAAACCATGCTGAACGTCGCCGACAACTCCGGCGCTCGCAAGATTCGCTGCATCAAGGTGCTTGGCGGTTCCAAGCGTCGTTATGCAGGCATCGGCGATGTGTTCATCGGTGCTGTCCAGGAGGCTACCCCTGGCGCCAACGTCAAGAAGAAGGACGTTGTCCGTTGCGTCGTCGTTCGCACCGTTAAGGAGATCCGCCGCAAGGATGGCTCCTACATTCGCTTTGATGAGAACGCCTGCGTTGTCATCAACAACGATGGTTCGCCCGTCGGCACCCGTATCTTCGGGCCCGTCGCTCGCGAGCTTCGTGACAAGAAGTACATGAAGATCGTCTCGCTCGCTCCCGAGACCCTGTAGTTAGGGGAGATATATGTATATCAAGAAGGGCGATAAGGTCCAGGTTCTCTCTGGTAAGGATCGCGGCAAGCAGGGCGTTGTCCTGCGTGCTCTCCCCGCCGAGAACAAGGTCGTTGTCGAGGGCGTTTCGGTCGTCAAGAAGGCCGTCAAGCCCAACGCTGCCAACCAGCAGGGCGGCATCGTTTCGCAGGAGGCTCCCATCGACGCCTCCAACGTCAATCTCGTCTGCCCCGAGTGCGGTAAGGTTACCCGCGTCGGTCACGAGAAGGACGGCAAGAACAAGCTGCGCGTCTGCAAGAAGTGCGGTCACAAGTTCTAAGCTGCCCGCAACATCAAGTTGCTAGCAAAGGCCCGGATGCCATGGCACCCGGGCCTTTTTCTATCCCTACTCGATGGCTTCGGTTCTGCCGTCCTGTCATTCCGGTTGCATCCAGTTTTCGGTGCCGTCTCGAATCGAGTGCCGCCAGTTGACACCCTGTCGCGTTTCGTCGGCTTCGGGGACAAAAGTCGGGACAACTCCAAAAACTATTTTCGAACTCAGGGCTTTGAGTTTTTGTTTTTGTCCCAAAGGGCGCGGCGGGATGCCTTTGGAGGCTCGATAGCGCCGAAAACGCCCGTTTTGAAACTTAAATGCCTTTTCGCGTGCAAGCCGCCAGCTGCAATAGGAAGTGAATCAACGCAGGTGGCTTTCAAGCAGTTTGCAAAACTGCAGGTCGCAGGTCTTCATTGCCAGTAGGAGAAATGAGTAGTCTCAGGTGGCTTGCCCATGAGTTGACGAACGGGATTTGAGATTACGCTGACGTCCGGAAACGCTTCGAGCACGGCGTTACGTTTTTGGGGTTTGGGCGTAGCCCCTGCACCCGCGAGCGCGGGCCTTAAGCCCGCCGAGAGGGTGACGCGTCGAAAACGAAGGGGAAAGAGAGAAGGGGCCGTCCCTATCATTCAGGTTGCGACCGAAGAAGACAAGGAGACCCCCTGAGCCTGAATGATGCCCCACAGACCGCGTCCGACCGAGCTCAAGCCGAGCTTTTCCTGACGTCCGCCTTCGCGAAGATGATGGCTGGATTGGCTATGGATTGGCAACACTTATTTGGACGATTCCGGGAGGGACGGCCCCGCCTCCCTGAACTCGACCGGCGACATGTAGCCCAGCGTCGAGTGGATCCTGAAGTTGTTGTACCAGTGCACGTAATCCAAGAGCTTGGCTCGGAGCTCGCGCGTCCCTCCTCGGTCCTTCGGAGTGGCCGACGATCTCCCCGTTGCAGAGGTCGACGAGCAGGCAGACGTAGTTCCACGACGCCCCGACGTGCACGCAGGCCAAGTCGCTGCATATATGGGTGCACGGCGCCCTGCCGCCGAAGCCGCGCGCGACGACGTTCGACACGTCGGCCTCGTTGACCGCCCCGGGGTGCACCTTGAACCTCTTCCTGCCGTATGCGCCGGCCAGGCCGTTCTCCCTCATGATGCGGCAGACGCGGCGCCGGCTGACGGTAACGCCCGACCTCCCGGGCGACGCCTTGATCTGGCGCGATCCGTTCCGGCCCTTGCTGGCGGCGTGCGCCGCCGCGGCCGCCGTCGCCCCCGACATTAAGGTCCTCAAGGGCCGCGTCGTCTCCGGCGACCAGTTCGTCTCGCCCGCGGAACAGAAGGAGCGAATCCTCGCGGCCTTCGGCGACCTGTGCTGCGAGATGGAGGGCTGCACCATCGCGCAGGCCTCCTATCTCAACGGCGTGCCCCTCGTCGTCGTGCGCGCCATCAGCGACAAGCCCTGCGCCGAGGGCCGGGTCGTCGACTACAACACCTTCGAGAAGAAGGCCGCCTGCGACTGCGCCCGCATCGCCGCGCGCATGGTTAAGCTTTAGGCCCGGCGCGCCGGGGCCCTTTCCAAAGCGAAGTGTCGAGCCGAAGTGTTGAGCGTCGGCCCTGAATGTTCAATGGCCGTTGTTTTCTGCCCCTCAAGTGGTGGACTTTTCCTCGGAGCTGTTGATTCCCCCACGCGCCCCCTTCCGTTCTCTGTTCTCCCCTTATACTCCTTGTACGAGGAGGTAAGAAGTCATGGACAAGACCGCACAGGACAGCTTGGCAAAGAAGCCCGTCGACATGAGGGACAGGATTCTCGAGCATCTCGAGGCCCTCACCTCTGCCGTCTCGCTCGACGACCTTGCCCGTCTGTCCACCTCCGACATCGCCGAGACGCTCATCATCTCCAGGAGCCTGGCGAGCCAGTACCTCAACGACCTTGTTCGCGCCGGCCTTGTGGTTAAGGTGGCGGGCAGGCCTGTCCGTTATTTTCATCGCCGCGCGTTCCAGAAGCGTTTTCAGGTAAAGCTCTCTACAAGCGAGTACGCCTCGCTCGCCGACCTCATCCAGGCGACGGGAATCGCCGATCACCGCGACTTCGCGCGTGCCGTGGGCTTCGACCTGAGCCTCAGCTCCGTTGTCGAGCAGTGCAAGGCTGCGGTTCAGTACCCTCCGTTTGGCCTGCCCATCCTCTTGAGCGGCGGCGTGGGTGTCGGTAAGTCTTTCCTTTCTCGCCTTGTGTACGAGTACGGCAAGAACCAGGGCTTGCTGTCCCGCGACTCCTCCTATGTGCGCATCGACTGTGCCGGGGTCCCGGACGCCGCCTCGTTCAACGGGCTTCTTGACGAGTCGATCGCGAAATCGCACGGGGGTGTGGTCTTTGTCAACGGCATCGAGACACTCTCTCCCTCTGCGATGGAGCACTGCCTTGCGACGGCTCTCGGGCTCGATGCCTCCCAGGATGCGCCGCGCGCTCGCCTCGTTCTTTCGACGACGCTTTCCGCCGATGACCTGAAGGTTTCCTCGGCCTACAGCAAAATGCCCATCTGTGCCCGCGTCCCCTCACTCAAGGAGCGGACCCCCGAGGAGCGCGAGGATCTCATCTTGAGCTTCCTACGCAGCGAGGGGTGCCGAATCGGTTCTGATGTGAAGATCAGCCGCGGCGCATACCGTTGCCTCGTGAACGCGGACTTTTCCGATAACATCGCCGGCTTGCGCGCCTGCGTGACGAACTGCTGCGCCAAAGCGTTCCTCAATCGCGAGGGCGACTACGTCGTCGTTCGCCCGTATCTTCTTCCCAGTGGGCTCCTCTCCTCCGCGCAGATCGATCAACAGCCCGACGATGGCGTTCTGATCGACGCGTCTCTGGATGCCGCCGAGAGCACAGGGCCGGTCGAGCAGGCGCTCGATGCCCTGTGCTCCCTCGATGAGCGATTCTGCGCCGGGGAGCTTTCTGTCTCCGAGCTCGTCTCGCAAGCTGTCTCCGCTGCGCGCGGCGTTGAGGATCACTTGATCTTCGGCCGCGGCGTTACCTCCTCGAGGTCGCGCGCCTTCGAGCGCGTCGTGGGCGCGGTCCTTGCCGACGCAGGCTCTTCTTATGGCATCGAGCTTTCGAGGAAGGTCGCTTTTCTACTGGCCCAGGAGATTTGCCTGCAGTTGTGGCCGGGCATCGGCCTGGCTAAGCGAAAGTCTGCCTGTGCGGAGCAAATCTCCCATCTCCTCGGTGCCGTGACCTCCGAATTGCCGTTTGCCTCGAGTGTCTCCGATCAGGTCGCCGCAGACGTGGAAGGGGCGCTTGGAATCTCGCTCGATCACTTCACGAAGACGCTTCTGACGCTGTGCGTCGCATCGGAGTCTCGCGATGCGAAGGCCCTTCGGACGCTCTGCGTCATCTTGTCCCACGGCTACTCAACGGCGACGAGCATCGCCGACGCGGCGAACCGTATGCTCGGCATGCATGTGTACGAGGCGGTCGACATGCCCTACGACCAGCAGCTGAAGGACATCGTCGGTCCGCTCCAGCGCCTCGTCGACCGCCATTCCTACTGCACCGGGGTCGTGTTCCTCGTCGACATGGGCTCCTTGGAGGAGGCCTATAAGGCCCTCGAAAACGTTACCGACTCCACTATCGGCGTGGTGAACAACGTCTCTACCGGTCTTGCGCTCGAGATCGGGGTTGGGCTGCTCGGCGGCAAGTCCATCGCCGAGGTTCTTGGCGACGCGACCGCCGCGTGCGTGACGCACTGCAAGGTGATCGAGCGCGTCAACCGTGAGGACGCCATCGTCTTCTGCTCCGAGTCTGGGGTCGACGCCGCGGAAAGGATACGCCAGCTCGTCTCGCAGAGCCTCCCGCGCACCATAGGCGCGCGCCTGCTCACGAGGCCCTTCAAGCAGCTCGTCGCGAACGGGTCGAACGACGCCGTTTTCTCCGAGCACCGCGTCTGCGCCGTCATCGGCACGGGAGACCCCGGGGTCGCCTCCGTTCCCTTCGTCGCCCTCGAGGACATCATGTCGACGGCGTCCGCCTCTAAGGTTGATGCCGTGTTCGGCAGGTGGCTTGACGCTTCCGAGCTCTCTTCTTTCCACGAGAAGTTGCTCTCGAACATGACGCTGCAGAACGTCATCCGCTCCATCACCATCCTCGACCCGGAGCGGCTATTCCACGAGATCGAGAGCGCCGTGCACGAGCTTCAGCGCAGGACAGGCGAGAAGATCGGCAGCAACGCCATCATTGGGCTCTACGTCCACCTCTGCTGTCTCGTCGAGCGCCTTGTTACCAGAAACCCCATTGAGACCTACGTTGGCCAGGACCGCTTCGAGGAGGAACGCGCCGATTTCATCGAGTCCTTCAGGCAGAGCTTCTCGAGTATCTCGACGCGCTATCGCGTAGAGGTTCCCGTAAGCGAGATCGCATATGTCTTCGACTACATAAGCGTGAGCGCCGCCCCGGCGCGAGAAGAGCGCCTCGGCTCCTCGGACCTCCTGCTCGACGAGTGACCTTCCCCGCGCCGCCGCGAGCTGACCGCGCGTCCTCAATAATCCGATAACCCCTTGCCCGGCGCGAATCCGGATAGCGCCGAGGCAGTACCGAACGTAAAACTTCATTTGATAGGAGCAAACATGAGTGTTGTTATGGCACGAATCGACAATCGCCTGCTTCACGGCATCATCGTGACGCAGTGGGCCCCGGTGTCGGGCGCGACCCGAGTCATGGTCATCGACGACAAGGTCGCCGGCGACGAGGTCCTGAAGTCCACCATGAGGATGGCGCGCCCCGCGGGCATGGCCGTCTCGATCATCTCCGAGCAGACCGCGCTCAAGAACTTCGCGGCGGGCAAGTACGACCGCGAGAAGGTCTTTGTCATCGCCAAGGAGCCCGAGACGATCCTTCACCTGGTCGAGTCGGGCATCGAGCTCCCGTCGCTGATCGTCGGCGGCTCTCTTGTCAAGGAGGGCGGCGTCCAGCTCACCCAGCGCGCCTATGCCTCCGCCGAGAACGTCCAGAGCTACAAGGCGCTCATCGCCCGCGGCGTCAAGGTGACGGCACAGTTCGTGCCCGCCGACAAGCCCGTCTCCGTCGCCGACCTCATCTAAGGAGGGATCATGGTCAACTTCACTATCCTGCAGGTCGTCCTTTTGACCCTGCTGGCCTTCATCAAGCACGTGGACTACTACGGCATCCCGATGATCTTCGTCAACTATGCCGTCTTCTGGGGCCTTATCACCGGTGTCGTCATGGGCGACTGGCAGACCGGCCTCGTCATCGGCGGCACCATCCAGCTCATGCAGCTCGGCGTCGCGGGCTTCGGCGGCTCGTCGATTCCCGACTACGGCACGATGGCCATCATCGCCACAGCCTACGGCGTGACCCTGGGCGCGGACACGGGCCTCGCCATCGGCCTGCCGGTCGGCATGCTCGGCATCCAGCTCGACGTCATCGTCAAGATCCTCAACGGCTTCGTCGTCGAGAAGTCCCAGAAGTTCTGCGACGAGGGCAAGTTCAAGCAGATGAACGCCATCCTGTGGGTCTGCCCCGTGCTCTTCGGCCTGTGCGCCGCCCTGCCCGTCTTTGTCTCCGTGACCCTCGGCCAGCCCGCCGTCAACTGGCTCCTCGAGGTTATGCCCCAGTGGTTCCTTTCCGGCCTCACCCTCGCCGGCAAGATGCTCCCGGCCGTCGGAATCGCGATGCTGCTGCGTTACATGCCCACCGGCAAGTACTTCCAGTACCTGCTCGCCGGCTTCTTCCTCTCGGCCTTCCTGAACGTGCCCATCATCGGCGCCGCCATCGTCGGCTTTGCCCTCGCGATCGCGTTCTACCAGCGCGCCGAGAGGGACACCGAGCTCGCCGCCCACGCTTCCGCAGACGCCTTCATCGGAGAGGATGAGTAACCATGGAAAACGAGAACATCACCGCCGTCGCCAAGGGCAAGCCCTCCGGCTACAAGGTCACCAAGAAGGACCTGCGCAACGCGAACTGGCGCTGGCTCATGAGCGTGTGCACCTTCAACTACCAGACCCAGCAGGGCGCCTCAGTCGCCTACGCCCTCTCGCCGGTCCTGAGGAAGATCTACACGAACGACGAGGACTATAAGCAAGCGCTCAACAACCACTTCCGCTACTACAACACCCAGCCTTGGCTCGCCGCCATCATCCTTGGCGCCTGCGTGGCCATGGAGGAGCGCGACGGCCTAGCGACGGCGGACGCCGTCCAAGACCTGAAGATCGGCACCATGGGACCGCTCGCCGGCGTCGGCGACTCCCTGCTCATGACCATGATCCCGACCATCATGGGCTCCATCGCCGCCTACATGGCCATCGAGGGCAACCCCGTGGGAGCCGGCATCTGGTTCGCGCTCATCCTGGCCATCTTCTGGGTCCGCATGCACGCCCTCGAGTTCGGCTACAAGCAGGGCGTGAAGCTCGTCACCGACTTCAGCGAGAAGCTTCCCAACCTCACTGCCGCCGCCTCCGTGCTCGGCCTCACCGTGGTCGGCTGCCTCATCGCCTCGGTCATCGGCGTCACCTGCCCGATTAGCTTCAGCTTCGGCGACGTCGCGATGGAGATCCAGCCGCTGCTCGACAAGATCCTGCCTGCCATGATCCCCGCCGCCATCACGGGAAGCGCGTATTACCTTCTTACCAAGAAGAACGCGAGCATGACGGCCCTCATCCTCGTGGTGATTGTCCTCGCGATGGTCGCCTCCGCCGCCGGCATCCTCGCTTAGCTTCGACCCAAGAGATTGGTGAATCAATGAGAAAGATAGTTGTGGCGAGCCATTCCCTTCTCGCCCAGGGCTTCAAGGACACCCTCGAGTTCCTTACGGGTAAGGGCGACGCCGTCAACGCCGTGTGCGCCTACGTGAACGACAACGGCGAGGGGCTCGACGCGGCGGTCGAGGCGGCTCTTTCGGGCACTGACGAGGTCGTCGTCCTTACCGACGCGTTCGGCGGCAGCGTGAACCAGCGCTTCTCCCGCTTCGCCTCCGACCGGATCCACGTGATCGCGGGTGTCAACCTCCCGCTCGCCATGACGGTCGCGCTCGCGCGCCCCGACGAGAAGCTCGACTTCGATGCCCTCGTCAACGAGGCGCGCCAGCAGATCATCTACGTGAACGGTGTCAGTTCTGCCGAGTGCGACGACGACGAATAGAGGAGGTCGACGATGAGAGAGTTCCTTAAGGACGTGTGGATGCACGGCGGTGAGGAAAGCCGCGCCATCACCCCCGAGAACATCACGGGCGAGAAGGGCCGCGCCGCCATGTCGGCCAGCCACCTCGGCGTCGGCCGCAAGGGCTCGTGCTGCGTGCCCCTTGAGTCCGGCGAGACCATCACGCTCGCGGACATCGAGGGCCCCGGCATCATCCGCCACATCTGGATGACCGTCCCCGACAAGACCGCCGCCGGCAGCTTCGTCATGCGCGACCTCGTGCTGCGCTTCTACTGGGACGACGAGGAGACCCCCTCGGTCGAGTGCCCTGTCGGCGACTTCTTCTGTAACGGCTTCGGTGAGCGCGCCATTGTCAACTCAATGCCCATCTGCGTGAACCCGACGGGCGGCATGAACTGCTACTTCGAGATGCCCTTCAGGAAGCACGCCAAGGTCACGCTTACGAGCGAGCACCCCGGGTTCATTAAGTACATCTTCTACACGTTCAACTACGCGCTCACCGACGTGCCGGACGACGCCATGTACTTCCACGCTCGCTTTAACCGCGAGCGCAGCACCCGCAGGGGCGTCGACTACACCGTGCTCGACGGCGTGCGCGGCAAGGGCTACTACGTCGGCACCTACATGGCCCTGTGCGCCCTGGAGCGCTATTGGTGGGGCGAGGGCGAGATGAAGTTCTTCCTCGACGGCGACGAGGAGTTCCCCACGGTCACCTCGACGGGAGCCGAGGACTACTTCGGCGGTGCCTGGGCCTTTCTCGACAGGCCGCCCCACGCGCTGCCCGAGGCGCAGTGCTTCAACACGCTGTTCGCCGGCTACCCGTACCGATCGACGCGCGACGCCACGCGCGACCGCTTCAGCGCGGGCAAGCCGAACCCGAACCCGATGCTCGCGACCAACGACGACGCGCTGCCCAGGCACGGTCTCTACAGGTGGCACCTTCCCGACCCGATCTCGTTCAAGGAGGACCTGCGCGTGACATTCCAGGACCTCGGCAACGACGACATCAAGCTCTACGAGCGCGAGGACGACATCTCCACCGTCGCCTACTGGTACCAAAGCGAGCCGCACGCCGTGCTCGCCCCGTTTGCCGCAAGGCAGGACCGCGTGCCCAGGTAGGGTCGCCTCGAAACATGCCAACGTTATGGGCGCCCGCGGTTGACCATGGCTACGGGCGCCCCTTTGCAAGGAGGATCACATGAGCGAAAAGCAAATGAGGCTCGGCGCCCTCGAGGCCGGCGGGACCAAGATGGTCTGTGCCGTGGTGTCCGGCGACGGCGAGGTCCTCGACCGTATGGAGACCCCGACGCTTGCGCCCGCCGAGACCGTCCCGCAGATGATCGAGTGGTTCGCCGCCCGCGATGTGGACGCGTTGGGCATCGGCGCCTTCGGCCCGACCTGCGTCGACCCCGCCGACGAGCGCTACGGCTCCATCCTGCAGACCCCCAAGCTCGCGTGGCGAGGCTATGGTCTTCGCGCCGCGTTCGCCGACGCCCTCGGGATTCCGGTGGCCTACGACACGGACGTGAACGTTGCCTGCCTCGGCGAAGTGGTCTTCGGCTGCTGCAAGGGGCTCGAGGACGCCGTCTACGTGACCATCGGCACCGGCGTGGGCGCGGGCGTCATGTGCGCGGGCAGACTCCTTCACGGCATGCTGCACCCCGAGGCCGGTCACATGCTGGTAAGGACCCGTCCCACCGAGGAGGGACGCTGCGTCTGCCCGAGCCACGCGAGCTGTCTCGAGGGGCTCGCCTCCGGCCCCGCCATCGCCGCGCGCTGGGGAAAGCCCGCGGCCGAGCTCGCGGACAACGATGAGGTGTGGGCGCTCGAGGGGGATTATCTGGGGCAGATGTGCGCGAACCTCGTGCTCATGTACTCGCCTCGCCGCATCGTCCTCGGCGGCGGCGTGATGCACCAGGAGCAGCTCTACGGCATCGTCCGCAAGAAGACCCTCGAATATCTGGG
>CAUCNB010000048.1:0-15549 GCA_958444075.1 uncultured Collinsella sp. | reverse complement strand
CTTGCCGAAAACGACATCGTCAACATGGGGCTCGCGCGCGCCGTGTCCTCCCCCGTGCTGCTCGTGGGCGACATCGACCCAGGCGGGGTGTTTGCCCAGCTCTACGGCACGGTCGCGCTCCTTGCGCCCGAGGACCGCGCGCTTTTGCGGGGGCTTGTGGTGAACAAGTTCCGCGGCGATGTGGAAATCCTGCGCCCGGGTTTGGCCCCGCTCGAGAAAATGTGCGGGGTTCCCGTCGTGGGGGTCGTGCCGTATCTTACGCTCGACCTGGACGACGAGGACTCGCTCGCGCCGCGCCTATCTGCCCGCGAGGCGCGCGGCGTCATCGACGTCGCCGTCGTGCGTCTTCCGCATCTGTCGAACTTCACCGACTTCGACCCGCTTTCGCGCGTGCCCGGCGTGGGCGTGCGCTACGTTTCCTCGACGACCGATCTGGGCCGACCCGACCTGGTGGTGCTTCCCGGCTCGAAGACTACGCTCGACGACGCGCGCTGGCTTGCGGCTAGCGGCATCGGGGCCTGTGTACGCGCGCTTTCGGGCACGGGCACGCCGGTGCTCGGCATATGCGGAGGCTACCAGCTTTTGGGAGACGAGCTTTCCGACCCGCACGGCAGGGAAGGCGCTGGCACCGCGCGCGGGCTCGGGCTCATCCCTGCAAGTACGGTGTTCAAGGAGGAAAAGCGCCTCGCCCAGTCGACACTGCGCATCACGGGCGCCCAAGGCGCGTTCTCGGCGTGGAACGGCATGACGGCGCGCGGGTACGAGATTCACGACGGCGAAACGACCGTCTCCTGCGCTCCTGCGGGCACGATTGGCGGCAAACCAGAAGGCGCGGCCTGCGGAAACGTGTTCGGAACCTATCTCCACGGCCTGTTCGACGAACCGGGGGTGGCGCTCGCCCTCGCGCGCTCGCTCGCGCGCATGCGCGGCCTGCCCGAGAACGTCGTGGGTGCTGCGGGCGCGGCGTCCGCGGCCGATCACCGTGCGCGCGAGTTCGACCGCCTGGCCGACGTCGTGCGCGGGGCGCTCGACATGGAGTATGTCTACCGCATTATCGAGGAGGGCGTATGATCCACGTGTATCATGGCGACGGCAAAGGCAAGACCACGGCGGCGATGGGCCTCGCCCTTCGCATGCTCGCTGCAGGCCGCCGCGTCGTCGTCGTGCAGTTCCTGAAAGACGGCGAAAGCGGGGAGGTGCGCCTGCTCGCCGAGCATTTCGGCGTGCCCGTGTTCGCGGGGAAGGTGTCGGACAAGTTTACCTGGTCGATGACGTCGGAAGAACTTGCCGCGACGTGCGAGCTGCACGATGGGAACCTCGCTTCCGCGCTTGCCGAGCTCGAGGGCGCGCAAGAGGGACTGCTCGTGCTCGACGAGGCGCTCGACGCGCTTTCGAAGGGGCTTGTCGACGAGGCGCTCGTGGACCGCGCGCTCGATATGTCCGCGCGCGGCGTCGAAGTAGCGCTCACCGGGCGCGCGCCTTCCCGCAAGATCGTGGAGAAGGCCGACTACATAACCGAGATGCGGTGCAAGAAACATCCCTACGAGCAGGGGATATGTGCAAGGGAAGGAGTGGAGTACTAGATGGATTCCAAGGAGATGGCGCCCGGCGACATCGAGCGGCGCAGCTTCGAGATCATCACCGAAGAGCTCGGCGGCCGCACGTTCCCGCCGCTCGAAGAGCCCGTCGTGAAGCGCGTCATCCACACCACTGCCGACTTCTCGTACGCCGATTCCCTCGTGTTTACCCATGACGCCGCGCACTGTGCGCTCGACGCACTGCGCGCAGGGGCCAAGGTGCTCACCGACACGAACATGGCGCTCGCAGGCATAAGCAAGCCCGCGCTCGCGAAGCTCGGCTGCAAGGCCGTGTGCTTCATGGCCGACCCTGATGTCGCCGCGGCTGCGCGCGCCGCGGGCACGACTCGCGCCGTTGCGAGCATGGACAAAGCTTGCGGCATCGAGGGTCCGCTCATCGTGGCCGTCGGCAACGCTCCCACAGCACTTCTGCGCCTCGCCGAGCTCATGGACGCGGGGAAGATCGCGCCCGCGCTCGTCGTTGGGGTGCCGGTCGGGTTTGTGAACGTGGTCGAGGCGAAAGAGGAGCTACTCGCACGACGCGTGCCAGCCATCGTCGCGAGGGGTCGCAAGGGCGGCTCGACCGTGGCGGCTGCCATTATGAACGCGCTGCTCTACCAGATCACGCGCCCAGGCGGCCCGAAGTGACGGCGCCCGCATCCGCGCCGGCGCTGCGCATCTTCGCCGGCACCACCGAGGGCCGCCTTCTGTGCGAATGGGCGAGCAGGGCGGGCATCCCCGCCCGTGCCTACGCGGCAACTGAGTACGGAGGCGAGCTTTTGGGCGAGCTTCCGGGCATCGAGGTGCATGCGGGCAGGCTCGACGATGCCGACATGGAGCGCGAGCTTTCCGGCGCGTGCATCGTTGTCGACGCCACGCACCCCTTCGCTACGCTCGCAAGCGGCAACATCCGGGCCGCTTCGCTCGCCGTGGGTGCACAATGCCTGCGCCTTGCGCGCCCGGTCGAGGCGCTGCCCAAAGGCGTCGTGCCGGTCGCGTCGATCGCCTGCGCGGCGCGCTTTCTCTCCGAGAACCCGGGTCGCGCGCTTCTCACGACGGGGAGCAAGGAGCTTGCTCCCTACACGAGCGTCGCCGATTTCGCGGAGCGCTTCTTCGTGCGTGTGCTCCCGCTGCCCGGTGCTATAACGAAGTGCATCGACGCGGGGTTTTCGCCGTCGCACGTCATCGGCATGCAGGGGCCCTTCACCCGCGAGCTCAACGAGGCGATGCTTCGGCAGGTGGGCGCCCAGTGGCTTGTGACTAAGGACTCGGGAACCGTAGGCGGCACGGCCGAGAAGCTCGCCGCCGCGCGCGACGTGGGAGCGCGCTGCATCGTGGTCACCCGTCCCGCCGAGGGAAGCGGGGCCCTTTCGCTTCGGGAAGTGGAAGACGCGCTCTTACGGGAGTTCGCGCGCTAGGCGCTTGCCGCGCCTAGCGCGCCCTCCCGCCCGCGAGGAGGAGCGTCCCGAGCAAGCTCGACCCGTACAAGCCCGTCATCCATCAATAGCTCGAGGACGACGCCCAGAACTGGCGCAAACAGCCCTTCAATAAGTTGCGGTGAAATAGTGTCTGTTTTTGCTGCTAGATAGCATATTCAGTCCCTAATTCACCGCAACTTGTTGGTGGTGGCTTACTGGTAGCTGGTGGTGGCTTACTGGTAGCGTAGGCACTCCACCGGGTTGAGCTTTGCCGCGCGGCGAGCGGGGTAGAAGCCAAAGATTACGCCGATGCCGACGGAGACGCCGAAGGACAGCAGCACCGTGGCGATTGAAAAGCTCGGTGTGATCTCCCCACTGGCACCGAGCTCGTTGAGAACCCCTGATCCTGCGGCAAACATCGCGAGGCCCCAGGCCAGCAGATAGCCAATCAGGACACCCAGCAGGCCACCGGTGACGCACAGCGCCGAGGACTCGGCCAAAAACTGCGCGGTGATATCGCGGCGACTGGCGCCCAAGGCACGGCGAATACCGATCTCGCGGATGCGCTCAGTCACGTTGGTAAGCATCATATTCATAATGCCGATTCCGCCGACAAGCAGTGAGATACTGGCGACAGCGCCCATGATGAGCGAGAAGGCGCCCATAAACGAGTTGAGTGCATCGATGGCGCTTTTCATGGAGGTCGCCGATACGCTGTCGTACTCATCATCCTCCGAGATGCCCTTCATCGCGCGCACCTTAGACTCGATGGTCTTGCAGAGCTCGTCCATGTCTGTGCCCTCGGCGGCAAGTGCCGTCACGCTGGGAAATGAAGGATTCTCGTCGCCAAACAGGCCGGAGATGGTTTCGCGTGGCATATACAGCGTGAGCGAGCCCATGGAGTCGCTGCCGCCATCAATCACGCCTACAATCTGCACCTCGCCGTTGGACACCTTGATGGTTTTCCCCAGTGCGTCCTGTTCGTTGCCGTAAAGCTGATCGGCGCCGCCGCGGCTGATGAGCGCCACGCGCGAGCCTGATTGAGACTCTGCCTGTGAATAGACACGTCCCGCAACGAGCTTGCTGGCGCCCACGGCATCAAGCATGTCGCTATCGACGCCGTGGGCCATGACGGTATAGCTTTTATCCCCGACCTTGTACTCGGAATAGGCGCTATCGACGATGCCGATCTGCTCAATCTGCGGCACCAGTTTGCGAAGCTTTTCCACATCCGAATCGGTGAGTTCTTGGGACGAATAGATCTCTACCATGCGGGCTGCATTGAGGCCCAGGCTGTTGACCAGGCTGTTTTGGATACCGCCGATGAGCGAAGTCATGGCGATGACCGAGGCGATGCCAATGACGATGCCAAGGATGGTGAGCAGGCTGCGTCCCTTGTTGGCCTCGAGCGAGTGAAGGGCTTCTTGGACAAGATCGCGGGTGCTCATGCCTTCGCTCCTTTCGGCTGATTGGTGGTTGCAGAAATCGCGGGCAGGTTTTTGACGGCCCCGCGTAACGTATTCGGTGTATGCGCGACATATGCGCCGTCATGGATTCGCCCGTCACGGATGGTTACGGCTCGATCGGCCTCGGCGGCGATGCCGGGGTCATGCGTAATGAGTACGATGGTCTTGCCGCGTTTCTGGAGCTTGTGGAAGGTTTCCATGACGAGCGCCCCGGTTGTCGAGTCTAGATTTCCCGTTGGCTCGTCGGCCAAAATGATGGGCGGGTCGTTGACGAGGGCGCGCGCGATGGCGACGCGCTGCATCTGTCCGCCCGAGAGTTCCGATATGCGGTGGTCCCAATGGTCGACCGGCAGTGTGACGGCTTGCAGCGCGTGCACGGCGCGCATCTCGCGCTGGCTACGCGGCACATTGGTGTAGGACAGCGGCAGCATGACGTTTTCGATCACCGTCAGACGCGGCAGCAAGTTAAAACTCTGAAAGACAAAGCCGATGCTCAGCGCGCGCACCTCGGTGAGCTCATCATCGTCGAGCTCGGCGACGTTGAGCCCTTGCAGGAAATAATCACCCGCCGTCGGCTTGTCCAGGCAGCCCAGGATGTTCATGAGCGTCGACTTGCCCGAGCCCGAGGGGCCGGTGATGGCGACGAACTCACCGGGGTTCACCGCCAGGCTCACGTTGTGCAGGATGTGGGCGCAACCGGCCTCGCTCTCAAAGATGCGGTGCACGTTGCGGATGTCGATGACGGGACGCATTACTTGCCCTCGTCGGCAGACATATTGTCGCCGCCGTCTGCCGTCATGCCTGCGCCGGTATCCGTCACGATGGTGTCGCCGTCGCGTAACTTGGTAACCGGGACGTCTGGGTTGATCTCGTTGCCCTGGTCGTCGCGCTTGACCTGCGTCTTACCGACTACAGCCTCGTTGTCGTTTTGCGTCACGACGGTCACCTTCACGCGGCGCGTCTTCTTGCCTTCCGAATCGGTGGCCAGATTGACGTAATAGTGCTCGCCATCTTCGGTCATCAGCGCCATGGTCGGCACCATAACCACGTCGTCGAGCTTCTCGGTCACTACCGAGACCTCGGCAGTCATACCCGGCTTAAGGCGACTGTCGGGTGCTTCGATGAGGATGTCGACGTTAAAGGTCACGCTGCCGCCGCTACCGGAGCCGGAGTCAGAGTTTGCCACCGAGGCGATAGCCGTGACGGTGCCCTGGCTCACGATATCGGGAAACGCGGGATAGGTCACGTTGGCGCTTTGGCCCACGGCAATTTTGGCGATATCCTTTTCGCCCACCTGAACCGTCACCTTCATCTTGGACAGGTCGGCGATTTGCATGCACTGCTTGCCGCCGCTCGTGTCGCTTTCACCCATGATCATGCCGCCTGTTAACGTAGCGCCCACCTTGGCGTTGAGCTCCACGATGCTGCCCGAGCTGGGGGCCTTTACGGTGCGCTCGGCCGCCTTTGCAGTTGCCTGCTCCAGCGTTGCCTGGGCCGAGGCGAGGTTGCGCTGGGCGGTCGAGACGGCATTTGCGTTGGCGTTTGCGTCCGATGGGCCGGTCGATCCGTCACTGTCCGTTGTCGGTGCGGCCTGTGCGGCCGCGAGTGCCACCTTTGCATTGTTCAGGTCTTCCTGGGCGGCCGCGACCGCGCGCTGCGCCTCGGAAACAGCGCTATCGAGCGCGTCGTTCTTAATGGTCATGAGCACGTCGCCCTCGTTGACGCTCTGTCCGGCCTGCACGTTGATCTTTTCAACCGTACCGTCGACAGAAGGGGAGACGACCGATGCCGAGATGGGCTTAAGCTGCCCCTTGGCTTCGACTGTGGTGGTAAACGTGCCTTCGGTGACCATGTCGGTCACCGGTCCGTTGGTGCCTGCGGGTTGCGCGTTGATGACCAGCGTTGCGATGATGACAATGAGCGCGATGGCAACAACGACGCCGGCGGCAATACCGCGTCGAATCAGCTTTTTGCGTCGACGTTCGGCACGTTTTGCCTTGAGCTTGGCATATGCCTCTTCATCGGAGATATCGGTCGAATCGTCGAGACTCGTTTGGGGCTGCTTGGTGTCTGCAGCGCTGATAATCGGCAGGGTCTCGGTGGCATCTTGGGGCATGCGATCGGAATCGTCAGGACCCGGATTGATCGTGGGGACCTTGGACATAGCGTCTCCTTTATCGATATGGCTCCGATAAGTATATACGCCCGTCGCGATAGGCGGGCGTATAGAAGTTGCGGATGACGGTACTGTAAGTTTTGTCGCCGTGCTGTTTACTTGTTGTAGACGTTAGCTGCGTTACGAGTGCACGACCACGCAGAGGCCGACTTTGATGCGCTCGTGGAGCGACTTGGCATCGGCCAGACGCAGGTTGATACAACCGTGGCTACCGCACCACTTGTACGATTCGGCGTTATCGAAACTCGAATCGTTTTGCCAGGTGGCGTCGTGGAATCCGACCATATTGCCCTCGAACGGCATCCAGTAGCTTACCGGGCTCTCGTATTTGGGCTTGCCGGTCTCGGGGTCCTTGGCACCGATGAGTTTGCTGGCGCCATCGTTGCTGTTGATCTGCCATACGCCCTCGGGGGTGGCGTCTTCGCCCGGTTTGCCAGAAATAAAGTTGGCCTCCCACACGATGTTGCCGCTCTCGTCGTAGTAGCGCGCATGCTGCTCGGACAGGTCGACGTCGATATAGGCCTTCCAGTCGGGCTCGCCCTTGGCGGTAAATGTGTCGGCCTTCTGGGAGTACTTGATCTCGATTTCGCCGGTCTGCTTGTTGTTGATGGCGTCCTCGACCTGCTTGGCGAGCGAGCTGCTGTCGATGGACCAACCAAAGTCGCCGCCTTCGACGGCGCACTGCTTGCCATCGGCGCGCGTCCACCAGCGAGTGGAGCCCACGGTATTAAAGCCGTTGGCGAGCTCGGCTGCCCAGCTGCTGATCTGCGACGTATCGAGCGTGGGGTTGGCCGGATCGGCAAAGCTGATCCACTGCAACACGGAGCTGCCATCAACCTTGCCGGCATCCTCGCCGTTGAGCTTGAGGGTCACGTTGACGCCCAAGAAGTTGTTGGCGGCATCGCATGCAGACTGAATCTGATCATCGGTCAGCGTTCCATTGAGCGGCTCATAGGCATCGTTGCCGAGCTTGGAAAGATCTACGGTCTCGGCCAGCGAGGCAAGCTCGAGCTCGGCATACTTAATGACATGCTCGCGGTTGAGTTTTTCGTTGGAGCGCGCCTTCTCGACGGTAAACTTGCCGGCCTGCTCGTCATAGGAGCTATTGGCCTCGAACGCGCCCGAACGCCCCTCGTTAAACTCGTCGATGGCGGCGCCCAGATCCTTCTCAAACTGCTTTTGGTCAAAGGTGTCGGAGAGCATGGACAGGTCGACGTCTTGATCAAGATCGACTTCGTTGGAGCTAGCGGTTGTTTTGGTCTTGCCGCTTAAGGATTCTACAAGGCGAACCGGCCATACAATGGCTTCGTTGCGGCTGATAATCTCTTTTGCGGCAGCTTCGCCGTCGACAATGGGCTCATCGGACTCGGGCTGATAGGTCCAGCTAAAGTCATCGCCTGTCACGGTGAGCTTATAGTGCTTCCAAGCCGAGTTGACCTTGGTGGCGGCAGACGAAGCGTTGGAGAACGAGACATCGACGCCGGCGATAGTGGTGTTGGGGTAGGCTACCTGCGAAAACGCTACGACGCCTACGATATAGACAATGACGATAAGACCCAGAACGACAAAGAGCGTCGTCTTTTTGCCCGACTTATTGTTCTCGGCGGGTTTGCGTGCGGGGCCGCGATCGCCTCGAGCGTGCGTGGGGGGCTGCTTGGGCGCATTGCCATTTGTCTGGCGCTGCTGATGCTGCTTGTTCGGACGTTGGGAAACGTTTGCCGCACCTCGCTGCTGACCGCGGCTCGGCGCGATAGGACGCGGCGATTGAACGCCGCCGGTGTGCCTGCTCGGCTGCTGCGGATCGGGAATCAGTTGAGTTCGATCGTTTTGCGACATCGTATGCATATCCTTCGAATTTCGTCTTGCGGCTCATCGTGTTTTTACTGGGCTTGCATTATAGCGATTACCTAGTTGTTTGTGGTATGGAAACGGTGGCATTCAAAAGAGGTGGGACATTTGTCCCACCTTCGAGTCGTTCTTTGTCGCTATCCGCACACACCGCATTTTGCACAGGCCGAAAGTGCGGCCGGAGCCTGCGCGATGCCACCCTTTGCCGTCTCGCGCAGCGTGGCCGGCAACGCGTGGCCCACGGAGAGCATGACGTGCGCCATCTGGTCAAACGGCACCAGGCTCTTGATACCGGCAAGTGCAAGCTGCGCCGAGCTAAAGGCGGCTGCCACGCCGATGGCGTTGCGGTTTTGGCAGGGTACCTCCACGAGGCCACCGACGGGGTCACAAACGAGGCCCAGCAAGTTACTCAGCGCGATGGAACTGGCGTCGAGCGCCTGCCCGGGCGTGCCGCCGAGCATCTGCACCAGCGCGGCGGCTGCCATGGCGGCCGCACTTCCTACCTCAGCCTGGCAGCCGCCCTCGGCACCGGCGACGCAGGCGCTCGTGGCGAGGTTGAGGCCGATGGCGGCTGCGCAGTAGAGCGCGTCCATGACCTGCTCGTCGTCGAGCTGAAGGTGATCGGCGAGCGCCAGCACGCACCCGGGCACGACACCCGCGGAGCCTGCCGTGGGAGCGGCGACGATCACTCCCATCGTGGCGGAGCGCTCGAGCACGGCCATCGCGCGGGCCACGGCGTCGGTTTGAACGGTGCCCATCAGGCTCGTGCTCAAATCGTTGCGGCCGGTGGCATCGACGAGTTTAGCCTCGCCGCCGATAAGCCCGCCGAGCGATCGTTGCGGATTGACGATGGGGGTCGTGGTCTCCTCGCGCATGACGTCGAGCACGCGGCGCATGGCGGCGACGGCGTGGGCCTCGCCGGTCAGACGCGCCTCGCGCACGGCCATAACGGCGCCGATATTCAGGCCGAGCTCGGCGCACGCATCGAGCAGCTGCTCGCCGTCGTCGAAGATCTCCTTTGCCGAGACACCGGGGGAGAGCGACGAGGCAGAACCGGGGAGCTCGATAAAGGTCGCGTAATCGACATTGTCGAGTTTGCGGAGCATGGGGACGACGGTGTCGTCGGGCGCGCCGTCGGTCTCGAAGACGGAGTAGGCCTGGCCGCCCACTTCGGTGCGGTAGGTGCGGCAGAAGGCGATGTTCACGTGTGCGTAGGCGAGCAGGTTCGTGAGCGCGGCGAGCACGCCGGGGACGTCGTAGTGCGCCACGAAGAGTGTGGAGTACATGCCCGAGATGTCGACGCCGACGCCGTTAATGCGGCTGATGCGCATCTTGCCGCCGCCCAGGCTCTCACCGCGGACCTGGGCCGTGGCGCCCGTGTCGTCGAACATGTCGATGTCGACGGTGTTGGGGTGGATGGAGGCGTCGTCGCCCTTGATGTCAAAGTGATATTCGAGGCCCTGCTCGTGCGCGAGGTCGAAGGCCTGCTTGATGTTCTCGTCATCGGTGTCGAGGCCCAGGATGCCCGCGACGAGCGCACGATCGGTGCCGTGGCCGCGGTAGGTGTGGGCAAAGGAGTTCCACAGGCCAAAGGTGACCTTAGTGATGCGGCCTTCCAGCAGGCTGGCGGCAACTTGGGCGCAGCGCAGGGCGCCGGCGGTGTGCGATGAGCTGGGGCCGACCATGACGGGGCCCAAGATCTCGAATGCCGAGGTCGTAGCTAGTGTTTGCGGCTTGCCTGCCATATGCGCTCCTGTTCTATCCCGTCGTTCCGAGGGCTTTGGTATTTGGTCGCCTGCTCTACAGTCCTGGCTCGCACGGAGGCCACATTAAGTGGCCTCCGGCTCGTGCGGAACTCGCGATCGACCAAATACCAAAGCCCTCGGAACTTAGGATACATGGTAGGGGCACGCTTGCTGCAAAATTCATCAGCTGGGAACCTATTCTGCGTCCCATGTCGACTCATCTTCGCCACCGGTTAATAAAAAAGAGGTACCGGTTGTTCCGGTACCTCTTTTTGGCGTGTTTCTATTTGGCTGTGGCTTTTCTCGTAAGCCTACAGGCCGCAGGCTGCTTTGAGTTCATCGACTCGGTCGGTATTCTCCCAGGTGAAGTCGGCGTCTTCGCGGCCGAAGTGACCGTAGGCTGCCGTCTTTTCGTAGATGGGGCGACGCAGGTCTAGGTCGCGGATGATTGCGCCCGGGCGCAGGTCGAAGGTCTTCTCGACGGCCTCGACGATCTTGTCCTCGGCAACATGCGCGGTACCGAAGGTGTCGACCATGATTGAGAGGGGCTTGGAAACGCCGATGGCGTAGGCGAGCTCGACTTCACAGCGGTCGGCCAGACCGGCGGCGACCACGTTCTTAGCGACCCAGCGCGCGGCATACGCGGCGGAACGGTCGACCTTGGTGCAGTCCTTGCCGCTAAAGGCGCCACCGCCGTGACGGCCGTAGCCGCCGTAGGTGTCGACGATGATCTTGCGGCCGGTGAGGCCCGTGTCGCCCATGGGGCCGCCCACGACAAAGCGACCGGTGGGGTTCACGTAGATCTCCGCGTTGTCCCACGGCATGTTCTCGGCGGCCATGACCGGGGTGATGACGTGCTCGATGAGGTCGGCCTTGATCTTGCCCATGTCCTCGATCTCGGCGGCGTGCTGCGTGGAGATGACGATGGTCGTGACCTCGACGGGCTTGCCTTCCTCGTAGCGCACGGTGACCTGGGTCTTGCCGTCGGGACGCAGATAGGCGAGGGTACCGTCGTGACGCACGGCGGCCAGGCGCTCGGCCAGGCGGCTTGCCAGGTAGTGTGGCATGGGCATGAGGGTCTTGGTCTCGTTGGAGGCATAACCGAACATCATGCCCTGGTCGCCGGCACCGATCAGGTCGATCGGGTCGGTGGTAGCGCCGGTCTGGGTCTCGAAGGACTCGTCGACGCCCTGGGCGATATCGGGCGACTGCTCGTGGATGAGGCTCATAACGCCGCAGGTGTCGCAGTCAAAACCGAACTTGGCGCGGTTGTAGCCAATGCGGCGGATGACGCCGCGGGCGATTTCCTGTACGTCGACGTAGGCCTGGGTGCGAATCTCGCCGGCGACGATGACCGTGCCGGTGGTCACGAGGGTCTCGCAGGCGCAGCGGACGTTCTCTACGTTGGCGGGCACACCGTTGGGCGCAATATAGCCCTGCTCCTGCAGCTCTATTTCTTTGGCGAGGATTGCGTCGAGGACGGCGTCGCTGATCTGGTCAGCGATCTTATCGGGATGACCTTCGGTCACCGACTCCGACGTAAAAACAAAGGACCCGTGTTGGGGTGGGATGGAACGAAGTTCTTCTGACATGATTGTCCTTTCAAAAACGTGTCCCGGCGACCGTTACCATTCCGCCGGGCTCTCTATGCAAGGGCACATCATAGCGCGTAAATCAAACATTCACACCCTTTCCGCACCTACTCTTTGGGGACGGACTTAAATGACCAGCCTTACCTAAGTGCCGACAGGTTGCCCAAAGACTGATCATTTAAGTCTGTCCCCAATGACTGGGTCGGTGCCCTTTGTGCGGAGGTTGCTTTGATGCTTTATACTTGTGCGGTTAGACATCCATCCTGCAATCGAGGAGATTTCCATGGCATCAGACGTTCGCGTCCGCTTTGCACCCTCACCGACGGGCAAGCTGCACATCGGCGGCGCCCGCACCGCTATCTATAACTGGGCTTTCGCCCGCGCAAACGGCGGCACGTTCATCCTGCGCATCGACGACACCGATCCCACCCGTTCCACCGACGAGAATACGCAGATCATCCTGCGCGCCATGCGTTGGCTGGGCCTGGACTGGGACGAGGGTCCCGAGGTGGGCGGCGACTATGGCCCCTATGCCCAGACCGAGCGCCTGGACCTGTACAAGCAGGCCGCCCAGAAGCTTTGGGACGAGGGCAAGGCCTATCCCTGCTTCTGCACCAAGGAGCAGCTCGACGCCGATCGCAAGGCCGCGCAGGAGCGCAAGGACCCCTTCCAGGGCTATCAGCGCCGTTGCCGCGACCTTGATCCCGAGGAGGCCCGCCGTCGCATCGAGGCCGGCGAGTCCTACGTCCTGCGCATCAAGGTGCCCGAGGACCGCGGCGACGTCGTCATCCACGACGCCGTTCACGGCGAGGTGACCTTCGACGCCAAGGAGCTCGACGACTTTGTCATCTTCCGCTCCGATGGCACGCCCACGTACAACTTCGCGACCGTCGTCGACGACGCCATGATGAAGATCACCCATGTCATCCGCGGCGACGACCACCTGTCCAACACCCCGCGCCAGGTCATGGTCTACGAGGCCCTCGGCGCGCCCGTGCCCACGTTCGCCCACATCTCCATGATCCTGGGCGCCGACGGTAAGAAGCTCTCCAAGCGCCACGGCGCAACTTCGGTGGAGGAGTACCGCGACGCCGGCTACCTTTCCGACGCCTTCGTCAACTACCTGGCGCTGCTCGGCTGGTCGCTCGACGGCGAGACCACGATCATCCCGCGCGATGTCCTGGCCAGCAAGTTCTCGCTCGACCGCATCTCCAAGAACCCGGCGACCTTCGACCCCAAGAAGCTCGACTGGGTCAATGCCGAGTACATCAACGGCATGTCCGATGCCCAGTTTGCCGACGAGATCATGGTCCCCGAGCTGCACGAGGCGGGTCTCATCGAGGGCAACGTCGAGTACGGCGAGGATTGGATCGATGCGCTTGCCGCCATCGTCAAGCCGCGCACCAAGATGCCGGCCGACGCCGTGACCGTCGCCGCTCCCATCTTCGCTACGGCCGAGACGCTCGAGTATGACGAGAAATCCGTTAACAAGGGCCTGGCTAAGGAAGGCATGGGCGTCATTCTGGATGCCGCCAAGGCCGCGCTCGAGGGCGTGGACAAGTGGACCGCCGAGGCCATCGACGCCGCGCTTGAGCCGCTGCCCGAGCAGATGGACCTTAAGAAGCGCGTGGTGTTCCAGGCCGTGCGCGTCGCCGTCTGCGGCAACATGGTGAGCCCCCCGCTGGGCGAGACCATGGCGCTCGTCGGCCGCGACGACTGCCTGGCACGCATCGACCGCGCCCGCACGATGGCGCTGTAGCAGCTGCGCAAACGTATGTATCCGAGCCCCGTTCACCCGAGCGGGGCTCTTGTTTCTGTACCGATGAGTGGGTTGCTGGGACAAAATAATCAGTAGTGTTTGTCCCATGTTCGAGTGACGCAACAAGCTCGACACTCGTATCGGCCATGGGACAAACTCTACTGATTATTTTGTCCCACCCCTTTCAGGTCCGTTCGTTAGAGGTGGTGTATGGCTCAACAACTGTCGCTGTTTGGTTCACCGGAACCGGAGGAGGCTCTGGTGAATTCCGTGCCTGCCGCTGCCTCGGCTCAACCTAAGCCTGCGCGCGAGCCCATTGCCGCCTACGCGAGCGTGGTCCTCGACATCCCGACGCGTGCGCTGTCCGAGCCATTTGCCTACGGCATCCCCCGGTCCCTTGCTAACGAGGCGCAGATCGGATCCACGGTCCTAGTCCATTTTGGTAACCGTGCCGCCGCGGGCTATATCGTCGACATTGCGCCTAAGCTGGGCGACCTGCTGGGCAACAACGCCTTCGACCCCGCCCGCATCAAAGCCATCGAAGCCATCCTCAGCAAACCGCTCTTTACCGCCGAGGCTGCCCGCATCGCGCGTTGGATGAGCCACGAGTACGTCGCGACGCTTTCCGAGTGCCTGCGCCTGTTCTTGCCTCCGGGTGGCGGCCCCCGTGTGGTCAAGGGCGACGACGGTGTGTGGACGGTTGAACGTCCCGCCGTCAAGCCTATCCAAAACCGCTGGGTCATGCTCACGCCCGAGGGCTTCGACTATACGCCGCCCAAGACCGCGGTCCGCCAGCGCCAACTCATCGAGGCGCTCCAGTGTGGTCCTGTCACGACGCGCGACCTCAACCTTCTCTATAACAGTATGTCGGCGACCATCAAGGCTCTCGAAAAACGCGGCGTCGTTGTGGTGGAGGAGCGCCGTGCCTGGCGCGGTTGCAGCGAGCAGACCACGCTGTCCTCGGCAAGCGGCAAGGCGCCGGTCTCCCTTACCAACGGCCAGCAACAGGCACTCGCGCAGATTGAGCGCGCCCGTCTGGACGCTCATGGCGACGTGGTGTTGGTCGACGGCGTCACCGGCTCCGGTAAAACCGAGGTTTACCTCTCCGCCATTGAGCGCGTGCTTGCAGCCGGTCGCTCGGCCTGCGTGCTGGTGCCCGAGATTTCGCTGACGGCCCAGACCGTCGGCCGCTTTCGCTCGCGCTTTGGCGAGACGGTCGCGGTTTTCCACTCGCGTCTTTCGGCTGGCGAGCGTCTGGACCAGTGGAATATGGTCGCCAGCGGTGCGGCCCGCGTGGTGGTCGGCGCCCGCTCGGCTCTCTTTTGCCCGCTCAGCTACTTGGGCCTCATCATCATCGACGAGGAACACGAGACAAGTTACAAGCAGGGCTCCAGTCCGCGCTACCACGCGCGCGAGGTGGCGGCCGAGATGGCGCGGCGCTATCGCTGCCCGCTCGTGTTGGGCTCCGCCACGCCTTCTGCCGAGGCCCTCGACCGCTGCCGTCGTGGCACGTATAACGGTGCCACTTGGACGCGTGTCGAGATGCCCGAGCGCCCGGGACACGCCGTGCTTCCCACGGTCCGCATTGCCGACCTGCGCCGTGCGTTTTCTCACGGCAGCCGCTCCATGTTCTCAAAACCCTTGATGGAGGGCTTGGAGCGTGTGGTCGAGCGCCGCGAGAAGGCCGTGCTGCTGCATAACCGCCGTGGCTTTGCGCCGTTCCTGATGTGTCGCGAGTGCGGCTGCGTTCCCACCTGCAACCACTGCTCCACCGCGCTTACGTATCACGAGCGCACGCACACGCTGCAATGTCACACATGCGGATCCTCCTGGCGCGTGCAGCCGTATCCCGCGCCCACGAGTCGTTGCCCCAAATGTGGCAGTCGCTACCTGGCAAAAATGGGGCTGGGCACGCAGCAGATCGAGGACGCACTGCACCAGATGCTGCCCGAGGACGTCGCCATCATC
>CAUCNB010000047.1:0-15567 GCA_958444075.1 uncultured Collinsella sp. | reverse complement strand
CCCTCGGCCGTTGCGTGTGCGCGCTCAATCAGGCGGCTGGATATCCAGCCGATGGCAAGGCCCAGCCCCACGCCCAGGATGATCTGCTTGGCCAGCAGCACGGGAATGTCGATGTTGCCACCCGCCGCGAGGGTGGCGAGTACCGCGGTGAGCATGTAGGCGACGGGGTCGTTGGAGCCCGATTCGACCTCGAGCAGCGAGTCGGTGCCGCCCTTTAGCGACAGGTTGTGCTCGCGCAGCACGCTAAAGACGCTCGCCGCGTCGGTCGACGCCACGACCGAGCCCAGCAGCAGGCCGCCGATCCAGTCGAAGCCCAGTGCGAAGTGTGCGAACACGCCAGTGATGCCGGCGGTGGCGATAACGCCGAGCGTGCTCAGCAGCACAGCGGGCGCGGCGACGGGTTTGGCACGGTCGATGTTGGTGTTAAAGCCGCCGTAGAACATGATGAACAGCAGCGCCGTGCTGCAGACGGTTTCGGTGAGCGCGTAGTCGCTAAAGTCGATGTGCGCCGGACCGTTGACGCCGAGCAGCATGCCGAGCGCAATAAAGATGAGGAGGGTGGGGAAGGGGAGTTTTTTGCCGACGGGTTTGATGGTCAGGCACAAAATGATGACGAGGCCGATAAAGAGAAGTATCTGGTTCATGGATAGTGTCCGCTCCTGGGTGGTTGGCGTGGCACGGTCAGTTGTCTGCGGTTATTTGTACCCAAAGGTGGTGGGTTTATGGGGGCGGATTACGGGCGTGCGCGATATCGTCATAGACGGCTGCCGTCTTTGCCTCTGCTCGGAAACCCTTTCCAGCTTTATTGCAACGGAGTACAATGGGTAACGTTTAAGTTCAACTTGAAGTTTTAGTTGCGGCGCCGGGCTTAGACCGCAATGCAAGGAGAGGCGTACCATGGCGATCTATGTGACATCTGATGCTCACGGGCACGTGCGTGCGCTTGACGAGGCCCTGTCTAAGATCTCGTTGACGTCCGACGACACGCTGTACGTGCTGGGCGACATGATCGATCGCGGGCCCGATCCGGTCGGCGTTATTAAGCTCGTGCGCTCGCTGCCCAACGCCCACGTGCTCAAGGGCAATCACGAGCAGATCATGCTCGATGCCATCATTGGCCAGGACCCGCTCGATGCCGAGACCTGGGATATCAACGGTGGCTGGACGACGAGCGAGCAGCTCAACGACATGGAATTTGAGGCATACGAGGAGCTCGTGCGATGGATGGCCGCGCTGCCGCTCTACGCGGTGGCCGAGACCGAGGAGCGCCCGTACCTGCTGGTGCATGCCGGCATCCAGACCGAGGCGGCGCGCGCGTTTTTGCTTGAGCATGGTGTCGATTGCGGTGACGGCAGGGGAGCGGTCGATGCCGATAGCGAGCTGCTGCGGCAAATGCTCGCCGTGCAGTCGTCCGATGACCTGCTGTGGATTCGTCACGGCTATTGGGATGCGCCGACGGGACTGCTTTCTGCCGAGGGCGAGGGCCCGGTCGTGGTGAGCGGCCACACGCCCACGGTGTCGCTTGGGCGCTATTGCGAGGTTGGCGGCCTGGCGGGGCTCGATGAGGAGTCGGGCCGCGGGCAGATTGTGCGCCTGGGTGGCGAGGATACCGCCGGCGTGCCCGATCGCATCGACATCGACTGCGCCGCCGCCACCGGCTCCGAGTTCGGTCGCGTGGGCATCCTGCGGCTCGATGATGGGGCGGAGTTCTACGCGAACATCAACCCGGGCGAATAATCGGTGCAAGTGGTAGCTAATTTGGGACGGGGCTTTTTTGACTACTCTTGCCCTTCTGCCCGCTAATTGATTTCTCTGGGACGGGGATTAAATAATCATTCGGCTGCCCGCTGGCTAAGTGAGTAGACTTTTTTGGAAATGCCGAGCACCCAACATATTTGCCTCAATAAAACCGCAGGTCACAGACTTGTGCTCTGTCGGTGTGGTCAGGGATTCGGTAAAAATCTACTCACTTAGTTTTACGTAATGCATATTGTCTTCAACGAGACCCCAGCCGGGGCGATTCCATCGCAAATTCCGGTGACCGGGGCAGCTAATTAGGCGCCGTAGGGGTTGCGGTCGCGCTCGATGCGCTGGCGGATGTGGGCGTACTCGATTATCAGCAGCACCAGGAGTAGGGCCATGATGGCTAGGTAGCTCACCACGGCGCCCATCAGACCCAGCAGCTTAATCAGGATCACCGGCAGCACTACGCTTACGGCGAAGCAGATCAGGTAGATTTTGGTGACGTCGCCGGCATGGCGCAGCACCGTGATGATGGCGTAGATAAAGTCGATGGCCGCGGTGACGCCGCCGGCGACAACCATCAGCAGTGCCAGCGTGCGGTAGCGCTCAAAATTGAGGCCGTACATGAAGCTCATGAGGGGAATACCGGGACCTGCCATAAATGCGGCGCACACGCTGGTGATGACCACGATCAGTGCCATAACGGCAACAATAATCAGGTCAAAGCGGCGACGCTTGCGCGGATTCGTCCAAATGCTCGACAGACGCAGAAGCTGCGGTTTATAGACAAATCCGATGCTCAACAAAATGGCCTGCGCTGGAAAGAACAGGGCATTAAAGTACAGCTGATATTTGTATGCCAGCGTGCCTTCCATCACAAACTTGGGCATGCTCTCAATAAGGTTGAACAGGAACAGTGCACCAAAGAGCGGGGCGCACTGGACAAACAGGTGGCCGACCTCGCGCAGGCTCACGTGGCGCGATTTTTCGGTCTCGAGCAGGGCAAGCGGCGCGGTGACCAGCACGAGCGAGGCGATGGCGGTGACACCCATGGCCATGGCCGCGATGGGCATACTGCGCGTGAGGAACAGCGCCACGCTAAAGACCGCGATGACGCCGACGGATCGTAGCGTTTGGCTCATGCCGGCCAGGTAGAGTTTGTCGGCCTGCTGCAGGCGGCCCTCGTACACGTCGGCAATGCCGTCGATCACCTTATACAGGTAGACGCCCAGGCCGATTGTGGCCATCTGCGCATCGTAGCCGCGGGCGCTGCTGTATACCAGGCCGCATGCCAGCGCGAGCGCTCCGCAGATCAAGCGGTTGAGCTGGTAAGAGGCAAAGGACGTCTTTTCGTCGATATCCGAGACCTGGAAATTGCGCACGCCGTAGTTGCACGCGATCATGATGAGCGTGCCGGTGACAAAGGCGATGGAGAATTTGCCAGCCTCCTCGGCGCCCACGAGCTGTGTGGACACGATGGTGAGCAACGGAAACGCCATGCCCCACACGGCGGTGCCCAGGGTATTCCAAAGGTAGTCGCGACGGGTGGCGTGATCTTCGTACTCGGCTTCTTGCGTGGAGAAGCCGCCGCCGTAGACGGCTCCGAGCAGGCGGTTCCACCAGGCATTGACCATGCGGTGGATGGGGCCGGGCTGGCGATCGCGCTCGCGGCGACGGCGTGTGGCCTGGCTGCTGTCGGGACCGCCGGCGTTACGCTGGCTTAGCTCTTGGATTCGTGCGAGCTCCTCGGCGGTGTGCGATGCGGGGAACAGGCCGTTCTCGATGCGTCCGCCCTGCCCGTGCGCCCCGTCCGATACGGTGGGGTCGGCGACGCCATTGCGGCGGGCGATGGCGCGGCGAATGCTATCGATGGGCGTGATGCTCAAAGCGGAGTCCTTTCTATTGCTGCGCTCTAGTATAGACGCGACGGTGTTCGTTCGTGTTTTTGAACAGGTTGTTCGATAATTTCGGCGGCGCCATTCAGTAGACGGCACTTAGGGACGCTCTTTTTGTGCCGGCACTTTGGGAACGTCCCTAAGTGCCGGCATCCGGGGACGCTCCTTGGTTGTTGCCTGTTCAAGAGTGTCCCCAACGATTAGTCGTTTAAAAACGTCCCCAATGACTAGGCCGCTTGCCTGCGATTTTTGACCGTTGGGCGGGCTTGCCGCCCTTGCCGCAAAAACGTTTTTGCATATCGGGTACAACGGACTTTACGTGAGTAAAGTGCGCGTCGCGTCCACGTGTCGCGTTTTTAAAGGAGGCCCCATGCCCGGTGTTACCCCTGCAGATGTTTTGTCCAACTTTGGTATTACGCTGGTCGAAGATCCCGCCGAGAATCAGCCCCGTCTGCTGGTCGATCTACCCGCCGCGGAGCTCGTCGAGCACGCCGTCCGCCGCGAAGAAGGCCGCATGGCATCCAATGGCGCACTCGTGATCGAGACGGGGGAGCGCACCGGCCGTTCGCCCAACGACCGCTTTATCGTCGACACGCCCGACGTGCACGACAAGATCGCCTGGGGCGCCGTCAACCGACCGCTTTCGATCGAGAGCTACGAGACCATCAAGGCCGGTATCGTCAACTATCTCAACGAGCGCGATGTGTTCGTCACCCGCGGCATGGCCGGCGCCGACCGCAACCACACGCGTCGACTGCTCGTTGCCTGCGAGCGTGCCAGCCAGGCACTCTTTATTAAGCAGATGCTCGCCCGCCCGCTCGCCCGCGAAATCGCGCGCACCGGCGAGCCGGACTTTTGCGTGCTCGCCGCTCCTGGCTACCAGTGCGATTCCGCCATTAAGGGCCTCAACTCCAGCGCCGCCGTGGTCATCAACTTCCAGGAATGCGTGATTCTGGTCGCCGGCACCGGCTACTCCGGTGAGATCAAAAAGTCGATCTTCAGCGTCATGAACTACCTGCTGCCCGTCGAGGACGACGTGCTGCCCATGCACTGCTCGGCCAGCATGGATCCTGTCACGCACGAGACCGCCGTGTTCTTTGGCCTGTCCGGCACCGGCAAGACCACGCTTTCGGCCAACCCCACGCGCCTACTGATCGGCGACGACGAGCACGGTTGGTCCGACATGGGCATCTTCAACATCGAGGGTGGCTGCTACGCCAAATGCGAGGGCCTGGACGCGTTCCACGAGCCCGAAATCTTCAACGCCGTCCGCTTTGGTGCCATATGCGAAAACGTGGTGCTCGACGAGAACCGCAAGCCCAACTACGACGACATCTCGATCACGTACAACACGCGCGTGGCATACCCTGTGGAGCACATTCCCAACGCGTGGACCAAGGGCATGGGCACCACCCCAAGCGTCGTGCTCTTCCTGACCTGCGATGCCTTTGGCGTGCTGCCGCCCATCTCACGCCTGACGGCCGACGCCGCCATGTATCACTTTGTGACGGGCTTTACGGCCAAGATCCCCGGCACCGAGGTCGGCGTCACCGAGCCCACGCCCACGTTCTCTTCGCTGTTTGGCGAGCCGTTTATGCCGCTCGACCCCATGGTCTACGCTAAGATGCTCGGCGAGCGCATCGCCGACGGTCGCACCCGCGTCTATCTGGTCAACACCGGCTGGATCGGCGGCGGCTACGGCGTGGGCCATCGCATTGAGCTGGCCTACACGCGCGCCCTAGTCGCGCGCGCCCTCGACGGCACCATCGAGGACAGCGAATTCGTCCACGACGATATCTTTAACGTCGACATTCCCACCACGTGCCACGGTGTACCCGACGGCATCCTGGTGCCGCGCCAGTACTGGCAGAGCACCGCTCGCTACGACGAGGCCGCGCACAACCTGGCCGTCATGTTCGAGGAGAACTTCGAGAAGAAGTACTCGCACCTGCCCGATTCCGTTAAGGCCGCCGGTCCGCACGCTCAGGTGCACGCCGACGCCCGTCATCGCGACCGCGGCCTGTTGGGACTCCGCCACTAGCGTCGCCGTGAGTCCATATCCGCCACAAAGGGGACAGGCACCTTTGTGGTGGTTTTACTCGCGCGGATGACTCGGGTTACAATACGCCTGACATATCGCTCCCTTCTCCGGATGGGGGCAGCGTAAGCGCTCTTGTGGCGGCACCGTAGGACTTTGAAGGTGGCCGTCGTAAGGGCGCTTTTTGTTTAGGCGCCCTCGCTCGGGCGCGCACGATGAAGGGAGAGCGCATGAAGAGCTTTATTGCCGAGGATTCGTTTTGGGAGCTATTTCCGCAGGCGGCTGTCGGTGTTGTGGTCGTAAAGGGCATGAAGCCCGCGGCTCAGATTCCTCAAGAGGACGTGGACGCGATTGCGGCGTTGCTCGACCGCGCCAATATCGACGCGGAGCGTCATCTGACCAGCGATACTATCAGCGAGAACGCGCCGGTCAAGGCATGGCGCGAGGCTTATCGGCTGTTCAAGACCAAAAAGGGCGCGCGTTGCTCAATTGAGAACCTGCTCAAGCGCGTGCTCAAGGGCAAACCGGTGGGCCACATTACGCCCGCGGTGGATATCTACAACACGGTGTCGCTGACCTACGCGCTGCCCGTTGGCGGCGAGGACCTGCATGCGATTGAGGGGGATCTTCGCTTGAAGGTGACTGACGGCGGCGATGCGTTCCTGCCACTTGGCGAGGAAACGGATGACCCGACGCTGCCCGGCGAGCTCGCCTACATCGATGATGCGGGCGCCGTATGCCGCTGCTGGAACTGGCGCGATGGCGTTCGCACGGCGCTGTCCGACGATTCGGCCGATGCATTCCTGGCGATTGAGTGCGTGGAGCCCGAGCGGATGGGGGATTGCCAGGCTGCCGTTGATCGTCTCGCCGAGTTGCTCGAGCGCTATCTGGGAGCGACGGTTGTCGTTAAGACGCTTGTGACCCGCGACAATCCCTGCGTGGAACTGTAGCGACGCCTGCGGATCATGTTCGCCGGTCAAAACCACTACAAAGGCGCCTGTCCCCTTTGCGGTGGTTTTTATGTTGATGGGTTAACAAATGGGATATTTGGGTATGGGTGTTGCCTCGTGCGGCTAAGATGTTTACCCATTAGCATCATGTAAGCGAAAGGCGGTCGTCTCCCATGCAGCAGAACGACGAGACACGTTTCGAGGACTTTGTCGGACTGATCAGCGGGCTCTACAAGGAGATCCAGCGCATTAAGACATCCGAGGGCGCAAGGCTGGGCCTCAAGGGCTCCGACGTTATGTGCCTGTACTATCTTGAGCGCAGCAAGGACGGCCTGACTGGCGCTGACCTGGCTCGCATGGCAGGTGTGACCCGTGCCGCCGTCTCGCGCACGCTCGCGCATCTGGAGGAGGGCGGCTACGTCGAGGTCGACGACTCGGGTGATGCGGCCGTTAAGTATCGTGCCCCGGTGCGCCTGACCGCTCTGGGCGGCGAGAGCATGAGCGAGGCGGACCGCATCATTCGCGAGGTGCTCGACACCACCGGTAAGGCTATGGGTGTGGAGCAGCGCGAGCAGATGTATGCGTCGCTGCGTACGATTCTCAACACCCTGCGTGAGATCTAAGGCCGCCAAGGCATTTGCTTCCCATTAAAAACTGCATAGTCCCGTTTGAGCGCGTATGCCGTGCCGGGGCATTGCTGTCAAAATTCCCCGCGCGGGACCTGCGCAAGAAAGGATTCGTTATGTCCGTCCGCATTATTACCGATTCCGCAAGCGATATGTCGCCGGCGGAGCACCCCGCTCTGCGTGTTCTGCCGCTGTCCGTCACCTTTGGCACCGATGTGTATATGGATGGCGTCGACATCGATCACCAGCGCTTTTACGAGATGCTTGTGGAGCGCGATGAGCTGCCCAAGACCGGTCAGGTCAACCCGTACGCCTTTTCGCAGGCGATTGCCGAAGCGCGTGAGGCCGGCGATGAGGCCGTGATTATTACCGTGGGCGCCAAGCTCTCGGGCACCAACCAGAGTGCTCGTACGGCACTTGCCGAGGCGCCGGGCGGCGACATGTTCGTCGTGGACAGCAATAACGTGACCTTGGGCGAGCGCGTGCTGGTCGAGTATGCGCTGCGCCTGGTGGACGAGGGCCAGGGCGCGGCTCAGGTTGCGGCGGCTGTCGAGGCCGTGCGCGACCGCGTGGTCGTCATCGGCCTGCTCGAGACGCTGGAGTACCTGGTGCGCGGCGGTCGCCTGTCTGCTGCGGCCGGTGCCGTGGGTACGCTGCTCAACGTAAAGCCCGTGGTGGCTGCCGAGGACGGTCTGATCGTGCAGCTGGGCAAGGCGCGCGGTTCCAAGAACGGACGTAACCTGCTCAACCAGAAGGTCGAAAAGGCGGGCGGCATCGACTTTTCCATGCCGCTGGCGCTCGGCTATACGGGCCTTTCGGATGCGGTGCTCAAGAAGTATATCGAGGACAGCGCGGCACTGTGGGCTGGCCACACCGAGGGCGAACTGCCCGTTCACACCATCGGCGCCACCATCGGCACCCATGTAGGCCCCGGCGCCGTAGCCGTAGCCTTCTTCCAGCCCGTTAACTAGCCCACCTGCCAAAACCACCACAAAGGGGACAGGCACCTTTGTGGTGGTTTATGCTATTCCGGGTGGAAGGGAGCGAGCAATGGCGTCTGAGGGCTTTTTTGAGCGGGTGTACGAGGTGGTCGAGCAGATTCCCGAGGGGATGGTCGCCACGTATGGTCAGGTGGCGCTGCTTGCTGGACGTCCACGAAGTGCGCGGTACGTGGGGTATGCCCTGCATGGCAATCCGCGCCCCGGCGAGATTCCCTGTCACCGCGTGGTGTTTGCCGATGGCCGCATATGCGATGGTTTTGCTTTTGGCGGTCCCGATGCCCAACGTGAGCTTTTGCTAGGGGAGGGTGTGGCGTTTAAGGACGACATGCACGTCGACTTGGCCGCCTGTCGCTGGCCTGCAGGGCTCTAGCGGCTCTGCCGTGGCTTAAACCACCACAAAGGTGCCTATCCCCTTTGTGGTGGTTTTGGCAGGTTTACCGAGGTTAACTTATGGAGAAGGTATGGCGGCGCGGTTTGTCGCAGCAAAGTAAACCACGGTGAACTATATTGTTTTCAGCAACGGAGCAGGCAATAGGCGATGAAAAAGCCTGCCCTGTTGAGTTTGATTCGCATTCCTCCCCTCTGTGCGATTCAACGGTGTACTTCGGGAACAGGCCCGCTGGCAACTATCTGCCAGCGGGCCTGTTCCTGTTTCGGTGAGGATTCAGCCTCACCGTCTATGTTGTGCGAAGGCGCTTTGCCTAGTACACCATGCCCATGGCGTCCTGAACCTCGGCCAGGGTCTGCTCGGCAATCTCGTTGGCGCGACGGTTGCCCTCGTGCAGCACGTCCTTCACATAGTCCAGATCGTTCTCATAGCGCTGACGACGCTCGCGGATCGGCGCGAAGTACTCGTTGACGGCCTCGGTCACGTACTTCTTGAGCTGGCCGGAGCCGCCCATGCCAATCTCCTCGGCAATCTCGACCTCGGAACGGCCGGTGCAGATGGCGGCGGTTGAAAGCAGGCCGGACACGCCGGGGCGATTCTCGGGATCGAACGTGATCATGCGCTCGGAGTCGGTCTGGCTCTTCTTGATGCGCTTGGCCGTCTCCTCGGCGGTCATCGAGATGTTGATGGCGTTGCCGTAGCTCTTGCTCATCTTGCGCCCGTCCAGGCCGGGCAGCAGCGGGGTCTCGGACAGCAGCGCGTCGACCTCGGGGAACACCTTGCCGTAACGGTTGTTAAAGCGGCGGGCGATGGTGCGGGTGAGCTCGATGTGCGGCAGCTGGTCGCGACCGACGGGCACCACATTGCCCTTGCAGAACAGGATGTCGCAGGCCTGGTGCACCGGGTAGGTGAGCAGAAGGCCGGTGAGCTCGTGGCCCGAGGCCTCCATCTCGGCCTTGACCGTGGGGTTGCGCGCCAGCTCGGCCTCGGAGACCAGCGACAGGAACGGCAGCATGAGCTGGTTTGCGGCGGGTACGGCGGAGTGCGCGTAGATCATGGTCTTGTCGGGGTCGATGCCGCAGGCAAGGTAGTCCATGACCATGTTGTACACGTTGTCCTGGATGTGCTCGGTCGTATCGCGGTCAGTGATGACTTGGTAGTCGGCGATGAGCACGTTGGTCTTGGCGCCCATGTTCTGCAGCTCAACACGGCCCTTGAGGGTGCCGAAGTAGTGACCCAGGTGCAGACGGCCGGTGGGGCGGTCGCCGGTGAGCATGGTGAACTTCTCGGGCGTTTTGGTCAGGCCCTCGCGAATGGCGTTGCTCTTTTGCAGCGCGACTTCGTAGCTGTTCTCGTTTGGCATGATTGCTCCTAACGTATGTTCATGGGTCAAGATGATAACGCGTTTATTGGAGGGGCGGGTCGTAAGTAGGCGAGGGACGGGAGAGCGGCGGCTTGTGCGATGGGCGCGGCGTGGCTGCACGTTTGGCCGGCGGCGTCTGGACGCATCCTCGGCAGCTTACCCTAGCGCCTGTGGTGGCGCTCCTCCTTGCGTTCTTCTGCTGCCTGCTCCTCTTGCTTAAAGGCGGGATCGTCGGGGGTGACAAGCTCGTCCTCGTGCGTGCGCTTGTTGTAATGGTGACGCAACACGGGCTCAAACAGATGTAGATGCTTGGCAAAGGCCGCCGAGCCAATGGCGAGCACGGTAAAGATGAGCACGCGCATGGGCACCTCGACCTGGTTGATCGCGGCGGCGCCGGCCGAAAGCATAATGCACCAGGCATAGATGAGCAGCACAGCCTGCTTTTGGTTGTAGCCCTCTTGGATCAGGCGGTGGTGGATGTGGCCCTTGTCGGCCTGCCCGATGCTAATGTGGGCGCGCTTGCGGCGCACGATGGCGCTAAACGTGTCGATGATGGGCACGCCGGCAACGATGAGCGGGATGATAAGCGAGGTGAGCGCGGCGGTGCGGCTCACGTTGAGTAGCGAGATGGAGCCCAGCGCAAAGCCCAGAAGCAGCGACCCCGAGTCGCCCAAGAAGATGCTTGCGGGGTTGAAGTTGTAGCGCAAAAAGGCCAGACAGGCGCCAAAGAGCGCAATGGAGAGCGCAGCGGCGTCGATGCGGCCCGAGAGAACGGCCATCGAAAACATGGTGAACGAGGCGATGCCGCAGATGCCCGTGGCCAAGCCGTCGAGGCCGTCGATGAGGTTAATGATGTTGGTGAATGCCACCAGATAGATCACGGTGATGGGGTAGGCGAGCCATCCGAGCATGATCTCGCCGGGGGCAAACGGGTTGACGATGACGCCGATGCGCAGGCCGCCCACGCAGGCGATGAGCGCAGCGAGGACCTGTCCGGCCAGCTTTTGCTTGGGCTTGAGCTGGATGACGTCGTCGATAGCGCCGGTCGCAAAGATGACGGTAAAGGAGAGGGCCAGCATAGGATAGCTAATGTGAAGGCGCGGGTGCGGCACCAGGACGGGCGGCCAGCCTAGGTGCCAGGTGCCTAGGATTTGCACAATGCAGGCAACGACCAGGCCCAAAAACACCGCCGTTCCGCCCAAACGCGGGATGGGCTTGGTGTTGATGCGGCGCTTGGAAGGATAGTCGACGGCGTCGAGCTTAATTGCCAGGCGCTTGACCAGAGGCACCGTGAGGAAGGTCGTGATAAAGGCCGCCGCTGCCACGCATAGGTACGGTATGTAGCTCGGGGATGAAGCCATGAATCTAAAAACCGCCAAGCGTCGAAGGGAAAGGTCAGAAGAACGCCATGCGCAAAGGGCATAGCCGAATCATGATACTCGACCAAGGGGGGTGCATGGAATTGCGCGCAGCGATAATCACGCGCTTACCAGATATTAGGGTATTGTCGATGGATTGTTGGGATGCCGGTGGGGATCCATATGGACTGTAATGGCGATTTTCGGCAAAAGAAAACCACCCCCCACGTTACGAAAATGAACCCACCTAAAACAGGTGGGTGCCCTCATCGACTGTTCCAGCGTCCTTAACAACGAAGGATACCTGTACTAGGTACGACTGTGTGGGCTCCCTAAATAAACGCGACGGTTCACCCAGTTGCTCCGCGGGGGGCGGAATACCTACATCATAAAGCGGCACTTTATCGATTCCAGTCTTGACATTACAAAAATCGTGTCGGACGATTACGGCGCCTTGGGCTCGAGCCGTCTGTGCGGTTGGTCCCTTTACGTTTGAGCTGCTGAATCGTTGTTTTGGAGCATGTTTTTATGCCGACGCCGTTGACCGAACTTTTTTCGCCCGCCTGCCATTTGTGTCCGCGCCGTTGCGGTGCGGCGCGCGACGAGGGCGCGCGTGGCGTGTGCGGCGCCGACAACACGCTTAAGGTCGCCCGCGCGGCGCTCCATATGTGGGAGGAGCCGCCCATTTCGGGCGAGGCCGGCTCGGGTACGATTTTCTTTAGCGGCTGTTCGCTCAAATGTATCTATTGCCAGAACCACGAGATCTCGACGGGCAATTTTGGGCTTGAGATTTCGCCCGAGCGCCTGGTCGAGATTATGCTGGAGCTGCAGGACCAAGGTGCCAATAACATCAATCTGGTGACGGCGACGCATTATGCTCACCTGCTGCCGGCCGCGATTGCCGCAGCTCGGGAGCGCGGACTGGTCATTCCAATCGTCTACAACACGAGCGGTTATGAGCGTGCGAGTGCCGTGGCGGCGCTCGGCGATTTGGTCGACGTGTGGCTTACCGACTTTAAGTATGCCAATGCGGCGCTTGCGCAGTCACTCTCTCATATTAAGGACTACCCGCGCGTGGCTGTGTCGGGTCTGGCCCAGATGGCGCGCGAAATTGAGCGCCGCGGGGGAGAGCTGGTAGACGGGGACGGGCTCATGAAGCGCGGCATAATCGTGCGTCATCTGGTGCTGCCGGGGCATGCGGACGATTCGTGCCGCGTGTTGGACCTGGTGTGGCAGACGATGGGCGACGTGCCGATCTCGGTCATGAACCAGTACACGCCCAATGCCCTCATGCGCGAACAAGGCGGCGACCTGGCGCGCGCCGTGACGCGCGAGGAGTACGAGCAGGTGCTCGACCATGCCGACGACCTGGGCTTTACGACGATGTTTTGGCAAGAAGGCGGAGCGGTAGACGAGAGCTTCACCCCGGCGTTCGACACCACCGGCGTCCTCACCAGCGCAAAGTAGTGCGCTCGCCGATGATTTTTCTGGGACGGGGATTAAAAAATCATCGAGAGGATCGCCTGCTCGAAAAGTTGTCAAAATAGCCGCGTCCCAAAAAGACTGGGTATTGGGCGTTGACAGTTGGCGAGCCGTAGGTAAAATATCAACTTGTCTTGGGGACGTAGCTCAGTTGGGAGAGCGCTGCCGTCGCATGGCAGAGGCCGAGGGTTCGACTCCCTTCGTCTCCACCCTTGGATTTGATAAGCCGCTGACATTGTGTCGGCGGCTTTTTTTAAAAGAAAGGGCTGTACCATGGCCAAGCTTGAGTCCCAACCACTGTCTGCCGAGGAACGCGCCGAGTTGGAAGAGCTCCGCGCCGAGAAAGCTCGTCGCGAGGCCCAGGAAGAGGCACGCCGCGAGCGTGAGGAGCTGGCCGCCCTGCGTGCCGAGCGTGCGAAGGCCGAGGAGGCCGCCGCGAACGTCGCCCCCGCGCCCAAGCCCGCCGCCGCGAAGCCCGCGCCCACCGCACCTAAACCTCAGCCTAAAAAGGTCGCTCGTTCCAAGTCCGTCGAGCCCAAGCCGAGCCGTGACGAGATGACCTTTGCCCAGCGCATGGTTACCTCCAAGGAGCCTACGGGCGAGAACGAGATCCCTGGCATGGCGCCGGCTCAAAAAATCATCATTGTCCTTGCCCTCATCGCGTTTGTCATCTTTATGGGCTACACGATCCTGACCAGCATGGGCCTGCTCTAGCCCATTCGCGCTGGGTGCCATGCCCGAACACTCTGCCCTTTTCCAACCCTCAACCTCTGCACAACGCATCCGAAAGGTCGCCCCATGGCTTTGACCGACATCTCGCATCCCACCGACATTGCAATGCTCACCGATCTGTACGAGCTCACTATGGCCCAGGGCCTGTGGGAGAGCGGCAAGGCCAATGAGCAGGGTTGTTTTACCGCGTTTTACCGCGACCATCCTTTTGGCAGCGCCTATGCCGTCATGTGCGGCACCGCCGAACTGCCCGAGCTGGTCGAGAATCTGCGCTTTACGCCCGAGGACATCGACTACCTCGCCTCGCTCCAGGCCCCGGCCGGCGGCGCGATGTTCAAGCCTGGATTCCTCGACTACCTGCGCGATTTTCGTGCGCATGTAAACATCGACGCCGTCCCCGAGGGCGAGCTCGTCTTTCCGCGCGAACCCATGGTGCGCGTCACCGGCCCCGCGCTTGAATGCCAGCTGCTTGAGACGGCGCTGCTCAACATCGTTGGGTTCCAGACGCTTGTCGCCACCAAGACGGCGCGCGTGGTGCTGGCGGCGGACGGCCGTCCCGTTGCCGAGTTTGGCCTGCGCCGCGCTCAGGGTCCCGATGGCGGCTTGGCCGTCGCGCGCGCGAGCTACGTTGCCGGCTGCTCCTCTACGTCCAATGTGCTCGCCGGCCGCCGCTACGGTATTCCCGTCTTTGGCACGCATGCGCACAGCTGGGTGATGAGCTTCGATTCCGAGCTCGAGGCCTTCCGCGCCTTTGCCAAGTCGAGCCCCAAGAACTGTACGCTGCTCATCGACACCTATGACGTGCGCGAGGGCTGTGAACATGCCATTACGGTTGCCAAGGAGATGGAAGCGGTGGGCGAGCGCCTGTCGGCCATTCGCATCGACTCCGGCGACCTCGCCAAGCTCTCCAAGTATGTGCGCGGCCGTTTTGATGCCGAGGGCCTGCCCTATGTGGGGATCTCGGTTTCTAACGATTTGGATGAGTACACGATTCAGTCGCTGCTCGACCAGGGCGCGCCCATCGACAGCTTTGGCGTGGGTACCAAGCTTGCGACCTGCTATGACCAGCCGGCGCTGGGCGGCGTGTACAAGCTTTCCGCCCGCCGTGCGAGCGAGGCAGATCCATGGACGCCGGTGGTCAAGCTCTCTGAGCAGCCATACAAGCGCACGATCCCGGGTGTGCAACGCGTGCGCCGTTATTACGACGGCTTTGGCGGCCCGGTCTGCGACATGATCTACGACGAGGACCATCTGGCGGGGGAGGGCGCCGCGCGCGGCAATACCCTTGTGGCCGTGAACGATGCCGCCCTGGTGACCGACGTGTCCGAACTTGAGTATCGCGAGCTGCTGGTGCCGATCGTGCGCGATGGCAGTGCGGTGGCTCCGCGTGAGGGCATCCAGGACGCGCGCGAGCGCTGTGCTTGGGCGCTCGACCATCTGGACGCAGCTTTCAAGCGCTTCCTGTACCCGCAGACCTATGTGGTGGGTATGGAGCAGGGCCTGGCTCAGGTGCGCGACGAGCTCGTGCGTAAGAACATGGCCGCGGCCTCTGCCTTTCCCTGGGCTCACTAATTCCTTGGGCGGTAGGGGCGAGTCACGCTTCCCTGGCCGCCGGCTCGGCCGTTCGCTGAACAGTTGATTGGTTTGACGTATGACGACTTCTTATAAAACGATGGTGGTAAAGATCGGTTCGTCTACGGTGGTGGGCGCCGACGGCAAGGTCAACCGCGCCTTTATCGGCGGGCTTGCCGATCAGGCCGCAGCGCTGCGCGAGCTTGGCTGGCGCCTGGTCGTGGTGAGCTCGGGCGCCATTGCCTGCGGCTATCCCGTGCTGGGCTTCGACCGCAAGCCGGTCGGTGACCTGCCGAGCCTGCAGGCATGCGCTTCGGCCGGCCAGTGCATCATCTCGTCGGCCTACGACGAGGAGTTCCATGCGCGTGACCTACTCACCTCGCTCGTGCTGCTCACGCGCCACGACACGGCGCGTGAGC
>CAUCNB010000046.1:0-16292 GCA_958444075.1 uncultured Collinsella sp. | reverse complement strand
GTGCGCTTGCGCGTGGTCGTTGTCTTGGCAGCGGTGGTCTTGCTCGCAGCTGCCTTCGTGGTCGTGGCTTTCTTAGCCGTTGTCTTACGAGTCGTGATCTTCTTTGCCTCAGGCTTCGCAGCGGGCTTGGGAGTAGCCTCGACCTTCGCCTCAGGCTCGGCCTTTACGGGCTCAGCCTCAACCGGCTTCTCCTCGGCCTTGGGCTCCTCAGCGGCCACCGGCTCAGCAACAACATCAGGCTCGTCGACAACAGCCGCCGGCCGCTCAATCTCCGGATGCATAAAGAAGTACAGGTCCAGATACTTATCAGCCGAGCGTGTCCAGCTAAAGTCTTGGCTCATAGCCTGCGTGACCAGCTGGTTCCAGGCATCGCGGTTGTCCCAGAACAGGCGTGCCGCGCGGAATACGGCATCGCCCATCTCATCGCCGTTAAAGTTGCTAAACGAAAATCCCGTACCCTCGCCGGTAAACTCGTTATACGGGATCACGGTGTCCTTCAGGCCGCCGGTCTCGCGCACGATGGGCAGGGTGCCGTAGCGCATGGCGATGATCTGCGACAGGCCGCAGGGCTCAAACTTCGAAGGCATCAGGAACATGTCGGCGGCGGCATACATGCGCTGCGACAGCGCGGGATCGAACTCGATGCGCGCGGCCATGGTGCCGGGGTACTTGTCCTGGAAGTAGCGCAGGCCGTCCTCGTAGTCGCGGTCGCCGGTACCCAGCACGGCCACCTGAACGCCGCCTGCCAGGATGCGGTCGAGTGCGTACATGACCAGGTCCATGCCCTTCTGACGCGTCAGGCGCGTGACCATCACCATGAGCGGACGGTCGTCGCGAACCTCGAGTCCCAGCTCTTCCTGCAGTTTGGCCTTGCACACAGCCTTGCCGGAGCGGTCCTCCACGGTGTAGTTGGCGGCAATGCGTTTGTCAGTCGCCGGATCAAAGCCCGCGACGTCGATGCCATTCAAAATGCCCTGCAGCGCATAGGAGCGCTCGCGCAGCACGCCGTCCAGGCCCTCGCCAAACTCGGGCGTCTGGATCTCGTTGGCATAGGTGGGGCTCACCGTGGTGATGGCATCGGCATAGCGCAGCGCGCCCAGCATGTAGTTGATGCTGCAGGCGTCGCAACGCAGCTGCGAGGCGGCCGCCGGAATATGCGCCACGCCCAGGATGTCTTCCATCACGGTGTCGCTAAACTGGCCCTGGAACGCCACGTTGTGGATCGAGAACACGGTCTTGACGCGGTCGTACAGCGGAAGGCCCTGGTAGAACTCGCGCAAGAACACGGGCGCTAGTGCCGTCTGCCAGTCATTGCAGTGCAGGATGTCACACTCAAAGCCAGCCGGCAGGTGCTGCAGGCTCTCGGTGATGGCCTTGGAGAAGAACGCAAAGCGCTCGCCGTCATCAAAGAAGCCGTACGGATAGTCGCGTGCAAAGTAGCGCTCGTTGTCGATGAACATATAGGTGACGCCGTCGTGCTCGAGCTTCTCGAGACCGCAGTACTCGTTGCGCCAGCCCAGGCTCACGTAAAAGTCGGAGAAGTGCTCCATCTGCGCCTTGTACTCGTCCTTGATGGTGGCGTACTTGGGCACCATCACGATAACTTCGGCGCCGGCGCGCACAAGCGCCGCAGGCAGCGAGCCCGCCACGTCGCCCAGGCCACCGGTCTTTACAAACGGTGCGCACTCGGCCGAGGCAAACACGATCTGCATCTTTTTGCTGGAATCTGCCATATTGTCTCCCATGTTGCAATTCGAGAATAGCCGCCTGGCGCTAACCGGGCGGCTATTCTACATGTTACGAGCGATGTTGCGGTGCCAACGTTAACGTACGATGGTGGTGTCGGAAGTTAACGGAGCCTTGCCCAGCACCAGGATGTTCTCGGGCGTGCCGCGAAGCTCGGTGTTGGTGGGAACCACGTTGTTCTTGTCCAGAATGGCATTCTCGACGCGGGCGCCGCTCTTGATGATGCAGCTCTGGTTGATGATCGAGTTGGTCACCGAAGCGCCTTCCTCGACCACGACGCCGCGCGACAGGATCGAGTTGCGCACAGTGCCCTTGATAATGCAGCCGGCCGAGATGATCGAGTTGCACGCGTGGCTGCCGGTCGCATAGCGCGAAGGCGGCACGTCGTGAGCCTTGGTCAGAATCGGGCGCTCGGGGTCAAAGAGCTGGTCGGCCACGGTCTGGTCGAGCAGGTCCATGCTACGGCGATACAGCGACTTTTCGCTAAACACGCACACGACCTCGCCCTTGTACTCGTAGCTGCACACATCGATGTTGCCAAAGTCGCCCTGGAGTGCCTCGAGCAGGTCCAGATAGTCGGCGGCCTGGTAATGGTCGATGATCTCGAGGAGCGTCTCGCGGTTGACGATGCAGCAGTCCATGGAGGCGTTGTCGCCGTACGCGACGCCGGCGCTCACGCCCGTCAGGCGGCCGTTCTCGTTAATCTCGAGTTTGGTCTCGTCTTCGACATTGCGCGTGGCCTTGCAGTACACCACGGTCATCTGGGCGCCGGAGTTCTCGTGCGCCTCGATGATGGTGTTGAGGTCCATGTTAAAGATGATGTTGGTGCCCATCATCACAACATAGGGATTCTCCGAGCGCTGGAACAGCGTCTTGTTGGAGATGATGTCGCGCAGCAGGAAGCGCATACCGCCCTTGGTGGTGCCATACGCGTTGCCGGGCACCATGAACAGGCCGCCCTTCTTGCGGTCCAGGCCCCAGTCCTTGCCCGAGCCCACGTGGTCGATCAGCGAGCGGTAGTTGCCGGGCATGACGACACCGACGGTCTTAATGCCGGCATTCATCATGTTGGACAGCGGAAAGTCGATCAGGCGGTAGCGGCCCAAAAACGGAACGGACGCGATAGGGCGGTCCTTGAGCAGCACACTGCCGTAGGTCGAAGAGTAGTTAGCGGTGATGTAACCGATGGCCTTGCGATTGATCATCGGATCATTCCCCCTTCCCGATAACGACGTCATTTCCAACGACGGCCGTATCCTTGGTGGTATCGACAGAGCCGAGCTTCACGCCCTCTTCGACCGTGGAGTTCTCGCCCAAAATAGCGCGGCAGATGTGCGCGCCGCTCTTAACGTGCGCACCCGGCAGCAGCACGGAGTCCTCGACCACGGCGCGCTCTTCGATGATGACATCGGTCGAAAGGATCGAGTGGCGAGCGGTGCCGTAGATCTTGCACCCGTTGGAGACCAGGCAGTCGTCCAGGCGGCCGTCCGGTCCAATGTAGTGCGGCGGACGCGTGGTGATGTTGGACATGATGGGGAAGTTCTTGTCAAACAGATCAAACTCGGGGTTGTTGCCCAGCAGGTCCATCGAGGTCTCGTGGAAGCTGGCGATGGTGCCGACGTCCTTCCAGAAGCCGTGGAACTCGTAGCTGTACAGGCGCTTGTTCTCACCGAGCAGCTTGGGGATGATGTCCTTGCCAAAGTCGTGGCTCGAGCGCTGGTCCAGAGCGTCCTCCTCGAGCGCCTCGATCAGCACGTCGGCCGAGAAGATGTAGATGCCCATGGACGCGAGGTTCGAATCGGGCTTCTCGGGCTTCTCGGTAAACTTGGTGATGCGGCCGTCTTCGGGGTCGGTGGTCAGGATGCCAAAGCGGCTGGCCTCCTCCCACGGCACGGGCATAACGCTCACCATGAGGTCGGCGTTGTTCTCAATGTGCGTCTTGAGCATCTTGCGGTAGTCCATGCGATACAGGTGATCGCCCGAAAGAATCAGGACGTACTTGGGGTCGTTGGCCTTGATGTAGTCGAGGTTCTGCGTAATGGCGTCGGCCGTGCCCGCATACCAGGCGCCGCCGGTCTGCGTCTCGTACGGCGGCAGGATCGACACGCCGCCGTCGCGGCTGTCCAGATCCCACGCCTCGCCGGAGCCCACGTAGGCATGCAGCAGGTAGGGACGGTACTGCGTCAGAACGCCCACCGTGTCGATGCCCGAGTTGGAGCAGTTGGACAGCGAAAAGTCGATAATGCGGAACTTGCCACCAAAGCTAACCGCCGGCTTGGCGATCTTTTGGGTGAGTGCCCCCAATCGGCTGCCCTGTCCTCCTGCGAGGAGCATCGCGATGCATTCTTTCTTACTCATCGATTTCTCCTTCTGTCATCGATGTTCCTAAACCCATTTGCGACGGGCGCGGCGCTCGGTCGCGCCCGTCGAGTAATGCCGTGCGGCAAAGGGAGCTCGCGCGCCTTTACGCGTGCCAGATCTCGTCGCGGTACTCGCGAATGGTGCGGTCGGACGAGAACCAGCCGGAGGAGGCGGTGTTGAGCAGGGCCTTGCGGTTCCAGGTCTCCTGGTCGCCGTAGCTGTTCGTGAGCGCCTCCCACGCATCCACGTAGCTGCGGAAGTCCGCCATAACCAGGTCGGGGTCGTTGTTGTTCATGAGCTCGTTGTAGATGCTCTCGAAGTTGCCCGAAAGGCCCGCAAAGGTGTTGTCCTTGAGCTCGTCCATCACGCGGCCCAGACGCTCGCGGTCGCCGTTGAGGGTGTCCCACGCAAAGTAGCTGTTGGATGCCCAGAGCTGCTCGACCTCGGGAGCGGTCAGGCCAAAGATGGCCTCGTTCTCGCGGCCGGCCAGGTCGGCGATCTCGATGTTGGCGCCGTCGAGGGTGCCCAGCGTAATGGCGCCGTTCATCATGAGCTTCATGTTGGACGTGCCCGAGGCCTCCTTGCCGGCCGTGGAGATCTGCTCCGAGATCTCGGCGGCGGGGTAGATGAGCTGGGCGTTGCTCACGCGGAAGTTGGGGATAAAGCAAACCTTCATGACCTCGTTGACGCGGGCGTCGTTGTTGATGACGTCAGCCACGGAGTTAATGAGGCGGATGGTCTCCTTGGCAAAGGTGTAGCTCGAGGCAGCCTTGCCGCTAAAGATGAAGGTCGTCGGCGTCACGTGGAAGTTGGGATCGGCGATGCGACGGTTGTAGATGTCCATCACCTTCATGATGTTCATGAGCTGGCGCTTGTAGGCATGGAAGCGCTTTACCTGGACATCGAAGACGGTGTTGGGGTCAATAACCAGACCGGTCTCGGCCTTGACGTAGGCGGCCAGACGCTCCTTGTTGGCGCGCTTGGAGGCACCAACGGCCTTCAGGAACTCGGTGTCGTTCTGGAACTCTTTGAGCTTCTCCAGCTCAAAGGCGTCCTTGAGCCAGCCATCGCCAATGGCCTCGGTCACGAGCTTGGCGTAGGTGGGGTTGGCCTCGGCAAAGAAGCGACGGTGCGAGATGCCGTTGGTCTTGTTGTTGAACTTCTCGGGCGTCAGGGCATAGAAGTCCTTGAGCACGATGTTTTTGATGATGTCGGAATGGATCTTGGCCACTCCGTTGACGCTGTGGCTGCAGATCACAGACAGGTTGGCCATGCGAATCTCGCCGTCCCACAGGATGGCGGTCTGGCGCAGACGCTCCTGCCAGCCCTCCTGCGTGGTGTCGAACGACTCGTGCCAACGACGGCTGATCTCGTCGATGATCTGGTACACGCGGGGGAGGAGCTTGGAGAACGTGCCGATAGGCCACTTCTCCAGAGCCTCGGGCAGGATGGTGTGGTTGGTGTAGCTCACGACCTGCGTCACGATGTTCCAGGCGTCGTCCCACTCGAGCTTCTTCTCGTCGATGAGGATGCGCATGAGCTCGGGGCCGCACATGGCGGGGTGCGTGTCGTTGGTGTGGATGGCCACAAACTGCGGCAGCAGCTCCCAGTTCTCGCCGTGCTCCTTCTCAAAGGTGTCGAGCAGGCTGTAGATGCCGGCCGAAACAAACAGGTACTCCTGCTTCAGGCGCAGCAGACGGCCGTGCTCGCCGGCGTCGTTGGGGTAGAGGATTGCGCTGATGGCCTCGGCCTCGGCACGCTCGGCATCGGCCAGGGCGTAGTCGCCGCGGTTGAAGGCCTCCAGATCGAAGTGCTCCTCGACCGGCTCGGCAGCCCAGACGCGCAGCTTGTTGACAGTCTCGCCGGCATAGCCCACCACGGGGATGTCATAAGGGACGGCCAGGATGTCCTGCGTGTCCACGGTGCGGTAGAACGTACGGCCGTTCTCCTCAAAGCCCTCTACATGGCCACCAAACTTGATGGTCACGGCCTTGTCCTGACGACGGACCTCCCAGGGATAGCCGTGGGTGAGCCACTCGTCGGTGGCCTCGACCTGGCTGCCGTTGACGATCTCTTGCTTAAACAGGCCGTAGCGGTAGCGCATGCCGTTGCCGTAGCCGGCAATGCCCTCGGCTGCCATGGAATCCAGGAAGCATGCGGCAAGACGGCCCAGGCCGCCGTTGCCCAGAGCCGGATCGGGCTCCTGGTTCTCGATGACGGACAGGTCAAAGCCCATGTCGTCGAGTGCCTCGGCGACCATGTCGCGCACGCCAAAGTTGAGCAGGTAGTTGTCAAGCAGGCGGCCGATCAAAAACTCGATCGAGAAGTAGTACACGCGCTTCTTGCCCTCGGCGGTGACGCGGGCGTCACTCTTGGTGGCAACGGTGCGCGCCTTCTCGGCCACGAGCTTTGCCAGGGCGTTAAAGCGGTCGAGGTCGCTCGCGGCCTCGACGCTCTTGCCGCTGATGCTCATGACGGCATCGCGATAGAGCTCGGTAAACTCCTGCTTGTTGTCGAAGATCTTATTCATACGTTCCTTTCCCCCGGGGATGTTTCTCCCGGAACGGTTATGACTTGTATCCTACGCCCCGGCGGGGCGGGTGATTACAGCTGTAACGGCTTTGTTACGCATCCTTGCCAGATGCCTTAACAGTGCCTGTCTTGGCCTTGGGAGCAGCCTTTTTGGTGGTTGTCTTTTTGGCCGTGGCGGGCTTGGCAGCCTTGGCCTTGGTCGTCGTAGTCTTCGCCTTAGCCGGTGCCTTCTTGACCGCAGCAGTCTTGGGCTTCACCGAGGACGTGCGCTTACGCGTAGCCTTCTTCGGCTCCTCGACCACGGGCGGCTTATAGCTGCTGGGACCGCGGCGCTTAAGCACCACACCTGCCAGACCGGGTACCTTAATCTCAATGGAGTCCATCTGCCCGTTCCAGGGATAGGGCTCGCTCGAGCAGGTGTAGGGCTCCTTGCCGGCATAGCCGCTGCCGCCAAACTCAGGACGGTCAGAATCGAAGATGACCTCCCAGTCACCCTCGCGCGGCACGCCCACGCGGAAGCTCTCATAGCTCGCCGGGTCAAAGTTAATCAGGATCACCAGGTCGTCATCGACGTCCTCGCCCTGACGCACAAAGATCACGATGGACTGCTTGGAGTTATCCGCATCGATCCAGGTAAAGCCGTCGTCGGTGTAGCCGCGCTCGTACAGGGCGGGCTCGGCGGTGTACAGGTGGTTGAGCGCCTTGATAAACGCCTGATGATGACGGTGGGTCTCGTACTCCTCGGTCAGGAACCACTGGATGGACTCGTAATAGCGCCACTCAATAAACTGGCCGATCTCGTTGCCCATAAAGTTGAGCTTGGCACCGGGGTGCGTCATCTGGTAGAAGGCGAGCGTGCGCAGGCCGGCAAACTGGCGCCACCAGTCGCCCGGCATGCGGCCGATCAGCGAGCACTTGCCGTGCACGACCTCATCGTGGCTCAGCGGGCAAATAAAGTTCTCGGTAAAGGCGTACATGATGGAGAACGTGAGCAGCCCGTGGTTGCCGGGGCGCCACGGAAAATCGGTCTGCATGTAGTGCAGGGTATCGTTCATCCAGCCCATGTCCCACTTGTAGTGGAAGCCCAGACCGCCGTCCTGCGGCGGGTAGGTCACGAGCGGCCACGCGGTGGACTCCTCGGCCATCATCATCACGTCAGGGAAGTGGGCCTCCACGGCGCAGTTGACCTGGCGGATAAACGCGCTGGCATCCAGGTCCTCCTCGGTTCCGTACTTGTTGAACTTCTTTTGGCCCGGATCGTCGATGCCAAAGTTGAGGTACAGCATGCTGGACACGCCATCCATGCGGATGCCGTCAACGTGGAAGTTCTCGAGCCAGTACAGCACGTTGGAGACCAGAAAGGAGCGGACCTCGCCGCGGGCGAAGTCAAACTTGTGCGTGCCCCAGTTGGGGTGAATCTCGTGCTCAAACAGCATGTGGCCGTTAAAGGTGGCAAGACCGTGGGAGTCGGCGCAAAAACCGCCGGGCACCCAGTCCATGATCACGCCAATGCCCGCCTCGTGGCATGCATCGATAAAGTGCATGAGTTGCTGCGGGTCGCCATAGCGCGAAGTGGCGGCATAATAGCCGGTCGTCTGGTAGCCCCAGGAGCCATCGAAGGGATGCTCCATGAGCGGCATGACCTCGATATGCGTATAGCCCATGTCGCGCACGTAGTCCACGAGCTCCACCGACAGGTCGTCGTAGGTGTAAAACTCGCCGCGCTGCGCGGGGAAGGGATCCATGGGGCCGGGATAGTTGCCATACTCGTCCGGCTCGCCCTGCGGCGCGTCGCCGTGGCGCTTCCACGAGCCAATATGCACCTCGTAGATGTTAAGGGGCTGCGACATGTGGTTGTGGCCGACGCGGCGCTTGAGCCATGCGGCGTCGTTCCATTTGTAGCCATCGAGGGTCCACAGCACGCTAGCGGTACCCGGAGGGCACTCGGCCTTGAAGGCGTACGGATCGGCCTTGTACAGTTTTTCGCCCTCGTTGGTCTCGATTAAATATTTATAGAGCTGGCCTTGTTCTGCGCCAGGAATAAAGCCTTCCCAAATAGCGCTCGTATGCACGGGCACCAGCGGGTTGGCTTCTTCATCCCAGTCGTTAAATTCGCCAATGACATGCACGCTCTTTACATCGGGCGCCCAAACGCAAAAACGCCAGCCGCGCGTACGGTTCTGCGTGTCGGGGTGCGCGCCCATCTTTTCCCAGCTGCGCTCCCACGTGCCGATGCCAAATAGATAGACATCGTCCTTGGTGAGCTCCGGTGCGTGCGGGGCGGCTTTACGGGTTGCGGGCTTTTTAGCCGTTGGCTTTAGCTTTGTATCGCTCACGTTTGATCCCATCATGACGCGGCAGCGTGTTGCCTTGGTGACTAGATGCGAAAGGTCCAAGGCTGCACGAATCGAAGGGACGGCGATAGTTCTATGATTCGTTCCACCTCGCGTGCTCGGTGGAACTTTCGGCAGAAACTACGATAACACCTGTACGTTACTTTTATGAAGGAAAGTGGTTTTAGGGCGGCGTTTAATCGGTAAGCGCCATGTTTAGACCACTGGCAGAATTGCCGTGGTAAAACTCTTGACAGTTTTACCAATTAGGGTTTCAAGATTGTTAGTCTGACGTTTGGTAAAACGTTTTTAGCAGGTTGTTTACCATTTGACATCGAAAGGTTCGTTTATGTCCCAGACCGCCGCCCACAATGTCGCTTTTATTTTCGATTGCGACGGCACACTGGTTAATAGCACCCCCGTTTGGGCCTATGCCCAGCCCGAGTTATTGCACCGCCACGGTATTGACGTGACGGTCGACGAATTTGCCCAGTTTGAGCATTTGTCGCTCGAGGACGAGTGCCAGGCCTACCACGACACCTGGGGCATTGGAGCGAATGGCGAGGAGCTGTATCGCGAGCTGAGCGACATTCTGATCGATGGCTACTCTAAGGTGCCGCCACGCGAGGGTCTGCTGACGTTTTTGGAGCAGGCGAAGGCGGCCGGCATTGCCATGTGCGTTGCCACGTCCACGCCGGCCGAGCTGGTTAAGTCTGCGCTAGCGGGAGCCGGGCTCGACGCGTACATGGAGTTTGTTACCACGACGGGTGAGGCAGGGCGCTCCAAACAGTTCCCCGACGTATACGAGCTGGCGCTGCGCCGTCTGGAGGAGCACCATGGGCAAAAGTTTGAGCGCGCATGGGTGTTTGAGGACGCCGTCTTTGGCCTTAAGAGCTCTGGGGTCGCCGGCTTTAAGCGTGTGGGCATCTATGACCCGCACGGCCGTATGGAGCGCGACGAGGTTCGCGACAACTGCGATATCTTTATCGACAGCTATGAAGACCTGGATCTGGCCCGCGTGCTTTCGTTTGAGGGATAGGCGGGGGCTGTGGCTTGCAAGGTATTAGTGGTCTGCGGCTCGCCCGTGGTGGCGAGCGCGGGCCTGTTGCGTAAGTTAGCAGGGGAGTGTGACCACGTTGTCGCCGTGGACCGCGGGCTCGACGCGCTGCTGGGCGCCGGTCTGGGCTGCGACGTTTATGTGGGGGATGCCGACACGGTGAGCGACGCAGGCCGTGCGATGGTCGATGCCGCTGCCGATTTTGAAGTTGAACGCCACGACCCCTACAAGGACTATACCGATCTGGCGCTGGCGCTCGATTCCGTCCGCCGCCGCTGGCCCGGTGCCGAAGTTGTTGCGACCTGCGCCACTGGCGGCCGTCCGGACATGGCGCTTTCCGTACTGGGCTTGCTCGCAGGCTACGAGGATGCCCCTGTCTGGATCGCCGAGGACAAGGTGGTCGCTCGCATCCTCCACGCAGGCGAATCGTGGACCATCGAAGGCGCCGAAGGCAAGACGTTCTCCATCATCGCTATTGCCCCCAACACCGAGGTAAGCGAACACGGTCTAGAGTGGGAGCTAGATCGCAGTCCCCTGAGCCTGTTAGCGGACACGGGCATCAGCAACATAGTAAGAACCACAGCCACCATAACCGTCCACCAAGGAGCCGCAATCGGATTCCTACTGCGGTAGGGATTTTTGGGACTGGCCATAATATTGCGCGCTGGCCGAAGGCCAGGGTGAAATTTTAGGACCTGTCCCAAAAATCCCGTAAGTCACCCCAACAACCCGAAAAAAAAGTCCTTGCATCAAAGAAAGTCTTCCCCTATAGTATTACCTAGTCACGGGGGCGTAGCTCAGCTGGGAGAGCGCTTGACTGGCAGTCAAGAGGTCAGGGGTTCGATCCCCCTCGTCTCCACCATCGTTAATGCAAAGGCCATCGGAATCCCGAAGGCCTTTTTTCATGCCAAAACACCGTGCGCCACAAACCCCACCCACACCAACAAAAAGTTGCACAATTTATTTCCCATGTCTGTACATAGTTTGTTAGACAAACGCAATTACCAGTGCAGCTCGCTGCCCCTTTTGGAATTCAGGAACGCTTCTAATTATCGTCAGCACCCCAATAACCTGCGCCAACGTGAACAACATCCCAAAATAACCCCCTTAAGCACGCCAAATGAACGATATGTTGTCAAACGCAGCCCAAATCTGTTTCGCTCCCCGCTTGTGCTAGGATACCTAACGTTACATGAGTTCAACTGTGCTCACGGCTCCAACAAGTCACAAAGCGCAGGGTCGATCAGCATCCGGCCGTAACGGCGGTGCCAGAAACACCACGAGCTCCAATATAGATGTCATGCAACGTTATTTATTTGCATTGAGTTAATTCAAAGATGCATTTAACAGCTTGTGTGTCAAAGCGTAGCAGTCCTTTAGCTGGCTGCGTGCGGTCCAGTTTTGTTCCCGCTTGACTGGGCCGCACGCAGCGAGCTGGGGTCGCGGTCTTTTTTGCGATACACGTCCGCGACCCTAGCAACTGCACTTATACATACCGTTCACGGTGGGGCAGAGCCACGTGCTTGTCTAACTGGGCTCAGGGTTTGAATATGGAGCGCCTTAGCGCACAAGCGCCCTGGCGAAGCCATACCCAAACCCCGTGAGCCACACGTAAGACAGCAAGGGGGTGGTGCTCGTGTGGTATGTGATCCAGGTCATTAACGGTCGCGAAGACGTAATGCGCGAGCGCATCGAGCGTGTGGTGCCGGCTGACGCCATGCAGGAGCTCTTTTATCCCCAATTTCAAACCGAGATCAAAGTACACGGCGAATGGGTCAAGACGACCAAGCCGCTCTTTCCCGGTTATTTGATCTGCGATACGGCAGATCCCCGCACCGTGCAACAGTATCTGCTGCACATGGACGACTTTGCCCGGGTGCTATCCCAGGACGGTCAGTTTGTGCCGCTGGCAAAAGAAGAGGTCCAGCTTATTGGCAGCTTTACGCATAGGGGAGACCGCGTAGTGCCCATGAGCGAGGCCCTAAAAGACGGCGACCAGGTCGTAGTGACGGCCGGTCCGCTGCTGGGCCACGAGGGCCTTATCAAAACCATTAACAGACGCAAGAGCACTGCTTATTTGGAACTCGATCTATGCGGCCGACGTGTAACCACCCGCGTTGGCCTCGCGGTACTTTCAGCCGAGCAGCGCGTCATGCGCAACCTAAAAAAGGCGATCGCCTAGCTGCTGGCGGCCGCTGCACAGAACAGGGAGGATCCCCGACCCGGGGTCGAAGTGTTGGAAGAGAACGTGTCGGATAAAACAGAATATGCAACGGATTCGCCAGCGGGTGCGGCGCTGATTGCTCAGGCCATGGACCGGCGTGAGGGCGCAGTCCGCTACAGGGCCATGCAATCCATCATGGACTGGGATCGCTCGCGCCTAGCGTACCGGGCCGTCAAGCGCGCCTTCGACATCGTGTTCAGCGGTGCCGTGCTCGTTTTCATCGCTATCCCCAGCCTGGTGTTGGCAGCGGCTATCCGCCTGGAGAGCGAGGGCAGCCCCTTCTACAGCCAGATCCGCGTGGGCCAGACCCGCCCCGACGGCAGCCTGACCACGTTCCGCATGTGGAAGTTCCGCAGCATGTACAAGGATGCCGACGAGCGCCTCGCTGAGCTCAAGGAGCAGAACGAGATCGCCGGCGCCATGTTCAAGATGAAGGAGGACCCGCGCGTTACCAAGATCGGAAGATTCATACGCAAACATTCTATCGACGAGTTCCCGCAGTTTCTGAATGTGTTTCTGGGGCAGATGTCCGTCGTGGGCCCGCGCCCACCGCTGCCTAATGAGGTTGCGGTGTACACCGAGTACGACCTGCAGCGCCTGGCCGTGAAGCCCGGTATTACCGGATGGTGGCAGGTTACTGATCGAAACTCAACTGGTTTCGACGGTATGGTCCAGCGAGATCTTGAGTACATTGCGAGGCGTGGCATTCTCACCGACTTAAGGATTATCGCCCTCACCGTTATTGAAGTAATCACGGGAAAGGGTGCGTTTTAGTGCTTAAGTCCTATCTTCATTATCCCGAATTAAACCGCGTGCCCGTGATCGATGTCCCGATCACGGGCACCAATATGTCTGAATGCGTCGATTTCATTACTCATAATATCGACGATCTGCATGGCGAGTATATCTGCGTCTCTAACGCCCATACGTCGGTTATGGCCCATGACGATCCCAGCTACTGGTCCTGTCAGGTTGAGTCAGTTATGTCCGTTCCCGATGGGAAGCCCCTATCGATTGTCGGTCGAAAGACGGTCAAGTCGATGGGGCGCGTGACCGGTCCGGATCTGATGCGCGAAATTTTTAGTATTTCCGCTCAGCACGGATGGAGCCATTACTTCTACGGCAACGAGCAGAAAAACCTCGAGGCGCTCAGGAAATCGCTTCGAGAAGAGTATCCAGGCCTGGAAATCGCCGGCATGGAGCCTTCCGTCTTCCGTCCGCTATCTGATAGCGAGAAACGAGGCCTTTCACGACGCATTGCGAATTCTGGCGCCGACTTTGCATGGATTGCACTTGGTGCTCCGCGTCAGGAAGTCCTCATGCATGAGCTTAAAGGCGGTCCCCAGCCACTGATGATTGGCGTAGGGGGAGCCTTCAACGTTCTCGCCGGCGTGGTGCCGGAGGCTCCGATTTGGATGCAGAACCTAAGTCTCGAGTGGCTATACCGCTTGATGCAGGAACCGAAGCGACTCTTCAAACGATATCTCGTTACTAATACCAAATTTATCTTTTACCAGTTCACGGGCGCTAAGCGCAAGGAAGGCAAGTAGATGAAACCCACCACCGCATTCAAAGACAAGACCCTCATGATCACGGGCGGCACCGGCTCGTTCGGCAACACCGTGCTCAAGCACTTCATGAACACCGACCTGGCAGAGATCCGCATCTTCTCGCGCGACGAGAAGAAGCAGGACGACATGCGCCACCGCCTGCAGGAGAAGTCCCCCGAGCTCGCCTCCAAGGTGCGCTTCTTCATCGGAGACGTCCGCAACGCCCAGAGCGTGCGGGACGCCATGCACGGCGTGGACTACATCTTCCACGCCGCCGCCCTGAAGCAGGTGCCCTCCTGCGAGTTCTTCCCCATGGAGGCCGTGCGCACCAACGTCGTCGGCACGGACAACGTGCTCCACGCCGCGATCGAGGAGGGCGTCGACCGCGTCGTGTGCCTTTCCACCGACAAGGCCGCATACCCCATCAACGCCATGGGCAAGTCCAAGGCCATGATGGAGTCCATCATCTACGCAAACGCCCGCAACGGCGCCGGCCGCACCACCATCTGCTGCACCCGCTACGGCAACGTCATGTGCTCGCGCGGCAGCGTCATCCCGCTGTTCATCGACCGCATCCGCAAGGGCGAGCCGCTCACGGTCACCGACCCCAACATGACCCGCTTCCTCATGAACCTGGACGAGGCCGTGGACCTGGTGCAGTTCGCCTTCGAGCACGCCAACCCCGGTGACCTGTTCATCCAGAAGGCGCCGGCCTCCACGATCGGCGACCTCGCCGAGGCGGTCCAGGAGGTCTTCGGCCGCGTGGGCACCCAGGTCATCGGCACCCGCCACGGCGAGAAGCTATTCGAGACCCTGATGACCCGCGAGGAGCGCCTGAGGGCCGAGGACATGGGCGGCTACTACCGCGTCGCCTGCGACTCGCGCGACCTGAACTACGACAAGTTCGTCGTCGACGGCGAGGTCGAGACCCAGGCCGACGAGTCCTACACCTCCCACAACACCGAGAGGCTCGACGTGGAGGGCACCATCGCCAAGATCAAGACCGCCGAGTACGTTCAGCTGGCCCTGGAGGGCCGCGAGCACGAGGCGGTGCAGTAGGGTGCGCGTCCTCGTCACCGGCGCCAGGGGCTTCGTCGGGAGGACCCTCTGCTGCGCGCTGAAGAACATACGCGACGGCAAGGACCGCCGAGCCAAATACCAGCCGCTCCTTCCCCTCGAGGTCATGGAGTACGACGTCGACTCGACGCCCGGGGAGCTTGACGGCTACTGCTCCCGCGCGGACTTCGTCTTCAACCTGGCCGGCGTCAACCGCCCCAAGGACCAGGCGGAGTTCATGGAGGGCAACTTCGGGTTCGCCTCCGAACTGCTGGACACCTTGGAGCGCCACGGGAACAAATGCCCCGTCATGCTCTCCAGCTCCGCGCAGGCGAGCCTCTCGGGACGCTTCGAGGGCTCGGTCTACGGCGAGTCCAAGCTCGCGGGGGAGGGCCTCTTCCGCGAGTACTCTGAGCGCACCGGCGCGCCCATCCTCATCTACCGTTTCCCCAACCTCTACGGCAAGTGGTGCCGCCCGCGCTACAACTCCGCCGTGGCCACCTTCTGCGACGCCGTTGCCAACGGCCGACCCTACACCGTGAACGACCCCTCGGTGGAGCTGGAGCTCCTCTACATCGACGACCTCGTCGACGAGATGCTGGGCGCCCTGCTGGGGGAGGAGCACCGCTGCGGATACGAGGGGCTCGAGCGCGTCGATGGTGATGATTTCTGCTACGTCCCCGGGACCGACGTGAAAACCCTGGGCGAGATCGTCTACCTGCTGGGCCGCTTCCGCGACAGCCGCGAGACGCTGTCGGTGCCCGACCTCGCGGAGGGATCCTTCTCCAAGAAGCTCTGGAGCACGTTCCTGTCCTACTACGAGCCGGGGCACTTCGCCTACTGCCTGAAGCCCAACACCGATGTGCGCGGCTCGTTCACCGAATTCTTGCGCACGCCGGAGCGCGGCCAGGTCTCCATCAACGTCTCGAAGCCCGGCATCACCAAGGGCAACCACTGGCACATGAGCAAGTGGGAGAGGTTCCTGGTGGTCTCCGGCACCGCCTCCATCAAGTTGAGGAAGGTGGGGGAGGACTCCGGTGGAAACCCGTTCCCCGTCGACGAGTACGTTGTCTCGGGTTCGGACATGCGCGCCGTGGAGATGGTCCCCGGCTACACGCACTCCATCACCAACCTGTCCGACACCGAGGACCTCGTGACGGTTATGTGGGCCAACGAGCCCTTCGACCCTGAGAACCCCGACACCTACTACGAGGAGGTCTAGCCGCATGGGCAAGGACTATTCCGATATCGCATTCAAGGACGACGGCCGCCTGAAGCTGCTGATCATCGTGGGCACCCGCCCCGAGGTCATCCGCCTGTCCGAGGTCATCAAGAAGTGCCGCCGCCACTTTGACTGCCTGCTGGCGCACACCGGGCAGTGTTAGCGCTACTGTAAAATCAACCATTTTGACCAACGCTCAATAACCAATCAT
>CAUCNB010000045.1:0-16521 GCA_958444075.1 uncultured Collinsella sp. | reverse complement strand
CCTGATTGACAATCCAACCTTCAATCAGTCAGCAACATTTGAGTTTGAGAATCGACTTATCGAGCTGTTCTGCGCTGACGAAAAATACCAGGTAACCAACGCCAACAATGGCTATGCCCAGTTCGATTATTTTGAGCGACCTCAGTATCGCCAGAAGTTCAGAGACCTCTGGACAAAGCTTCGCGAAGAGAACTATGCGATCCACCCCATCGAAGAGCTCGAGAATACCGACCTGTTCAAATTCTCGCCCTTCAAAACGCTCACGCCCGATCAATACGAAACGATTGAGGCGATTTACAGGCGGCTCGAGCAAGAGCATGAAGACATTAAACACGGCGGTCCCAAGAAAGAGCGCGTAACCGTCGTGAACGGCGCGCCGGGAACAGGCAAAACAATCCTCGCCATCAGTCTCATGTTCAAAATCAAAAATGAGCCGAACCTTTCCGGTCTGCGGGTCGGCTTCGTGACGCCCATGGAGTCTCTGAGCAAGACGCTCAAAAAACTCACGCACTTCCTCCCCGGGTTAAAGCCCGGCGATATCCTGAGCCCCAACGACGTCACAAAAAACGATCGGTATGACGTCTTGCTTGTCGACGAGGCGCACCGACTGGGAAACTACTTATCCGCCGGCGCCGGCATCGGAGCTTTCTACAACACATGTGAACGACTCAGCTTGCCGCGCACGAGCAGCCAGGTGGATTGGATTTTCAAATGCTGCGACAAGGCGTACCTGTTCTTTGACCCCAAACAGCAAGTCCGCGCATCGGGACTCAACCGAGATGGCCTTGAGCAGCGACTCAACCAACTCGAAGAAGCCGGCATCGAGACCGAAGAATTCAACTTGAGTACCCAAATGCGCGTGCGTGGCGGCGATGAGTACCTCGATTTTGTCTACGACCTGCTTGATAACAAAGCGTACATGCATGCCGGCATGAAGTTCAAAGCACTCTTTTCATAGGAGCCTTACGATTCGCGAGCCGGGGATCCGGACAGCGATATCCCCAGATACCAGTTTGGAATCGTCGACCGATTTGAGGACTTCTGCTCTCTGCAGCAAACCAAGGAAGAAGAAGTTGGTCTATCCCGCATGATGGCAGGCTTTGCGTGGAAGTGGGAAACGAAGAATAACAAAGATGCGTTCGATATCGTCATCGAGGGCATTCCCAAACGCTGGAACTCAACCCAGAAGGATTGGGTTAACTCCGCCAACGCCGTCAACGAAGTCGGATGCATTCATACGGTACAAGGCTACGACCTCAACTACGGATTCGTAATTCTGGGTCCCGACATTTACTACGATTCGAACAAAGATGCAGTCAACGTTAACAGGGCAAACTTCAAAGATGCCGTTGCCAAGAAAAAGGCAAGCGACGATGATCTGCAAAAGATCATCGTCAACGCCTACTACGTCCTCATGACGCGCGGCATGTTAGGAACGTATCTCTATGTGTGCGACCCCGCGCTCAAAGAGTACCTGTCACGGTATATCCCGGCGATATAGACCTTGCGACCGCCCTCCCCCATGTAACCATCCTGTAAATCATAGCGGCGCACTCGAGTTTTACCGTGATGCGGTCGCGCCTAGCGCTCCACTGTGCTAAAGTATCCCGAACGTTCAAACGACTACGAGGGGGAACTAGAAGATGGCACGTGTGCACAACTTCTCAGCTGGCCCGGCCGCACTGCCCACAAGCGTGCTCGCCGAGATCGCCGACGAGATGATGGACTACCGCGGTTGCGGCATGTCCGTGCTCGAGATGAGCCATCGATCTAGCATGTACCAGCAGATCATCGACGACGCCGAGGCAACCCTGCGCCGTCTGCTGAGCATCCCCGACAACTACCGCGTCCTGTTTTTGCAGGGCGGCGCCACGCTGCAGTTTGCGGGCATCCCCATGAACCTCATGCGCCGCGGCCGCGCCGGCTACGTCGTGACCGGCAACTTTGCCAACAAGGCGTACAAGGAGGCCGCCAAGTACGGTGAGGCCGTGCTGCTCGCGAGCTCCGAGGACACCAACTTCGACCGCATTCCCTACATGGCCGACGTCAACGCACGCATTGCCGCCGAGGCCGCGGGCGAAGGCCTCGACTACGTCTACATCTGCCAGAACAACACCATCTTTGGCACCATGTACCACGAGCTGCCCGCTTGCGGCGATGTGCCGCTGGTCGCCGATGTCTCGAGCTGTTTTCTGTCGCAGCCGCTCGACGTTGAGCGCTACGGGCTCATCTACGCCGGCGCGCAGAAAAACGCCGGTGCCGCGGGCGTGACCGTGGTCATCGTTCGCGACGACCTCATCGCCGAAGGCCCCGCCTTTGCGCAGACGCCGCAGTACCTGGACCTCAAGACCCAGGCCGCCAAGGGCTCCATGCTCAACACGCCTAACACCTTTGGCATCTACGTATGCGGCAAGGTATTCCGCTGGGTCGAGGAGACCGGCGGACTTACCGCCATGGCCGAGCGCAACTGGGCCAAGGCCAACCTGCTCTACGACCTGCTCGAGCACAGCGAGCTGTTCCATGGCACCACGCAGGCCGGCAGCCGCTCCATCGCCAACGTCACCTTCCGCACCGGCGACGCCGAACTCGACACGGCCTTTGTCACAGGCGCGGCCGAGCACCAGATTCAAAACGTCAAGGGCCATCGTCTGGTGGGCGGCATGCGCGCCAGCGTCTACAACGCCGTCACCATGGAAGACGTTCAGGCGCTGGCCACGTACATGAAGGACTTCGAAGCGCAGCATAGTTTGAGCCCGCGATCTAACTAGCCCGCAACCCGCGGGCCGACCAGCCACTTCAAACCACTTGTTTCAAACAAACCTGCTAAGGAGTTTTCCATGCGCAAGATCAAGACCATCGACGACATCACCAAAGACGGCGAAGTCGAGTTTGGCGAGGGCTACGAGTTTGTGAGCACCGCCGAGGAGGCCGACGCTATCCTGATGCGCTCCACCGACCTGCACGGCTACGAGCTGCCCGAGGGCATCCGCGCCATCGCCCGCTGCGGCGCCGGCGTCAACAACATCCCCGTCGAGGAGTACGCCAAGAAGGGCGTCGTCGTCTTTAACTCCCCCGGCGCCAACAGCAACGCCGTCAAGGAGCTCGTCCTGGGCATGCTGGTGCTTTCGAGCCGCGGCGTCGTGCAGTCGATGAACTGGGTGCGCAACAACGCCGACGACCCCGAGATTCAGGTCGATGCCGAAAAGGCCAAGAAGGCCTTTGTGGGCCGCGAGCTCAAGGGCAAGCGCATCGGCGTCATCGGCCTGGGCAACGTAGGCTCCAAGGTCGCCAACGCCTGTGTCGACCTGGGCATGGACGTTTACGGCTACGATCCGTTCATTTCCGTCGAGCACGCGTGGGTGCTGAGCCGCGAGGTGCAGCGCGTGGGCACGCTCGAGGATCTGTGCCGCGGCTGCGACTACCTCACCGTGCACGTGCCCAGCAAGGCCGATACCATCGGCATGATCAGCACCGAGCAGATCGACCTGCTGGCCCCGGACGCCGTGCTCATCAACTACGCGCGCGAGACCATCATTGACGAGGACGCCGTCGACGCCGCCCTGCGCGCGGGCAAGCTCAGCTGGTTTAGCTGCGACTTTGCCACGCCCAAGACCGTCAAGATGCCCAACACGTTTATCACCACGCATTCGGGCGCCGGCACCGGCGAGGCCGAGGCCAACTGCGCCGACATGGCCATCAGCGAGCTCAAGGATTACCTGGAAAACGGCAACATCGCGCACAGCGTCAACTACCCCGCCTGCAGCATGGGCAAGGCGCGCGCCGCAAGCCGCATTGCCTGCCTGCATGCCAACGTGCCCAACATGATCGGCCAGATCACGGCCATTCTCGCCAAGGACAACGCCAACGTGCAGCGCATGACCAACGAGTCCGCTGGCGAGAACGCCTACACCATGTTCGACACCGATGAGCACCTGGACGGCAGCACGATCGAGGCACTTAAGCAAATTCCGTCGATGTATCGTGTGCGCGTGATTAAATAGCGCCGGCGCCAATCCTGCCAGACAGACCACGAAGCCCATTCGGCCCCCGTTTTCACGAAACGGGGGCCGATTTTGTTGCTCCGGACGACTTTAAAATGATACCCAGAACAAGTTTTTTCAGATAATCGATAGTGAGGCTCAAGTCGCTAAGCACACCCGCTTTGATAAACAGCTTTATCAGGGACTTTAGTAGGTAAAAATCGATCTCTATGTGCCGAATGTAAGTTGACTGTCCATTTTCCGAAACAACTTATTCTAGATAGCATTTTTAAGGCCCCTCCAAGGCGAAATATAAGTCTTTTTGTGACCAAAACTCTAGTCCGCGCGACCGTTTTCCACCCGCGCGGCTACATTCCTGCCCAATCGATAAAAATCTCCTCACGAAGCCGCCGTTCGAGCTCCTGCTGTCGCGGCGTCTTGTCTTTCAGCGGCACATCGAGATAGGACATGATGAGCTCCATCACCACGCGGAAGGCATCGGAGTCGGCCAGCTGACCATAGGTCATCAGAATGACGGGATATCCCATCGCTTGCAGCGCCGTCGTTCGATCGGAGTCCGAAATCTTGGATTCAATGGATCCGTGAATGGCTTTACCCTGGCATTCAACCAGACACTCTCGGCTGCCGTCCTTATTTGCCAGCAGGATATCGGCATAGCGCCTATCAAGCCCCGAAATCAGGCGGGCGCTGCGCGTCAAGCGAATCTCGACGTTATTGGTAAGGCGCAGCCCTTCGCCGCCGCGCAACCTCGTAAGGCCAAACAGCATCGAAGCCTGGACCTCGAGCGGCGATGCCGCCACCCCCCTAATGCACTTCGCGGCACGTGTGAACGATTTAGCGCCGCGGAGCCCCTGGATCTTATCGACGTACTCTGTAAGCTCAGAGAGCTCAATCAAGGGAGGTCGTTTCCACAAGTCCGTTGGATTCCCCGAGACATCCTTTACGTTTTCCCAGCCCGACCGTGCGTCACTCCACCGGCTCCCATATGCCTGCACAAGTGTCGACTTTACCTGAGGCGCAATCTTGCACACGGCGAAGGTGCCGCACATCTCATACATGCACATGATCAGACGCTCGTTTGAGACCGAGGAAGCCAGGGACAGCAGGGTAAAGAGTGGGGACGCGACATCGAGGCCAAACTCTGTCTGCCGCACGAAATCAAACGGCCTCTCCCCGTTCCAAACATGCCTGACAATGCGATCGCCCTTACGCCCGCAGCCGCCCTGCGCCAAAACGTGTAACGGGGTGCCCAGGAAATGCGCGACGAGCGGATGCTCGCAAAGGCGCTCCCTGCGCGGATCGTCCGCAGAATCGGGCAGGTCCGGCATTATCGCCAAAACCTGTGGAGGTATCCGGTGATACCGAAAGGCAGATATGTCGCACAGCATGTCGTCCATAAAGGCTACGTACCCACCGCGCCGTTTGTAAACCCGCTCGGACGGCAAACGCGCTGGCTCGGCCTGCGAACGGTAAATGCTGCTGCGCGCACGTCGCGAATCTCTCAGGAGGCTTACAATCGGTTTGGAAAGCAGACTGATTGTGAGGTTGCATATGGTTGATGAGGACTTTGCCTGGCGGCTTGCTCAGGAGCTCGTGCGGATCGACAGCTCAGACCCGGGCGCGTATGAGGATGAAATTGAGCGGTATATCAAAGCGCTGGTTGAGGCTCAGCTGGAGCGGTTGAGTCATCCGGTACTCCATGCCGTGCAGGTTGAGGAACTCGAGGTGCTCCCCGGACGCCGCAACCTTATGATTACCATACCGGGCGTGAGCGACGAGCCGCGGCTGGTCTATATCTGCCACATGGATACCGTCACCTTGGGCGACGGCTGGGATACAGGCATTCCGCCGCTCGGAGCAATCGTGCGTGACGATAAACTCTATGGCCGCGGTGCCTGCGATATGAAGGGTGGCCTGGCCTGCGCCATTTCCGCACTGTTCCATACGCTCGAGCGCATGACGGCAAGCGGTGAGCTGCCCCGACGTGGCTTTTCGCTCATCTGCTCGGTCGACGAGGAAGACTTTATGCGTGGCTCCGAGGCGGCCATTGATGCCGGCTGGGTCGGTTCGCGCGAATGGGTGCTGGACACCGAGCCCACCGACGGACAGATCCAGGTGGCGCACAAGGGGCGCACATGGTTCGAGATTGAGATGGCAGGCGTCACGGCGCACGCGAGCCAGCCTTGGAAGGGCGCCGACACCGTCGCCGCCATGGCAGAGGTCGTCTGCGCGTTGCGCCGCGCGTTCATGGCGCTGCCCGTACACGATGAGCTGGGGCCATCGACCATCACGTTTGGACAGATCGAGGGCGGCTACCGCCCCTATGTCGTGCCCGACCATGCCAAGGTCTGGGTCGATATGCGCCTGGCCCCGCCGACTGATACGGCCGCCGCGACGCGCATGGTAGAGCAGGCCATCGCCGGCGCCGAAGCCGCGGTCCCCGGCTGCCATGGAAGCTATACCGTGACAGGCGACCGCCCCGCCATCGAGCGCGATCCAAGCTCTCCCCTTCTGGCTGCACTCAAGCGTGCCGCCGATGACGTGACGGGCACAGACACGACCGTCGGCTTCTTTACCGGCTACACCGACACTGCCGTCATTGCCGGCAAGACAGGCAACCGCAATTGTATGAGCTACGGCCCCGGCTCGTTGGCGCTCGCGCACAAGCCCAACGAGTATGTGCCCCATGCCGATATCGTTCGCTGCCAAAACGTGCTCATCGCGCTTGCCGATAACACGCTCTGGGACGCAAGCGGCCAAGTTGGGGCATAATAAGCCGCGAACAAACCGACTCGCGCGTTAGGACCGCCCATGAAAGCACTTCCGTTTCCCTGCATCCGCCCAGCTCAGGACCGCGTGCTCGAGGCGCTGCCTGCGATGGGCGGTATCCTGAGCGGCAACGACGCCCTGCGCGGCGCCATTGCTGACGGCCTAATGCTCAAGGATCCAGGCGCGGCGTATTACGTGTACGAGTGTTCGGGAGAGCTGGGACGCGTGACGGGCGTTGTGGCAATTTGCCCGGTTGGTGTACTGACGGACGACAACGCGTCCTCCGCAGATGCGGCCGCAGCCGCCCGCGCAATCGCCGAGCTTAAGGTGCAGCCTCGCCCTGTAACGCTCGCCTACGAAGCCTCGCCCGTCATGGATATCATCCTCGGCGCCGCCAAAGAAGGCGCGTCGCTCTATGCCGTCACCGACCCCGCCGGCATTACGCACCGTGTGTGGGAGGTCAAGCGCGAGGACGCCGTTGCTGCCATCCGTGCCATGCTCGATCAGGCACCCGACCCCGTGTTCGCCGGTGACTCCGCCTATGCCGCCGCACTGGCTGGGGCATCGCAGATTCTGGCCGATGAGGCCCGTGCCGCCGGAACGTACACCGGCAAAGAGCCGTTCAACTTTGCCGTAGCTGCGCTCTTCCCCGCCGCGCAGGTCAGCGGCGGCGCGCCGCAGGTTCCGACGGGTCTGCTCACTCACCAGATCTCACGGTTCTAGCGGACTCAAACGCGAAGCTGGAAAACCCAGCATCCAAACAAACAAGGGGCGGGGATGCAATGCCCGTGCATGCATCCCCGCCCCTTTCGCATCAAACAATTTCGCCGGCAAACCGCGCCGCAACGCCAGCGCTACCCGCGCTGCGGGCCTACTGCCGCTACAAGCGGTTCAAGCCCCAGCTCGCGCGCGTAATCCTCCTGCGTAAAGACTTCGACCAACTCAAACGTGTCGGATTCGTCGTCAAACGCAAAGTGCAGCACCGAGCAGTTGCCCGGCACGCGATCGCGCTCGTCGGCCGCCGCACCCTTCACGTGATCCATAAACTCCTTGATAGCCGAGCCATGGCTTACCGCGAGCACACACGTATGGTCCGGACGCTGCATGAGTTCGGTCAGCGTCGCCACCATGCGCTCGCGCACCTGGATCTGGCCCTCGCCGCCAAATTGACGATAGAAATCGCGCCACGGGCGCTCGGGCATAAGCATCACGCGCTCGGCCTCAAAGTCGCCAAAGAACCACTCACGCAGGCCGTCCAGGCGCTCGTACGCCAAGCCCGGCCACAAGTTGGCGATAGTCTGCTCGGTGCGATGAAGCGTGGAGGTGTAGGCATGATCGGGCTCAATGCCGCGCGCACGTAAAAACATGCCGGCGCGCGCCGCCTGGTCGCAACCCAACTGCGTAAGCGGCGAGTCACTCCACCCCTGAATGATACGCTTAAGGTTGAATATCGTCTGTCCATGACGGACCAGATACAGATCTTTATTCATAGGGGTCCTTTCGTTCGTTACCAACCCAAGAGCGAAAACGCCCCGTCGCAATAGCCAAAATGAAGCACGGCACCGTTGTCGGGTAGCTCTCCCCCGCCAGTCACATACTCAAGAAACTCCTGGCAGGCTGAGCCGTGGGAAACCGCCAGCACGCAGTCGTGCTGCGGCCGGGCCATAATACGGGACAGCGCCGCGACCATGCGCGACTGAAGCTGCACTTCCGACTCGCCGCCAAAGGCCACCGGATAATCGCCCCAGGGCTGCGGCGGCATCTCGCGATTTGATGTGCCCTCCAGCGAGCCAAAATGCCACTCACGCAGGTCATCGACCAGCTCAATGGAACGGCCCTCGCCAACGATAAGCTCGGCCGTATGCCGCGCCCGGCCCAACGGCGAGGAATACACATGATCAAAGGCCACGCCACGCGCCGCAAACGCCGTACGCGCCGTCAGCGCCTGCTCGCGCCCGCGCGCCGTAAGCGGCGAATCGTGCCAGCCCTGCAAAATGCTCTGCACATTGAGCTCAGTCTGCCCATGCCGCACCAAATACAGATCTGCCACACGCTCTCCCCTCGTACCACCACAAAGGGGACAGGCACCTTTGTGGTGGTTTACCGTCTGATCACGCCGCGGTGACGCTCAGCTACACCAGCACGTCGGCGAGCGGGCGCTTGGGTACGTGGTGCACCTGCGCATCGTCACGCCAGTAATTAATTGAGCCGTCGGGGTTGGAATCGATCGCATCGATCATCTGCGTCTCGGCCGGCACGCCAAAAGCCATGATCAGCTTGAGCTCATACTTGTCGTTATCGAGCCCCATAGCATCGATCGCGTGGGGCGTAAAGGCCTTGAACATGCAGGCTGCCACCTCGGGCGTGGCGCTGCGAGCGGCGAGCATCATCGTCTGCGCGGCAATGCCCGTGTCGACCTCGGTGATGGGCGCGGCGGGCTTACCCGGAACAGCGCGCTCGGCAAGAATCGCGATGTAGCCGGTCGGACGCTCGCCCTCGGCAGGACCCGACCAATCCTTAAGCGCGCCGGCCCATGCAAGCTCATCAAATACACGCGCGCAATCCTCGGCACCGCTCACCACATGAAAACGCAGACGCTGAGCATTGGCGCCGCAGGGAGCCAGGTGCGCCAGTTCCGCCAGCTCGAGCAAAAACTCGCGCGGCACGCGCATGGACTCGTCAAAACGGCGGCACGTACGGGCGCGGCGGACCAGCGCGTCAAACGTGTCCAGGCCAAGCTTTTCGCAACCCTGCTTTGCCATCGACTCGGCGCTTACCGGCGCCGCGGGAACAGCTTCGTTCATAAGACCCCCAATAAAAGCCAATTGTTCTTAAGAAAATCTAACCTAAAACGTAGGCAATTACACACAGCGGCGCAATGTTCCACACCTGTTGAATATTCCGCATCCAAACGGGAACAAAGGTAACAATTCGGGAAGATGAGGCTCCCATTCGCCCTTCCCGCCCCACGCGACGGCGCCCTTGGGCGATACTGGTTGCAAGAGCTACGGCTTACGCCGCACGGAAAGGAGACATCATGGGCATCTTTAAGAACGATGACAAGCAATCGAGCGCGTTTGGATTTGACGAGAAAAGCATGGCAGGCAAGGCCGTCAAGGCCGTGCGCTGGATTTACGCCATCACGGGCGTCTTGGCGCTCGTCGCCGGCATCGCACTGCTGTTTGCGCCCGCCAAATCCCTCGTCTTCCTGACGACCGTCTTGGGCATCTACTTTGTGATCACGGCCGCGATCAGGCTGTTTACCGCTGTTTTCGAGCCGCTGCTGCCCACCGGCTGGCGCGTTACGAGCATCATCTCCAACCTGCTCATCATTCTGGGCGGCGTCATAATCCTGCGCAACCAGGCCTTCTCGACCGCGACGCTCACCACGCTCGTGGTGGTCGTCGCCGGCTTTGGCTGGATCGTCGAGGGCGTCATGTCGATTCTGGAATCCGAGCTTTCCGCCAACCGCGCCCTCGCCATCCTGAGCGGCGCGCTCTCCATCATCGCGGGCATGTTCGTGTTTATCTATCCGCTGTGGTCGGCCAAGATGCTCGTCATCTTTAGCGGTGCCGCGCTGCTGGTGTTTGGCGTGACGCTCATTGTTCGCGCCATTCAGTTTGGCAAACTGGTGCGCTAGATGCCAAAGACGCTCTTTATTGATGCCGACGCCTGCCCGGTCACGCGCGAGTCGATTGACTGCGCGCGGCGGGCGGGCGTCGCCGTTGTTATCGCCGGCAACAGCACGCAAAACCTGGAACGGCACATTCGCCGCGACGACCCGCGCGATGCCGAGCACGCGCGACGCGGCTTTTGGATCACGACGCTCGACGTGAGCGTGGGCGCCGACAGCGCCGACTTTGCCATTGTCGAACGCCTGCAGGCGGGCGACGTGGTCGTGACGCAGGACATTGGCTTGGCGAGCATGGTGCTCGGGCGCGATGCCGCCGCTATCGGTGTGCGCGGGCGCGTCTACGACAAAGCAACCATCGACATGCAGCTGTTTATTCGCCACGAGGAAAAGAAGGTACGCCGCGCCGGCGGACGCACTCGCGGTCCGGCAGCATTTACCAGCGAAGACCGCGCCCGCTTTAAACGCAACCTCACCGAGTTGCTGCACTAACCAACGTAGGTTTTTGGGACATGCCTAATAATCTACATTTTTGTTTTGCCGATTGACGCGCATCCAACGCCCAGGTCATGGCGGTGGAATTTATGGCATGTCCTAGTTTTACGGCATGCCCCAAACATCCACTTAGAACCCAAAGGCGGAAAGGATAAGGCCCCAGCCAGCGCCGATGACGTACATCATGATCAGGAACACGGCATTTTCGCGGGCGCTGCGGTTGGTGCGGAACAGCACCAGATAACCCACGCCGGCGGAAATGAGCGTGCCGGCGAGCATCGGCGCCAGTTGCAGCGCGCCTTCCAGATACAGCTGTGTAATGACCACGCTCGCCGAGCAATTGGGAATCAGCCCGACAAGCGCCGAACCCAGGACAGCGAGTGTCTCGTTGCCGCGCAGGAACTGCTCGATCGCGGACTCGCCGAACGTCTCGAGCACGGCGACCAGAATCAGCGTCACCAGAAAAATGAATACCGAGACCTGCACGGTGTGCGAGATCGCACTGCGGATGATCGACAGGACAGGCGTCCCTTCGTGGGAGTGAGAGTGACCGTGACCATCATGGTGTTCATGTTCGCCCTCATGACCGTGATCGTGGCCATGTCCGTGTTCGTGCTCGTCTTCGTCTTCATCACATCCGCAATGGTCGCGCTCGCACAGCTCGTGGATGTGGTCGGCGCTCACGCCCGCCTCGGCCACCTCGTCGATGATGTCACCGCCGCTGTGGTCGTCGTGCGCGCAGTTCACGTGGGCCGGATTGGCCGCGGTTCCCAGCACGGTACGGCGAATCGCCGCGTGCGCGCGGGCGTTACGGCGCAGGCCGCGAATGGCAGCGTCCACGATAAAACCCGTGACCAGTGCGATAAGCGCTTTCGAAGCCAAAAGCATCGCCATAGTCTGCACGGGAACCTGCTCGGCAAGCAACAGCGGCAGCATCTCGTCGGAGGTCGAAAGGAACACCGCCACCAACGTGCCCAAGGTCACGACACGGCCGGCGTACAGCGTGGCCGCCATGGCCGAAAAGCCGCACTGCGGCACCATGCCCAGCAGCGAGCCAACCACGGGACCCGCAGCGCCGGCGCGCTTGATAGCGCCGTTGACGCGGTCGCCCGCAACGTGCTCAAGTGTCTCGAGAGCAAGATACGTCACCAACAAAAACGGCACCAGCGACAGCGTGTCCTTGCCGGCGTCGAGCAGAATATCAATCAGTAAATCCATGACGGATGGAACCTTTCGTGTCTTTCGGCAGCATTGTAAAAGTCCTAGCGGTCAACTAGGGTATTGTAGTTGTCCCGGGCGCGGTGCCAATAGTTGCCTATGGTAAACTATCATCTCGCCATAACTCAGTAACCTCGAGCCGCACAACGCGGCTCGTCCAAGGAGTAGCATATGAACGTATCGCAAGCACTCGAATACGAGCGCCAGCCGTTTATCCCCATGTTTATCTACGGCGACCACGGCGCCATGGAGTCCGAGCGCCAGAAGGGCGAGGAGGCCCTCAAGGTGCTCGAGACCGAGTACTTTACTGCCGAGGGCGACCCCGGCTTCGACTTTGCCACCGTGCGCGACCTGGCCGACCGCAACCGCGACCTGTGCGACCAGATTGGCGAGGCACGCCTGCGCAACGTGACGCCCGCGACGCTCTCGCGCGGCCTGTCCGACGCCGACACCTGCGCCGCCATCGGCAAGATGCAAAAGCGCACCGCCGCGTCCGTTATGCGCGAAATCCGCGGCGACCGCGACGCGCTCGGCGTGGCCTACGCCCGCAAGCCCATCCAGGGCACCGTGCTCGGTGTCGACATCGAGACCACCGGCCGTGCACCCGAACGCGGTTATATCATCAACGTCGGCTGGGAGATCATGGAACTCACCAGCGACGCCATCCCGCACGACGCCGAGGCGCACTACTGTGGCCTGCCCGACATCTACCGCGGCGAGGATGTACCGCTGTCGAATATCCACCACATCACCTGGAACGACATCGACGGCAAAAAGCCGTTCCGCGAGAACAAGGAACTGCAGAAGCAGCTGCTCAAGCTCATGAAGAAGTACCCGTACATGGCACACAACGCCGCGTTTGAGGACAGCTGGTTCAAGATCCACCTGGACGGCTACGCCGAGGCACGCCGCGCGGGTAAGATCATCGTCATCGACTCGCGCCAGATCTGCCGCAGCCTGGACGCCGACGTGCGCTCGCTCCCCCGCGAGTCCGCCCCCGCCGCGCTCGAGAACTGGGCACGCCGTCGCGGCACCCTCGCGCCCGACGCCAACGAGCAGCATCTGGGTCTGGACGACACCGACCTCATGCTCCGCACGGTACAGGCCGAGTTCAACCTCAAGAACCTATTCGCGAAATAGCAACGCCTGCGACAAACACTGCTTGCTCACGAGCGGCCTCGCAGCGGGAAACACCGCAGCGGGGCCGCCCTACGTTCCACAGATAGATCTGCCATCACAAATTCTGAACCCTCATTTTGAACGATTTCGGCCAATTCCCGACACGTAATTCGTTGTCGGATGGCGATGCATCGATATCAAATGTGCAGCAATTGAGTTTTTATATGCTATAGCTAAGCTGCGATAACATTGATTTTAGGCGTGCCAACCCATAATTGCGTCAAGCTTTTGGACAGCATTTGGTTAGGCCCCTAAAACGACTTTCCCACTCAGCGCCATCAACACGGCATTAGCTGACACGATATATACCATGAGTATCGTATTGTCACATACCACTGCAAAAGCGGTCTACCAGGCCGCGCATTCGGCGTCTGCGAAAGACACCGAGCCCTGTAACCCTGCCGCGATTTACGGATCATGTCCCACCGGAACGCTCCTTGACGCAGCCGCAGAATGGCTCACCAAACACGATGTTTCCCCTGACGCAAATGATTGCCTCGAGGTAATGGTATTTGATCGCAGGAATGCGCGCTATGCAATGAACTGTCAATGCCACGTTTCGTCAAAACGATTCTCGAACTCACGCTTTATAGAGCTCAAAGATGGCATCTTCATTGTTGGCGTTGAGCTTTGCGCACTTCAGGCCGCCACCTATCTCCCTTTTCGCGAACTGGTGGAGTACTACTTTGAATTGTGCGGCGTTTACTCCCTTGGAACCGGCTCTTCCACCTCTTATAACGAGCGTTTCGCGCTCACCTCGACCGAGAGGTTGAAACAGTTCTTTAATTCCATTACCAGATGCGACGGTCTGGCCCTTGCCCGAAAGGCGATCCAATGTGTGCGCGACGGATGCCGGTCTCCTATGGAAACGGCCTTTGTCATGATGCTAACGCTGCCCAAAAGCGAAGGAGGGCTTGGTATTAAGGGAATTGAGACCGATTACGAGGTGCAGGTCACCGCTGCCGCAAAGAATCTCACGAGACGCAAAAAGTTCTTTATGGATGCGTATCTAAAGAAATCTCGCACAGACATTGAATACAACGGGTTTTATCATGACGCGGAAGAAGACCGCGCCATCGATGAGGAGCGCAAGAATGCGCTTGCGTCCATGGGATACGGAATCATCACCGTCAGTCGTTATTCCTTTATGCATGCCAGCGCTTTCGTTAGGGTCATGGAGGCGATCCAACGGAAAGAGGGCATACGCCCCTCGCGTCTGCCAAAAGACTTTCAAATCATGCAAGAGGACCTGAGACAGTTTGTGCTCAGAAGGTTTATAGAAGAGAAAAAGCGAATTCAGAAGCAGCTTCGCCAGGATTCCGAAGATCGTCAACGAATCGACCTCGAAAAAGCAACACTCGAAGGTATCACGCTGGATGACCCGACAATAAATGAAGTTCCGGCAATCGATGACATGCAGACTGTCGAATCCGACAGCCCATCATTTGCCCAAATAAGCAGCCTCGCGCCCGAGGGCAGAATCTTCGGGGCCGGAAGCTAGACCGGCTAACAAGGTGGGTACCCTAGCGATGTGCAAAATTGCGAGTATTCAGCAGGGTCGGCCCTCCAGCACCCACAAGTTAATCCAAATGAGAAACAAAAACGCTATCGAACGGGAACGTTAGGCAACATTTGAGGAAGACCTTGTCTGTTGACCGCCCTTGGATAACTCTTGAGCGGCTTTATTTGGCCTAGAATAGATTAACGGACCCCCTATAGTTGCAGAATACTCCAATTTTTGCACGGCGCGGGGGCACCCACCCCGGCATCGGCTATCAAAACAGCTCAGTCCGGAATCTCGTCCACTATTCTCCATCATTTTGTGCGACGAATTACCTGAACGTCATTGACATATGAACATGCGCTCATATAATTGGAAATAAGTTATATGAGCGCATGTTCATATGAAAGGATATTGCAATGAGCATCCGCGTTGATGAAACGAAACCCGACATCGAGGCCACCGAGCCCGTGATCCCCACCACCTGCTCGCCCGAGGACCTTCCCGACGAGGAGCTTCTCTACGACCTTGCCGACCTGTTCAAGGTCTTCAGCGACACCACGCGCATCAAGATTCTCTATGCCCTCATGGGCCGCGAGCTCTGCGTGGCCGACATCGCCGAGGCGACCGCAACCTCGCAGTCTGCGGTGTCGCACCAGCTGCGCACGCTTAAGCAGTCGCACCTGGTCAAGTTCCGCCGCGACGGCCGCAACATTCTCTACTCGCTCGCCGACGATCACGTCTACACCATGCTCAACCAGGGCATGAGCCATATCTGCGAATAGCAATCACCCACGGTATCAGCGCGGCCGGCACCCAGACCGCTAACATAGGGAAAGGAACCCACCATGAAAAAGCAGTTTAAGCTCGACGAGATCGATTGCGCCAACTGCGCGCGCGAGCTTCAGGACGAACTTGCCAAGCTCGAGGGCGTCAAGTCCGTTTCGGTCAACTTTATGACCCAGAAGCTGACGCTCGAAGCCGACGACGCCAAGTACGACGAGGTCCTGGACCGCGTCGTTGAATTCACCGCCGACGCCGAGCCAGACTGCGAAATCATTCTCTAACCCGCGCATACGTTGACCTGCAAGGCCGCGCTTGCCGCGGCCTTTGCTCGCGAAATTATATGAGCAAGTGTTCATACACTCAAATGGGAGGTTTGAATCATGGCAGCCGCCGATCCCAAAAAGAAAAAGAAGAAGCGCAAGAAGAAAGAGTCCCTTGAGCACAAGCGCAACCGCATCCTGGTAGCACTGGGCATTTTTGCCGTTGTTTATGCCCTCGACGAGCTCGGCGCCCTCACTATCGCATTTGGGGAGCCCGGCAACATCTACGCCAGCTTCGCGCTGTTCCTCGTGCCGTTTTTGATTGCCGGCTACGACGTACTGCAAAAGGCATTCAATAACATCCGCCGCGGCAAGGCCTTCGACGAGAGCTTCCTCATGGCCGTCGCGACCATCGGCGCGTTTGCCATGGTGCTCTTCCCCGACACCGACCCGCACATGGCCGAAGGCGCCGCTGTCATGCTGTTCTACCAGGTCGGCGAGTTGTTCCAGGCATACGCCGTGGGCAAGAGCCGCAAGTCGATTAGTGCCATGATGGACATCGCGCCCGACTATGCTAACGTCGAGCAGCCCGACGGCACGCTCGAGCAGGTCTTCCCCGATGACATCGCCGTCGGCACCGTGATCGTGGTCAAGCCCGGCGAGCGCGTGCCTATCGACGGC
>CAUCNB010000044.1:0-18707 GCA_958444075.1 uncultured Collinsella sp. | reverse complement strand
TTTCAGAGCTTTGCCCTGTAGGGTCCCGAGGGGATATGTAGGCTACTCAGCCATCTGAGCCTGGACGGCGGTGATGGCCACGACACCCACGATGTCGTCGGCAGAGCAGCCGCGCGACAGGTCGTTGACCGGCTTGGCGATGCCCTGCAGAATGGGGCCGTAAGCGTCGGCGCCGGCGAAGCGCTGGACCAGCTTGTAGCCGATGTTGCCGGCCTCGAGGTCGGGGAACACGAGCACGTTGGCCTTACCGGCGACGGAGGAGCCGGGAGCCTTGAGCTGGGCGACGGTGGGGACGATAGCGGCATCGAGCTGCAGGTCGCCATCGATGGCGAGCTCGGGTGCCTTCTCCTTGCAGAACTTCACGGCCTCCTGGACCTTCTTGGCGACCTCGCCACCGGCGGAGCCCATGGTGGAGTAGGAGAGCATGGCCACGTGCGGTTCGACGCTGCCCATAAAGGTGGACCAGGAGTGGGCCGAGGCGATGGCGATCTCGGAGAGCTCGTCGGAGGACGGGTTGATGTTGAGGCCGCAGTCGGCGAAGATCAGCGTGCCGTCGGTACCGAACTGCGGGGTGTCGGTGCACATCACGAAGAAGGCCGAGACCAGCTTGGTGCCCGGAGCGGTCTTGAGGATCTGCAGCGCGGGGCGCAGGGTGTCGGCGGTGGAGTGACAGGCACCGGAGACCAGGCCGTCGGCGTCGCCCATCTTGACCATCATGGTGCCAAAGTAGGTGGCGTCCATCACCTGGGCGCGAGCCTGTTCGATGGTAACGCCCTTCTTGGCGCGGAGCTCGGCAAACTTCTGCGCGTACTCCTCGTGCTTCTCGGCGTTGCGCGGATCGATGACGGTGGCGCCGGGGACGTTGATCTCGTTGGGATCGCCCAGGATGACGATGTTGGCCAGGCCCTCCTCGATGATTTTGTTTGCCGCGACGATGGTACGCGGATCCTCGCCCTCGGGCAGGACGATGGTCTTAAGGTCGGCCTTGGCGGCAGACTTCATACGGTTTAGGAAATCGCTCATGATACTCCTTACAAGCGTTTCGCTAAGCTCCAGGCCCTCGGCTGTACACGAATAAACCCGCTGCTAGCGGGTTTACCTTACAATTATGTACGCCGCGGTGCTTGAGCTTTCCTTGTGTGGCAAGCTCATTATAGGACGCATTAGCGCTATAATCGCTCTGATAAATATGTCTCGACGTATGTTCGAGAAAAAGCCCAGTTAAAAAGCGTGTGGCTTTTGACAAGGAGTATCGATGCAGATTACCTCAGGCCTGCCTGAAGGCTTTAATGCCGGTGCGTATGACATGATCGTTGTCGGCGCCGGTTATGCCGGTGCCGTTTGCGCCCGCCGTCTTGCCGAAACTATCGGCTATCGTGTTGCCGTTTTGGAGCGTCGCGGCCACATCGCGGGTAATGCCTACGACTGCGCTGACGAGGCCGGAATCCTGGTCCACGAGTACGGTCCGCACATCTATCACACTTTTAACGAGCGCGTCCATAACTTCCTGTCGCGCTTTACCAAGTGGACGGACTACCAGCACAAGGTGCTCGCCAACATCAACGGCACCCTTATGCCCGTGCCCTTTAACCACGCGAGCCTCAAGCTCGCCTTTGGCGATGAGCGCGGCGAGGAGCTGTATCAGAAGCTCGTGGAGACTTTTGGCAAGGACGTCAAGGTGCCCATTATGGAGCTGCGCAAGAAGAACGACCCGGATCTTGCCGAGGTCGCCGATTATGTCTACGAGAATGTCTTTTTGCATTACACCATGAAGCAGTGGGGCCAGACGCCCGACCAGATCGACCCCTCGATCACCGGCCGCGTTCCCGTCTTTGTGGGCGATGACGATCGCTACTTCCCGCAGGCTCCTTTCCAGGGCATGCCGCAGGACGGCTATACCGCGCTGTTCGAGCATATGCTCGATCACGATCTGATCGACGTATTCTGTGACGTAGACGCCCGTGACCTCTTTGAAATCGACGAGACCACCGTCAAGATCGACGGCAAGGTCTATGGTGGCGAGATCGTCTACACCGGTCCACTCGACGAGCTGTTCAACCTCGACCTGGGCGCTCTGCCGTACCGCACGCTCGATATGAAGTTCGAGACGCTCGATATGGACCAGTTCCAGCCCGTGGGCACCGTCAACTACACCACGAGCGAGGACTATACGCGCATCACTGAGTTCAAGAACATGACCGGTCAGGTTTTGCCCGGCAAGACCACCATCATGAAGGAGTACTCCAAGGCATATACGCCCGGCTCGGGCGAGACGCCGTACTACGCTATCCTGGAGCCCGAGAACCGTGAGCTCTACGAGCGCTATCTTGAGCGCGTCCAGAACCTGACGAACTTCCACCCGGTGGGTCGTCTGGCCGAGTATCGTTACTACGATATGGACGCCGTGACCAATTCTGCCCTCGATCTTTCGGATGAGATTATCGCCTGCCATGCATAAAGTCATAACATTCGGTATTCCCTCATATAACGCCGCCAAGGACATGGACCATTGCATCACCTCCATCTTGGAGGGGGGCAATTACGCCACCGATATCGAGATTATTGTGGTGGACGACGGCTCCAAGGACGAGACGGCCGCCAAGGCCGACGAGTGGGAGGCCCGTTATCCTGGAATCATCCGCGCGGTGCACCAGGAGAATGGCGGCCACGGTATCGCCGTCCTCTCGGGCCTGCGTGAGGCGCATGGTACGTACTATAAGGTCGTTGACTCGGACGACTGGCTCGACGGTGCGGCGCTTTCGACCATGCTGTCGATTCTGCGTGGCTTTGAGGAGCGCGACCAGCGCGTCGACCTGTTTATCTCGAACTACGTGTACGAGAAGGTTTACGAGGGCACGCATACCGCTATTGGCTACAAGTTTGCCCTGCCGCGCAAAAAGATTTTCTCTTGGGACCAGATCGGACACTTCCGTCCCGATCAGAACCTGCTCATGCACAGCCTGTGCTATCGCACCGACGTACTGCGCGAGTCCAATCTGCCTATGCCGGCACACACCTTCTACGTGGATAATATCTACGCATACGTGCCGCTGCCGCGCTGCAAGACCATGTACTACGCCGACATCGACCTCTATCGCTACTTTATCGGTCGCGAGGGCCAGAGCGTCAATGAGGCCACGATGGTCAAGCGCCTGGGCCAGCAGTTCCGCGTAACGCGCATCATGATGGAATCGTTCCACCTGTACCAGGACGTTGAGTCCTCGCGTCTGCGTTCGTACATGATGGGCTACTTCACCATGATGATGGCGATTTGCTCGGTGCTCACCAAGCTTTCCGAGGAAGATTGTGCCGATGAGCGCCTGAAGACGCTGTGGAAGGACCTGAAGGAGTACGACGAGCGCATGTATCGTCGCGCTCGCTACGGCGTGGTCGGATTCTTTACCAACCTGCATGGACGGGCCGGAGACAAAACCACACTCGGCCTATACCATCTTGCCTCAAAGATCTTCAAATTCAACTAGCACAGAAATGCTCGGGTAACGGGGACCCCTGGTCCTTAACTTGCTACTTCGAACAGTCCTGCGCAAGACGGAGGCGCCACTGGCGCCTCCTTTGCGTGCGGAACTCGTATCAAGTTAAGGACCAGGGGTCCTCTGCTATGTCTCGCTTTATGTCAGCAAGCTGAATTTGAAGATCTTCGACGCGTGGTACAAAGGGGCCTGGGCTGAAAAGAATTTGGTTGGTAGTCGGTCGGAGGCGGGCGGACGCTACGTTTGTCGCGAGTTCCGCATGCAAAGAAGGCCACTTAATGTGGCCTTCGTCTTGCATAGGACTGTAGAGCAACAAACATAACCAAGACCTGCCGGGCAACCGGACGAGTTAGTTTACTTCGCGGCACCCGGGATGCCGTGGGAGGTTTTGGCGGTTTTGGCTCCGTTTACGATGGCGGTCTGTAGGGCCCTTACGGCGAGCATGCCCAGTAGGTCTAGGGGTACGGCGGCGCTTGTCTGAGCGTCTAGTTTGCCGCTAGCGAGGGTGTAGATGGTGTCGCCGTCGTTTGTGGTGTGTGTGGGGCGAATGGCGTGCGCATAGGCGTCTGCGGCCATTTGGGACACCTTGGTGGCCTGGGCCTTGGTGAGCTCCACATTGGTGACGATGCAGCTGATGGTGGTGTTGGTGCGGTCGAGCGGCATCTGCATAGAGCTGGCGGCGGCAAAGGCCGCGAGCTCCATGTCGACGATCTGATCGCTATCTGCTGCGGCGCGCATACCAGCGACCCATTCACCGGTGAAGGGGTCGACGATATTGCCGCAGGCGTTGACCGAGACCACGGCACCCACCTTAACAGGGCCGAGTGCCACGGCGGCAGCGCCCAGGCCGGCCTTCATGCAGGTGGCGGGGCCCATGAGCTTGCCCACGGTGGCACCGGTGCCGGCACCTACATTGCCCTGCTCGAGCGTGGTGGGGGTGTTGTCGAGCGCCTCGCGCACGGCGGAGATGCCAGCCTCAATGTTGGGGCGTACGGCGGGGTCGCCAAAGGCGAGGTCGAAGATGCAGCTGGAGCACACGATGGGCACCTGCGTGGGGCCGACGGGAAGGCCGATGCCGCGGCTCTCGAGCTCGCGGGCGACGCCGCTTGCGGCCTCCAGGCCAAAGGCCGATCCACCCGAAAGGCAGACGGCGTGGACCTTGTCCACAGTGTTCTCGGGACGCAGTAGGTCGGTCTCGCGCGATGCCGGGGCACCGCCGCGAACGTCAACACCGCCGGTGGCGCCCTCGGTTGCCACGATTACGGTGCAACCGGTGCCGGCCTCCTCGTCCGTGTAGTTGCCAAAGCAAAAGCCATCGACATCGCAAACGTCAATGGCCTCAAGCAGTGTATCCATGTTTTACTCCTATCGGTTTTCCGCCGGGCCTTATGCCCGGTCGGGATCCGTACGGTACGCCGAAATTGTAGGCGCTGGGGGATACCCAGCGCCAGATGCAATTACGATAGTTTTTGAATCGCACGCGCGACGCGAGCGATGGGCAGGCCCACCACGTTGTAGAAGTCGCCCGAAATATCATGCACGAGCATGCGCCCGCCGACGCCCTGGATGCCGTAGGCGCCGGCTTTGTCCATGGGCTCGCCCGAGGCGACGTAGCGCTCAATCTGCTCGTCGGTGAGCTCATAGAACGTCACGTCGGTCACATCGACAAACGACAGGCTCTCGGCGGCGTGCGGGGCTGTGGCGTCTCCGGCTCTAACGATGCAGACGCCGGTTGCGACCTGATGCGTGCGCCCGGAGAGCTCGTGGAGCATGGTACGGGCTTCGTCCTCGTTTGCCGGCTTACCCAAAATCTTGCCATCGAAGGTGACGATGGTGTCGGCCGCGATGGTCAGCTCTCTGGGATCGGCGTGCTCGGCGGCAACGGCGGCAGCCTTAGCGCGAGCCAAGCGCTCGACAAGCGTAAGCGGGGCCTCGTCATCAAAAGGAGTCTCGTCGATGTCAGCGGGAATGACGCGGATGTCGTAGCCCGCTTCGCGCATCAACTCGATGCGGCGCGGTGATTGCGAAGCCAAAATCATAGCTGAATGCCCTCGGCAACCTTCTCGACAGCCTTGTCGCCGGCGAGCGTACGCAGCAGCTCAAGCGCAAAGGGGAGCGACTGGGCCATGCCGCTGGCGGTGATGATGTTGCCGTCGTGTGTGACCTTGTCGCCGGTATAGGCACCCTCGGGGAAGCTCTTCTCAAAGCCGGGGAAGCACGTGGCGTGGCGTCCCTCGAGCAGGTCAAGCTCGCCCAGGATAAACGGGGCGGCGCAGATGGCGGCAACATGCTTGGTCGCGGCGAACTCGCAGACTACGTCGCAGACGCGCTGGTCGGCGCGCAGGTTGGTGGCGCCGGGCAGGCCGCCGGGCAGCACGACGCAGTCGTACTCGTCAAAGTTGATCTCGTCAAAGAGTGCGTCGCAGGTTACGGGAATCTGCAGCGAGCTTACGACCTCGCGCGTGGGCATGATCGAGACGAGCGTGGCGCGCACGCCGCCGCGACGCATGACATCGACCATGGTCAGGCATTCAATCGTTTCAAAGCCATCGGCGGCAAGAACGGCAACGCTGGGCATAAGGGTTCCTTTCAAAAAACGGCATACAATTAGCCGTCTTATACCCCGAAGACCCCCGCTTTCCACGCTCGATTTCCCAGTGTTTAAAATAGCCCCGTCCGAATTAGCTACCCCCACCCATCCTCAACAATCTCAATCTGTAACATCCATCGACCAAAACTAGCCCCAACTGTTACGGATCGAGACAGTCCCCAACAGCACCGCCCCGTTCGGTGAACGACCGCCACAGGTACGGCGGGCAGAGGCTCACTTTTTTCCTCGGTTTTTCTTGACAGAATCTCACCTGTTGTAGTACTTTGTCCCAGTCTAAAAACGCGTGGACTTTTCTGGGCGCTAGCCACCTTTTTGCCACGCAACCGAGCAGTCGGTTGCGTGGCTTTTTTCGTCTTGGCAGCAGGTGCCACATGCACCGCCAGAAGACCGCACGAGCCCACCTTCCGACTGCAGGGAACAGACGCACGAGACGTGCGTCTGCAAGACAGCAGACGGAAGGGAGCCTAATGGCAGGAACAAACACAATCAAGCAACAGGCCGCCGGGGCGGGAGCCACGGGCGCGGGACAGGCCAAGGCGGCGCTCCAGGTCTTTGCGGGCGGCGCCTGCTACGGCGCGATGGCCACGACCTACAAGCTCGCCTACGCCGCGGGCTTCACCTCGGCACAGGTGGTGGCGAGCCAAGCGTGGCTCGGCTGCCTCTTCTTCGCCCTCGCCACGCTCGCAGGGCACGCACTCGGGCACCGCTGGCAGCGCGTGGGCTGGAAGCTCGCCCTTAAGCTCATGGGCCTGGGAGCCCTCACCTGCCTCACCTCAATCCTCTACTGCTACGCCATGAGCGTGCTGCCCGCCCCGGTGGCGCTCACGCTCCTCTTCCAGTTCACGTGGCTGGGGCTCGTGTGGCAGACCGTCATGACGCGCCGGCCGCCGAGGCCCCTCCAAGTGGCCTCCGCCCTGGCCATCGTCTTCGGAACGGTGTTCGCGAGCGGCGTTTACAAGACCGGCATCACCGGGTACGACCCCGTGGCCCTGCTCTGCGCGCTGGGGGCGGCCGTGTCCTGCTCCCTCTTTGTCACCCTCTCCGGCAAGGTCGAGGCCCCCTGCTCGTCCGAGCAGCGCGGCGTCATCGTGTGCGCGGGCTCCGTGGTTATGTCGCTCACGGTGTGCCCGGACTACGTCGTCTCGGGCGTCCTCGCCCAGGGCATCCTGCCCTTTGCCGTCATCGCCGGCTTCTTTGGCATGCTCTGCCCGGTCTTGCTCTTCGGCATGGGCTCTCCGCATCTGCCCGCGGGTCTCTCCACTGTCATGGCCGCCGCGGAACTCCCCGCCGGCCTGCTTATCGCCATGATCGTCCTCGGCGAGCCGCTCGGCGTCGTCGAGTGGCTGGGCGTCGCCATCATCCTCGCCGGCGTGTGCCTGGCACAGGTCCCCTCCCTGCTTGGAGGCCGGGAGGCACGTCGCGCCGCCGCAGGACAAGCCGTCAGCTAGTCACCCCTTCACGGGCGGCCCGCGCGCATCGGGGAAAGGGCCACGGGCCCGGCGCGTGAGGTCGCAAGGACGTTATAAAGCGTCCCCGCAGAGGTGGGGGCGCCAGAGAGAAGGAGGCACCATGCCATTTCCAAAAGGGTTCCTTTGGGGAGGAGCCACCGCTGCTAACCAATGCGAGGGAGGTTATGACGAGGGCGGCCGCGGCCTTGCCAATGTCGACGTCATCCCACACGGGTCGGAGCGCAACGACGTAAGTCGCGGCCTGAGGCGCATGCTCGACTTTGAGCCCGGGTACTACTACCCGGCCCAGACGGGCATCGACTTCTACCACCACTACCGCGAGGACATAGCCCTCTTCGCGGAGATGGGCTTTAAGGTCTTTCGCCTCTCCATTGCCTGGAGCCGCATCTTCCCCAATGGCGACGAGGAGGAGCCCAACGAGGCCGGGCTCGCCTTCTACGAGGACGTGTTCCGCTGCTGCCGCGAGCACAGGATCGAGCCCCTCGTGACCATCACACACTTCGACTGCCCCATCCACCTCGTCAAGAAGTACGGCGCCTGGCGAAACCGCGCCCTCATCGAGCTCTACAAGCGGCTCGTGAAGGTGCTCTTCAACCGCTACCGCGGCCTCGTGCATTGGTGGATCACGTTCAACGAGATGAACATGATCTTGCACCGTCCCTTCATGGGTGCCGGCATCGTCCTCGAGCCCGGGGAGAATGCCCGCGAGGCCGAGTACCGCGCCGCGCACAACGAGCTCGTGGCGAGCGCCTGGGCCACCAAGATCGCCCACGAGGTCGACCCGGAGAACAAGGTTGGCTGCATGCTCGCCGCGGGAAGCTACTACCCCTACTCCTGTCGTCCCGAGGACGTCCGTGCAGCGCAGGTCAAGAACCAGGAGGACCTCTTCTTCGTGGACGTGCAGGCACGCGGGCACTACCCCGGCTACGCGCTCAAGATGCTCGAGCGCGAGGGCATCGACGTGGGCATGACCGCCGAGGACGAGCGCATCCTTGCGGAGAACACCGTCGACTTCATCTCGTTTAGCTACTACTCCTCGCGCTGTACCGCGGGCGACCCCGATTCCGTGGGCGGCGTCGCCGAGGGCAACGCCTTCGCCGGCGTAGAGAACCCCTACGTGCGCACGAGCGACTGGGGCTGGGTCATCGACCCGCTGGGGTTCCGCATCACGATCAACGACCTCTGGGACCGCTACCAGAAGCCGCTCTTTGTGGTGGAGAACGGCCTCGGCGCCTATGACGAGGTGCTTCCCGACGGCACGATCGAGGATGACTACCGCATCGCCTACCTGCGCGAGCACATCGAGGCCATGCGCGACGCTATCGAGCAGGACGGCGTCGAGATGCTCGGCTACACCACCTGGGGGCCGATCGACCTCGTGAGCGCGGGCTCCGGCGAGATGGAGAAGCGCTACGGCTTCATCTACGTGGACCGCGACAACCTGGGCAACGGCACGCTCGAGCGCAGGCGCAAGAAGAGCTTCTACTGGTATCAACAGGCCATCGCCACCAACGGAGGCGACCTGGGCTAACCACCCGGGCAATATCACTAAGGAGAAAATAATGGCTGAAAAATACGACGACCTGGCCAGATCCATACTCGAGAACGTAGGCGGCGCTGAGAACGTCGCCAGCGTCGCGCACTGCATCACGCGCGTGCGCTTCAAGCTCAAGGACGAGTCCCGCGCCAACACGGCCAAGATCGAGGCCCTCAAGGGCGTCATCCAGGTCATCCAGGCCAACGGCCAGTACCAGGTGGTCGTGGGTAACATCGTCGAGGACGTCTACGACGCGGTCCTGGAGGCCGGCAACTTCTCGAGCGGCGCAAGCGCCGACGACGAGCCCCAGGGCGAGAAGACCGTGGCCTCCGTCATCATCGACCTCATCTCTGGCATCTTCCAGCCCATCCTGGGACCGCTTGCCGCCGCAGGCATCATGAAGGGACTGCTTGCCCTCATCACCTACTTCGTCCCGGACTTTGCAAACGACGGCCTCTACACGCTGCTCTACACCGTGGCTGACGGCTTCTTCTACTTCCTTCCCGTCGCCCTGGCGTTCAGTGCCGCGCGCAAGTTCCGCATGAACGAGTTCACCGGTGTGGCAATCGGCGTGGCGCTCCTCTACCCGACGATGGTCGCCCTGACCTCGGGCGAGGCGCTCGGCAGCATCGACCTCGGCGTGGCCGGCACGTTCTCGTGGTACGCCACCGCCCTCGGGATCCCCATCATCATGCCCGTGTCCGGCTACGTGAGCTCGGTGATCCCCGTCCTTCTCATGGTGTGGTTCGGCTCTATCCTTGAGCGCTGGCTCAAGAGCTGGATGCCGGCTGCGCTCAAGATGTTCCTTGTCCCGCTCGCCACGATGACGGTCTCCATCGTCTTGGGCTACCTCATCATCGGCCCGGTGGCCACCCTCATCACCAACCTGCTGAGCGCGGCGTTCTCGTTCATCTTCCAGCTCCCCGTGGTTGGTTCCGTCCTGGGCAGCGCCCTAGTCGGCGGACTGTGGATGTGCCTCGTCATCTTCGGCTTCCACTGGAGCCTCATCCCCATCTCCATCATGAACCTGAACACCCTCGGTCACGATAGCGTGCTCGCCGCCACCATCGGCCACGGGTTCGCACTCGGAGCGGTCATCTTTGCTATGTACCTCAGAAACAAGGACGAGCGCTTCCGCGGCATCGCCCTTCCCGCGATGATCTCCGCCTTCTTCTTCGGCGTCACCGAGCCGGGCATCTACGGCATCGCCCTCCCCAACAAGCGCGCGTTCGTCGTGGCATGCCTGAGCTCCGCCGTGGGCGGCGCCATCGTGGGAATGACTGGCGCTCTCATGTACATCTCGGGCGGCCTCGGCGTCTTCAACCTGCTCAACTTTATCGACGGGACCCCTGGTGGCGCCGGGATCTCCCACATGATCTTCGCGATCATCGCCTCGCTCGTCTCTGCCGTCCTGGCCTTTGTTATCGAGTTCATCACCTACCGGCCCAACGACGATGAGGAAGGCACCCGCTAGCCTGCGCCCTCCTCAATCAGCTCTATGTAATTGAGGAGCAGATGAGGTGGGTGAGGGCCGAGGGCGATCAAGGTGGCCGCCCTCGGCCCGGGACAACCTGCCAGAAGGCGTTTAGCTTTCTCGGGCGGCGCTGAAATGAACTGCGCCCCGATACTTGGACGGGTCAATTAGCGGCCTATGCCGCACATGGGGACTGATTTCGGAACTCCTCCGGGGTCAATCCCTTTTGCTTAACCTGCCTCCTCTTGTTCCAGTGAACGGTGTAGGCGTGGAGGTCCCGCTTGAACTCCTCGAAGCTCCGCCAAGTCCGGTTCCTGTAGAGCTCGTCCTTCAGGCGCCCGGGCAGCAGCTCCGTCGCAAGAGCTCGCCCTCGCGCGCCGCCGGCCCCGGCCGGGTCCGGGCGCCCTTCGGCCTTCGGCGCGCCCGCACCCCCTGTCGCAAAGCTCTGCTGCAAGAGTCCTCAGCGTGGCGTCGTGCCTGACTCTCCCGTCCATAAAGAAGCCCCCATTTCTAATGTTCAAGAAATGAGGGGCGGTTCAATTTCGGGACGGGGATTAAATAATCATTCGGAGCAAATCTATTTTTATCCCCGTGCCAGAAAAATCATCGGGCGTGGTCTGGGGCAAACAGTCTAGTTGCGCTTGAGGTGGACGACGGTTTCGCAGTGGAAGGTTTGCGGGAACAGATCGACCGGCGTGATCTTGACGGGGGAGAAGGTACCTTCCTCGACAAAGCGCTTAAGGTCGCGTGCCAGGGTGGCGGGGTCGCAGCTCACGTAGGCGACATCGCGAGCGCTCGTGCTGGCGATAAGGTCGATCGCCTCGGGGGCGAGGCCTGCGCGCGGCGGGTCGACCACCAAGACGTCGGCATCCTGGTCGGGGAACTCGCGCACCGCGTCTCCGCCAATGACGTCGACGTTATCGAGCTTGTTGATCTCGAGGTTACGGCGCAGGTCGCGCACGGCCGGGCCGTAGGCCTCGACGGCGGCGACGAAGTCGCAGCGGCGGGCGAGCGGCAGGGTAAAGGTTCCGGCGCCGCAGTACAGGTCCACGGCAAGCTCGTCTTCTTGCGGGTCGAGCGCTTCCATGACAAGCTCGATCAAAATCTCAGCACCCTTGGTGTTGACTTGGAAAAAAGACGGGGCAGACAAGCGCATCTGACCCTCGGCGATAATCTCGGTCCATGAGCCCTCTCCGGCGAGCATCTCAACCTTGGAGACGCGGCGGGCCTTCTTCTCACCCTTGCTCATAACGCGCACTATGCTCGTGGGGTGTGCGGCGTCTGCCAGCACGCGCGAGACTTGCGAGCGCGGAAAAGAGCCTGTGGGCGTCCAGAGTGCAACCTCGAGCGCCTTGGTGCGGCGCGATGCGCGAATGCCCACGCGTTCGAGCCCTAAGTCATGGCTGCCGCTTAGATAGTTGAGTGCGCCGACGACCGATTTGAGCGCCTTGGGAAAACGTTTATCGAACAGCGGGCACGCATCGACGGTCACGATTTTGCTGGGGTCGACACCGTGCATGCCAAGGCGCACGCGACCGTTGACGACGGTCGGTTCGAGCTCGATTTTATTGCGGTAGCCCCAGTCGTCCTTGGTGTGGCAGATGGGCTGCACCAACTCATCGACCTGCTCAGGAGCGAACTTGCCGATGCGCTCGAGCGTGGAGCGCAGGTTTTGCTCCTTGGCGGCGAGCTGTGCCGTGCGTGAGAGATTGCCCCACGAGCAGCCGCCGCAGATGCCCACGTAGGGGCAGGGGGGCTGAATGCGATCGGGGCTCGGCTCCAGAATCTCGGTGGTGCGGGCGCGCATGAACGACTTGCCGTCCTGTACGACCTCGGCCTCGACGGTGTCGCCTGCCACGGCACCCTGCACAAAGACGGCTTTGCCGTTGTCGGCGTGCGCCAGCCCGTCGGCGCCGTAGGTCATCGATTCTATAGTGAGCTTCATATCCCTGCCTGTCATTCGTGTTGTTGCTCGCACCATGGTAGCAGGGAAAAGCGCCCCGCATCCGAGGCTTTCCTCAAATGCGGGGCGCTTCTACAAACTGCTTCTACAAACGACTATTTCGTCTTGCCGGTAATGAGCGTCTTAAGACCCAGGCCGATCAGGCCCAGGCCCATGCGCACACGACCGGGGCGATGGCGCTCGATGGCCTTGGTCTTGCCGGCGGGCTTATCGCGACGGGCGCTCGTCTCGGGTGCGGGCTTAGCTGCCTGCGGCTCGGGCTGAGGTGCAGGTGCGGGCTCGGGCTCAATGACGGTCGCCTGGACCTTCTGAACCTCGGGTGTGGCCGGCTGCGGCTTAGGAGCAGGGGCGGGCTTTGCCTCAATGACGGGCTCGGGCGCGGCCTCGGCGTTGCGGTAGGCACGCTCCAGCAGGGCTTCCTGCGAGTTGAAGGGTTTCTCACCCTCTGCGCGCTCCACGGGGACCCAGGTGCCGTCGCTCGTGAGGCTGCGGGCCTTCACGTTGTCGCGCAGCTGCATGCTCATGTACTCGTGCACCAGGGCGCGGCAGGTGGGGTCGAGCACGGGGAAGGCGATCTCCACGCGGTGCTCGGTGTTGCGTGTCATCATGTCGGCCGAGCTCAGATAGATCATGTCCGAGTCCACGCCAAAGGCGTAAACGCGCGCATGCTCCAAAAAGCGTCCGACGATAGAACGGACATGCACGTTCTCGGTCTTGCCAGGAACGCCCGGCTTGAGGCACGAGATGCCGCGGATGATCATGTCCACGCGGACTCCTGCGCACGATGCCTCGGCGATCTTGTCGATGACCTCGCGGTCGGTGAGCGAGTTGAGTTTAAAGAACACGCGGGCGGGCTCGCCGGCGAGGGCGCGCTGGATCTCGCGGTCAAGCCCGCGCATGATGAGCGGTTTCAGTCCGACGGGCGCCACACCCAGGAAGCGGTAATCGCCGCGCAGGTTGCCCAGCGACAGGTTGCGGAAGAACAGGTTGGCGTCCTCGCCGATGCCGGGGTGAGCGGTCATGAGCATAAAGTCGCTGTAGAGTTTGGCCGTCTTCTCGTTAAAGTTGCCGGTGCCCAGCAGCGTCAGGCGCGTTAGCGCCATGCCCTCGCGATAGGTGAGCTGGCAGATCTTGGAGTGGCACTTAAAGCCCTCGGAGCCGTAGATGACGGTGCAGCCGGCCTCTTCCAGGCGCTCGGCCCACTCGATGTTGTTCTGCTCGTCAAAGCGCGCGCGGAGCTCCATGAGCACCGTGACCTCTTTGCCGTTCTCGGCGGCATCGATCAGTGACTCGCACAGGCGGCTCTGCTTGGCCACGCGGTAGAGCGTGATGCGCAGTGAGATGCACTCGGGGTCGTAGGCGGCCTCGTGCACCAGATCCAGGAAGGGGTTCATGGCCTCATAGGGATAAAAGAGCAGCTTGTCGTGCTGAAGTACCTGCTCGCGGATGGAGCGGGTCATATCGATGGTGGGGTTGGGCTGCGGCTTAAACGGTGTAAAGAGCAGCTCGTTGCGCAGGTGCTCGGGAATCTTGCCCTCAATGCCAAAGACGTAGCCTAGGTCGAGCGGGATATCGCAGGTAAAGACAGAGCGGCGCGAAAGCTCGAGCGCCTTGCGGATGGTCTTGAGCGTCGCCTTCTCGAGCGACCCCGAGACCGCGAGCACCACCGGCTGCAGGCGCAGGCGCTTCTTGAGGATGCGCTTCATATGCTGGCGATAGTCCTCTTCCTCCTCGACGCCCTCACCGTCGGGATCGATGTCGGCGTTGCGGGTGACGCGGATGAGCGCGCGGTCGAGCGGCTTATAGGAGCCAAAGCAGCTGTCCAGGCAGGCGAGGATGACGTCCTCGAGCAGAATGTAGGAGTAGGTGCCGGTGGGCGAGGGGATCTCGACCACGCGGTTCATCGAGGCGGGAATCTCGATCAGGCCCAGCAGGCTTTCCTCGTCGGTGACGCCGTCCAGGCCACAGGCCAGGTAGAGTGCGCCGTTACGCAGGTTGGGGAAGGGGTGGCGCGGGTCGATCACCAGCGGCGAGATGACCGGCGACACGTAGGCCTGGAAGTAGCGGGTTACAAAGGTGCGCTCCTCGGGCGTAAGCGAATCGATGCGAGCGCGGTGAACGCCCAAGGTGTCGAGCTTGCCCTCGATACTTTTGAAGATTGACTCCCAACGGGTAAGGAGCTCGGGCATTTCGGCCATAACAGCATCGACCTGCTCAGAGGCGGTCATATTGCTTTTGTTGTCGACAGGCTGTTTTTTGAGCTCGGCCAGGTCGGACAGACCACCTACACGGACCATAAGGAACTCGTCGAGGTTGGACTCGAAGATCGAGACGAACTTAAGGCGCTCGAACAGCGGCACGGACTCATCGAAGGCTTCGTCGAGCACGCGGTTGTCAAAGCGTAGCCAGCTGAGCTCTCGGTTTTGCGTATACGAGAAGTCGCGCGGCGGTTTGCGCAGCTTTGCGGCGGCTTGCTTCTTTTCGATTTTGCTCGGCATATGCATCTGTCCGTTCAGTCCCCACAGGGGACGGTAGCCTAACACTATTCACTATTGTCTCAATTTAGTCGACCTATGGCACGGACGTATCGCGTGAACGGTATCTTTACCTACTTCTTACGCTGACAAGCCATAGAGCTGACGCCCTTCGCGTTGTGAAAAACGGTCTATATCCTCACTCAACTGGTGAGTATGTGTGAATAAGAATGATAGGTAGCTGAATATCATCGAATACAGACAGAAACACGAACAAGCGTCATTTATATACATAAAACCGTTTTAGATATGCAATTCTTAATCGAAAGATTGGAGTTGTAATTGCGAATGATTTTTAAGAAAAAAGAGCATTTACCTTAGAAAAGCTACTTTAGAACGCCGAAGTGCATTATGGGAGAATCATATTCGATATACCGTTCATCGAACTTTGTTGACCGTTCGGGGGCGAGGTGGAATTACGGTTGGAATTTGGATATAACTAGAGCTGTCAGCAAGCAGCGTCCCATATGGAGGGGCGCTGATACATTCGGCCAGTAAGGCCCGAAAGAAAGGTAGGAGGCCATGACGAAAGGTCTGCACGTGCCTTCCGAGATCGGCAAGCTCAGGAAGGTCTGCCTGCACCGTCCCGGCGACGAGCTCCTCAACCTGCCGCCCGACGAGCTCGAGCGACTCCTGTTCGACGACGTCCCGTTCCTTGAGGTCGCGCAGCAGGAGCACGACACCTTCGCCCAGATCCTGAGGGACCAGGGCGTCGAGGTGCTCTACCTCGAGAACCTCGTCGCCGAGGTGTTCGACCAGGTCCCCGGCGCCCGCGCCGAGTTCACCGACCAGTACATCGCCGAGGCGGGCATCCGCGGCCAGCACATGCCGCAGATCGTCCGCGAGAAGCTGGACTCCATCGAGGACAACCTCGAGTTCGTCAAGAAGACCATGGCCGGCATGACCAAGGCCGAGATCGACATGCCCCTCACGGCGTCCACGACCCTCGACTCCCTGGTCAACTCCGAGTCCGAGTCCGACCTGATCATCGACCCGATGCCCAACCTCTACTTCACCCGCGACCCGTTCGCGGTCGTCGGCGAGGGCGTCAACCTCAACCGCATGTACTCGGTCACCCGCAACCGCGAGACCCTGTACGGCAAGTACGTCTTCAAGTACCACCCCGACTACAAGGACGTCTCCCTGTACTTCCGCCGCGACTGCCAGTTCCACACCGAGGGCGGCGACGTGCTGAACATCAACGAGAAGACCCTCGCCGTCGGCATCTCCCAGCGCACCCAGGCGGCCGCCATCGACGTCATGGCCCAGAACATCTTCTGGAACTCCGACTCCAAGGTCGAGCGCATCCTGGCCTTCGACATCCCCGTCTCGCGCGCCTTCATGCACCTCGACACGGTCTTCACCCAGATCGACGTCGATAAGTTCACGATCCACCCCGCCATCATGGGCACCCTGCGCGTCTACGAGCTGACCGCCGGCAAGAACCCGGGCGACGTGAACATCCGCCTGATCGAGGACACCCTCGAGCACGTCCTGGAGGACGCCACCGGCGTCGACCAGGTCAAGCTGATCCCCTGCGGCGGCGGCGACCCGATCGCGGCCTCCCGCGAGCAGTGGAACGACGGCTCCAACACCCTGTGCGTCGAGCCCGGCAAGATCTGCGTCTACGCCCGCAACACCGTCACCAACGACGTGCTGTACAAGGAGGGCCTGGACCTTCTCGTCGTGCCCTCCGCCGAGCTCTCCCGCGGCCGCGGCGGCCCGCGCTGCATGAGCATGCCCTTCTGGCGCGAGGACCTCTAAGGTTTTCAAAGACCCGTACAGGTCTTACTACAAACATCTAGCTGCCATTAGATGTCTCCCAATGGGACGATGCGGATCTTTCGCACCGTCCCATTCATGTTTAATGACGTTAAATTAACAACGGATAAGGTGGCCATGGACATCAAGACAATTGGCGTTGAGGAATGGCTCAACGTTTGGGAGAAGAGTGCTACCTGGGATATCGCTCAGTCGACGATCTCGTCGCTGACCATGGGTGAGCTTCGCGCACTTGACGAGCAGGACGGTGCTACGTTCTACGAGCGCCTGGATCGCGAGAAGATGAATTACGGCTGGATCGAGGGTTCGCCGGAGTTTAAGGCCGAAGTCGCCAAGCTGTATCGTCGCGAGGTCAATCCCGATCACATTTTGCAGACCAATGGCTGTACGGGTGCTAACCTCAATGCCATCATGGCTGTTGTCGAGCCCGGCGATCACGTGATTGCCGAGTGGCCTACCTATGCGCCGCTCTATGAGATTCCGCGTACGCTCGGTGCCGAGGTCGAGTATTGGGAGCTTCGCGAGGAGCTCGGCTGGAAGCCCGATATCGAGGAGCTCAAGCGCTCGGTGCGCCCCAACACCAAGCTCATTTGCATCAATAACGCATCGAATCCCATCGGTACGGTGCTCGATGCCGATACGCTCGGCCAGATTGCCGAGATCGCCCGTTCGGTGGGCGCCTACGTGCTGTGCGACGAGGTGTATCTGCCGCTCGAGAACACCGAGTCCTTTATGTCGATGGCTGACGTGTACGAGAAGGCTATCGTCACCAACTCGGTGTCCAAGACCTATTCGACGCCTGCGGCCCGCGTGGGCTGGGTCGTGGCCGACGAAGAGGTTTCCAACCGCATCCGCACGTATCGTGACTACACCATGATCTGCGGCGGCGTGTTCAACGACGCCCTAGCGACCTACGTGCTTGAGCACAAGGACAAGATTCTCGAGCGCAACCGCAAGATTGTGTTTGGCAATCGCGATATCGCGCAGGCTTGGATCGATACGCAGCATCGTGTCTCCTGGACGGCCCCGCAGGGCGTGTCCACCTCGTTTATCCAGCTGGATATTCCCGAGGACGATGAGGAGTTCTGCAAGCGCCTGTTGGCCGAGAGGGGAGTGCTGCTGGTTCCCGGCAGCCGCTTTGAGCTTCCCTGCGGCGCGCGTCTGGGCTACTGCGCGAGTGAAGACGTTCTTCGCGAGGGCCTGAGGCATTTGGGCGAGGCACTGGCGGAGTTCGATCGCTAGGATTCCGACGATTTTCGAGGGCCTTATCCAAATTGGCCGAAGATAATCGAAAACGGACCCGTTTCCCTAGTGAAGCGGGTCCGTTTTTCCATACCGAGAAATCAAGTTGTTACAAATGGGGCCGTAAAGCGAGTCGGTATCCGCTGGGCCTTATACTGAGCTTCCGGTGAACGGTATCAAGCGTCTGGTAAACGGTAATTTGTTTACCAGAAATGAATAGGACAAACTTTTTTCTGAATAAAAATGAAAATGGTTGAGACGCGGCATGAATCGCTGATTCTATTCATAGCTTTATTAGAAATATGCAATTTGAGGGTGGTTTAATAAAGTTAAGTTCCATTTGCTATTTGGACTGAAAACGCGTTTTAGCACGTAAATACACTTTATTATATCAAAGTGTGCCATGCGTGAAGTATATGTGTATGCCGTTCACCCCCCATAAAAAACCGTTCGGGGGCAAGGTGGAAGTATGGGCTGATTTTGGATATAAATATGTCGTCAGCAATAACGCCTCACACGGAGGGGCGCTAACGAATCGGCCCTGACAAGGGCCCGAAAGAAAGGTAGGAGGCCATGACGAAAGGTCTGCACGTGCCTTCCGAGA
>CAUCNB010000043.1:0-18714 GCA_958444075.1 uncultured Collinsella sp. | reverse complement strand
GTCGGTGCTGTGGGTGCGGGGGCCGGTGCTGCTGCGGGTACCGAAGCCGGTACCGGTGCGGGAATTTGGTCATAGACAGGTGCGGATGCGGACTCGATGACGGGTGCAGACTCGGGCGCCGGTTCTGGCTTAACTGCGGAATCTGTCGGTTCCACGGAGACGGATGTGTCTTCAGTCTCGGTTTTGGCGTCGGCTTGCGGGGCGTCCTCTGCCTCGACAGACGGCTTTGCCTCGATCGGTGTGGAGGCCATGGTGGTGATGCCGGCGTTGGCGTTCTCGGGGTCATAGACGACCGTGAGCGAGATGGCGGGCTGCGGCGTCTCGGGCTCCGGTGCCGATTCGGTAGCGCCTTGATCGGCGGGCTCGTCGGACTGATCGTCCTCGGCCTCGTTGCCAAAGACATCGCTGTTTTGGAACGCAGGCGTCTCGGGTTGGTCAGCGGCTTCTTCGGTTGTCGACTTGGGCGCTTCGTTGAGCTCCACAGTTGCTTCCTGCTCGGATATGACTTCGGGATCGGTCGTGGCGGCGATTTCGGTTTCGGCTTCTGCTGTTACCTCAATAGCGACTTCGATCTCTGTCTCGGGCTCGGGTTCCGGAGCGACTTCGGCCACGGGCTCGGGATGCTTAACGTGCTTGGGACGTACGGCCTTGAGGTCCTTCTCGCCGCGCTTTTTCTTTTTGTAGGACTGCTTGGCGCCCTTGGCTGCCTTGGGCTTGTCCTCGCCTTTGGCAAGGGCGGTATCCCAGGCCTCGTTGGCGATGACGGTGGCATACAGGCGACCGCCCTTAAAGACAGTCAGCTTGATGCAGTCATCGAGCTCCTCGAGCAGCTCGCGCGTGGACTCGAAGCCCAGGTCATAAGCGGCCATGTCGCCGGCGGCGAGCGTCTCCTCGACCTGCGTCATAAACGTTTGCTTGCCGCACCCAATCGCATCGCGCAGCAGACGATATAGATAGATGTGGTTGCCCAGCGATAGCGTGGGCTTAACTATTGTCTTGCTCATGGCAAATCTCCTCTTTACACACCAAAGCATCTTACCATCGCACGGGGCGTGCCACCTCGGCGCCCAAGGCAAGCGGGCGCGACCGTTGCCGGTTCGCGCCCGTTATACAGGTCGGTTATCTATGAGAGGAAAATGTGCTTAGTTGCCCGATGCCGTGCCTTGGCTCGAGTTGTCGGATGCCGTGCCGGACGCGGTTCCGCTCGAGCTGTTCGAGCTGTTGGTGTTGCTGCTGTCTGCTGTGCCCGTTCCCGAAGTGGTGTCGCTCGTCTGACCGCCCGTGCTCGGCTGCGAACCGTCAGTCGTTTGACTTGAGTCGGTCGTGCCGGACGGCGTGCCACTGTTGGCCGTAGAGGAATCGGTACCCTGCGATTGGTTTTGGGTGTTCGCGGACGAATCGGCAGAGGTAGAATTGTCTTGCGTGTCGTCCGTCTGTGCCTGCTGATCCTGCGACTGGGTGGTGCCATTTGCATCGCTCTCGGTCGTGCGCGACGAAAGGATTGGCTCGGGGCGCTCGCCCAGACCCTCACCGGCGGTGGTAATAAGGATGGCGCCGGTACAGGCGATAACCGCGACGATGGCGATGGCGATCGAGAAGATGATGACCTTCTTTTGCGTCTGGCTGCGCTCTTCCGCCGCCTTGGCGCGCAGGCTGTTGGGGGCGACGCGCGCCGTGGTCGCGCGTCCCGCGACCTGACGCATCTCCTGCGTAGTCGCGGCGCCGCCCAGGTGCTCCTCGGCATTAAGCTCAACGGGCTCATAGGCGCCGGCGGGGTAGTCGACGGCGGCGTGCGTACCTTTGAGGGCTTCGGCGCTGGCAGAGATAAAGTGGCGGTAGACCTGCGAGGACACAACGGTGATGACCGAGCTCACGGCGGCACCAATTACTGAACCAGCGATACCAATCTTGGAGGCAAGCGCCACGCTCGTGGCGGCAGCTGCGGCGCCGGCGATGATCTGGGGAATGGAAATGTCATCGAACAGGCCCTTTTTGGGCGCGATGGCCATGGTCTGTCCGATGGAATGGTTCTCGTGCACGCCGTTGTTGAGCGATGCCGGCGTCATGACGCGCGTGCGCGGCGCGTCGGTGTACTTGGTTGTCATACGGGGTCCTCCCGGTGTAAATCTGCTTCGTTTCGTGTAGCCATCAGGGTACCCACCAGATGTGAATCATACGTGACATTTAACAGATACCATCAACTCATCAAGGGGGCCTGCTGTCTTTGGTGCAATAGCTTGATGCTAAACTGGATTTATGTTTGCGAGGTGGTTTACGTGATGTACCCGTATATGACATTCGAAGATGGAACCGAGGTCATTCATTCTGACCTGATTACAGATGGCGATATTGAAAAGGTTATCGTGCATTTTGAGCGACCGACGGCAGAGGGCTTCGACTCCGCTCGTTGTGAGTTGCCTTCCTGTTCGTGGGCTGACTGGGAAGGGCATTTTACTCAGAGTGAAAAACGAGCTTTCGAAGAGTGTCTGAGCAAATAATTTAGATTAGTTCGAGTTTAGTTCAAATAAAGAAGCTGAATGCGATGACCTAAAGCGTATGCATTTTTAGTATTAGATGCGTATGAAATGGAGCATGTGAATGGATGAGCTAATAGACTTTAAAAAACGATTTCTCAAGAATGGCGAGCTGGTTTCAATTCCAAAAAAGGAAAGCTATAAAAGAATCATGCTGCTATGGGCCGTCTCTTTCTTTGAATTAAATACAAGTTATACGGAGCTTCAGGTTAATCGTGTGCTGTCACAGCTCTATCCTGATTATGCCGTGTTGAGGCGGTACTTGGTTGATTATGGATTCCTATTAAGGGATGAACGAGGCCTGAAATACGAGGTTAATCGTGATGTTCACGGTATTGAGAGCTAGCCGTCCGGTTCGGGTCCTATATATTGCTAGAGGGATAAGCGAAATAGGCAATTGGTGTGCGAATATTGCTTTGCCAATGCTGATTTACGAGGTAACTCACGATGTTTCTGCAACTGCTTTGATGGTCTGCTGCAGATTTGCCCCCTCTCTGTTTTCAGTTGCGCTCGCGCAGCTGCCTCAGAAGATGGGTATCGGGACACTGCAGGCCATGAGATTGGCAGACTTAATTCGCGCGGGATTATTCGTTTGCTATATTTTTGTTGATAGTAAATGGAGTATGTTTGCTATTACGTGCGCGGTATCGCTTTGCCGAACGGTAGAAATGCCCTGCTTTTACTCGTTGTTAAGAGCCAATACGAATAGTATCAATCGCGACGTAATTAATAATTCGTTTGGGTTCCTGCAGAATTTGATGATGGTTCTGGGGCCAGTTGCCGGCGGTTTTGTTGTCGCTCAATTTGGGGCGGAGGCTGTTCTTGCATTAGACGCGCTTTCTTTTGCCGCGTCGTTCTGGTTGCTGCGAGATGTTCCGTCGGTTATCGAGGTTAATGATAAAGAGGGAATAAGCAAAAATGAAAAAAACAGGACTGCATTTAGTGATCTTAGCGCGAAGCACTTGGCAATTGGTTTCCTATTAATCGATATTTCTAGTGGCGTGGCATTCGGCTCTCTGAATTCTCTTTTGCCAGCTATAGCGCAATTGCAATTTGACTCGTCATCGATACAATACGGATTCCTTCAGAGTAGTCTTACAATCGGACTGTTGTTCGGAAATACAATATATGGTCGTTTAATCAGTGGTTCCGATTGCGTTAAATCATATTGTTTTGTGACGTATCTTGCGCTCGGTGCGTATCTGGCGTTTGGCTATCGCTATGCGTCTGGGATATCGTTTATTTTCCTTTTTATCGTCGGTGCCGGAAACGCCATTCAAGATGTGCTTCTCATAACATCGCTGCAGGATTTGGCGAGAGACGGATCTGAATCGATAAGCCTGTTTTCAATTAGGGAGTCTTTGCAATCGGTTGCTGTTGTTATTTCAACACTTCTTGTTTCGCTGTTCACGAGCATCGCGATGTTCTCAATTCTCGTTACAGGACTTGGTGTATTTTCAATTATGATGGTAGTTGTGTTTCAATTGAATTATTTGCGAAAGATGTGACGTTGATATGCCTAAAACGCTTTTAGTATTTCCCCCAGGATGGAGTCCAGTGGGGCCGTATCTTGCCTTGCCTGTTTTGAAGTCATATCTTCAAGAGGTTGAACAATACAAAGTTGACATTGTTGACTTAAACGTGGAATTTTACGATGACCTCCTATCTTTTAGACATGTCGAAGAGTGCTGTAAAAGGTATCGGGAATCAAAGGATTCGTTTAGTTCGAATGTTCAATTAACAATCGAGTTGATACAAAAGTCGGCACTTAATGTTGACGAGGCAAAAGATATTTTCAGATCGAAGAGATACTTTAATCTAAAAGAAAGACAATATGCTGAAAACATTTTTAGAAATGCACTCTATATCATAAATCACGTCTCATATGGAGTTAAATACACGTTCAACTCCATAGATCTGCCCTATGATTATTATTCGACACCAGAAATAATGAAATCGCTTGCGGATACCTTGCATAATCCGTTTATTTCCTTCTATGAAACTGCCTTTCTTAAGCGTATTCAGAGGGAAAAATTCGAGTTTATTGGGATTTCGGTGAGCGGCTGTTTCCAATTGATTTCTGCAGTTACGTTAGCGAAACTGATTAAGGAAGAATGTCCATCTGTTAAACACGTCTCATTGGGCGGCAATTACATTACTCGTTTAGCAGATGACTGCATGAAAGAATGGCATCCCTTTTTTGAATACATTGATTCGATAATGATGTATGACGGCGAAGAGCCGCTTGCACGTCTTCTTGAGGCTCTTGACTCTGGTGATGACAATCTCGACTGTGTTCCAAACCTTTGCCATGCTAAAGGTGGAAAGATATATAAAAACCATCGGATTGAGCAAACATTTATCAACGATACAGTTCCCGATTTCGATGGCTTCGCCCTTTCTAAATACTTCATGCCTGAGTTAATATTGCCGGTTTATTCCTCTAGGCAGTGTTTTAATCATTGCGCCTTCTGCACCATTCCCGGTGCTACCGGTGGTTGTTACCGAAAGATGCCTATATCGAGAGTATTTGAAATAATGTGTCGGTTAAATGAAAAATACGGCACGAGAGTTTTCTCTTTTGTGGATGAAACATTCGAAGGCAAAAGAATGGAGCAACTCGCGGATGAAATAAACGCATCGGGAAAAACGTTTTTCTGGCATGGAGAAACGAGGTTCTCTCCAACCCTAAGTACAGAAGTTTTTAACAAGATATACCAAAGTGGATGTAGGCAGATTCAGTTTGGCCTCGAGTCATACAACCAAAGAGTTCTTGATCTAATGAAGAAGAACACGAGAGTTGATTGGATTGATCGCAATGTCCATGATTGTCTCAATGCGGGTATTCCTGTTCATCTATTTTTTATGATTGGCTTTCCGACCGAAACTAAAGAAGAGGCTCTGAACACCTTAGCTTATACAGAGAATGTTTTGAATTATTCAAAACAGGTATGTGGTGTTCCATATTCCACGAGAGGATTTACGAATTTTGGTCTCGTTATGGGGTCGGATGTTTGGAATCATCCCGATAAGTATGGTGTCTCTGTAATGCCGAAGTCCCAATATGAGGATTTGCGCCTCGAAGTGGATTATGTTTCAGGCACTGGTTTAACTTTAAATGAAGCAAAATCCTTATCTGATGAGCATCATATTGATTTTTATATGCAAGAGGTCATAAACGGTAGCGACACAATTGACTTGCCCCAGCGGCTTCATATTTCAGAGGTGACCTGGATCCTAGATTCTATTCACGCTGTCAGGTATAAGGGACATTTGACCAAAGTAAAGCGACGGCTAACTAGTCTAAATCCAGCTGATCGAATCTGGCTGGATTCCAAGACCTCTGTCGTGCTCGTTGAGCCATTTGCCTACTTCTATAATTCTGAATACCATCATGTCTATGCTGTTTCCCAGTTGGTATACCTTAAGTTGGCCCGTTTATTGGAGGCCGATTGTAGCATTTCTCTTATTCTTGATCAGGGCGACCTCGAGCTGACAAGGGCGATAGAAGAACTGTTGCATTATGGATTGCTGAATACAAATATCGATGCCGATTATGTAATGCACGATAACGGTTTTCAATTGGTTAAAAGTTCGTTTGTTAAAGAAGTCGGACGCTCAAAAGAGGGGTTAAGAGTACTGCTGAGTTGTGCCACCCATAGAATGTGTGCGGTTAATGATTTTTCGTTCGCTTTGCTTTCGTTGTTTGAAAAGCCGATTACTAAGAACGAGGTGCGCGACATTTTGAAAAAAGAGGGACTATCGACAAACGAGGAGCAATTAAACAAGTTGGTTGATAATTGCATGAAAGCAGATATACTACAATTGATTAGATAGAGGAGGTTTCTGCATGGACGTTATTAACAAAGATCTCTTGGAGCAACTGAAAGAGTCTCAGGAAGAGGGCGTCGTGGTAGAAGTGTTCGACTTTGAGGACTACATGGATAAATTCTGCCATTAGTTTCGGAATTAACTTGCCTCGCTTAAAGGAGAAGTCGATTATCGATTTCTCCTTTTTTAATTAAAGATATTTTTGGAATACATGCTCTTAGCACAGGTTGGCGTCTCAGTAAACTGAGAGGTTGCTTTGGCTAGTTAGAGATATGTGAACGTCCGTTAGACTGAATCTCAGGGTAGAAGGGGCCTCCAGTGTCCAGATCAACAAGGCAATGCTGCGTTTCGGCTAATAAGAACGATGGCTTTTTGCGTGTGGCGGCGGCGTCGCCGCAGATTCGCGTGGCCGATGTCGAGGGTAATGCCGAGGTTGCGCTGGCAGCTGTTCGCAGAGCTGCCGAGCGCGGCATTCGCGCGTTGGTGTTGCCCGAGCTTAATCTGTGCGGCTATACCGCGGCCGATCTGTTCCATAACCGCACACTGCTGCATGCCTGCGAGGCGGCACTTGTGCACATCCTTGATGAAACCCGTGAGTTGCCGGTCGTCTTTACCATCGGTCTTCCCGTTGCAGTTGCCGAGAATATCTACAACTGCGCCGCCGTGTGCTGCGCGGGCGAGCTTTTGGGCCTCACGGCCAAGAAGTATCTGCCCAACTATGGCGAGTTCTATGAGCGCCGTTGGTTTGCTCCGGCGCCTGCGGATCCCGTGTGGGTTGAATTTGCCGGTCAGGGTCCGGTCCCGCTGGGTTCGGGGCTTGTCTACCGTTGCTGTGATGAAGGCGCCGAGGACCTGGTGCTGGGCGTTGAAGTCTGTGAGGACCTGTGGGTGCCGGCACCCCCTTCGACCGAGATGGCGCTTGCCGGTGCGACGGTGATTCTCAACCCGTCGGCCTCGGACGAGATTATCGGCAAGGCGGATTACCGCCGCAGCCTTATCTCCAATCAGAGTGCGCGCCTGTACTGCGCCTATGTCTACGCCGATGCGAGCGAGGGCGAGTCCACGACCGACATGGTCTTTGCGGGCGAGAACCTCGTCTACGAAAACGGCTCTAAGCTGGCCGCCACCAAACTGCTTACCTGCGACATGGCCGTCGCCGATGTTGACCTTGACCGCCTGGTTGCCGAGCGCCGCCGCTCGACGACGTGGACACGCGCGGACGATGCGCCGGAGGACACGACCGTTGAGTTTTCGTTTGAGGGTGTGTTGGCCGAAGAGCCTGTCCTGCGCGATGCCTGCGATATCGACCGCGTTTTCCCGCGCGCGCCCTTTGTGCCGGCCGACCATGGCGACCTGGCCGAGCGCTGCGAGACCATCCTCGACCTGCAGACTGCGGGTCTCAAGACCCGCCTTGCCCATACGGGTACCAAGGCGGCTGTCATCGGTCTTTCGGGCGGCCTGGACTCCACGTTGGCACTGCTTGTGACCGTGCGTGCCTTTGATGCGCTGGGGCTGCCGCGCACAGGCATCACTGCCGTGTCCATGCCCGGCTTTGGCACGACGCATCGTACCAAGTCGAATGCCGAGTCGCTCGCTCGCGACCTTGGTGTGAGCTTCCGCGAGGTTTCGATCCACGCGGCCGTGGAGCAGCACTTCAAGGACATTGAGCACGATCCGGCCGTGCAGGACGTGACTTACGAGAACAGCCAAGCCCGCGAGCGTACGCAGATTCTGATGGACCTGGCCAACCAGGCTGGCGGCTTTGTCATCGGCACCGGCGACCTGTCGGAGCTGGCACTCGGTTGGGCTACCTATAACGGCGACCACATGAGCATGTATGCCGTCAACGCGAGCGTGCCCAAGACGCTTGTGCGCCATCTGGTGCGCTATGCGGCTGATGTCTTTGGCGGGCGTATTGCCGAGACGCTGCTCGACATCCTCGATACACCGGTGTCCCCCGAGCTTCTGCCGCCCACGGGCGACGGCGAGATTGCGCAGAAGACTGAGGATTTGGTGGGCCCGTACGAGCTGCACGACTACTTCCTCTACTACCTGCTGCGTTTTGGCTTTGAGCCGGGCAAGATCTACCGCATGGCGCTCAAGAGCTTCGAGGGCGTCTACGACGCCAAGACCGTCCACACGTGGCTGCGTACGTTCTACCGTCGCTTTTTTGCCCAGCAGTTTAAGCGCAGCTGCCTGCCCGATGGTCCTAAGGTGGGCTCGGTGACGCTCAGCCCGCGCGGCGATTGGCGTATGCCGAGTGACGCCAGCTCGCGTCTGTGGCTTGCGCAGATCGACGCGCTCAATCCAATTGACTAAGGTTGGCTAAATTGAACCAATACGGGGGTGGCAAGCGTTACACTTTTGCAATCTGATGGCCCGTATCGCGCGGCGCTCTTGTCGGAGCGCCGCGTTTTTTTATATCGAAAGGTGGCACCATGCAGGCATCGCAGCGTCTCGATCGCTTTGGCGCGGAGGTCTTCGCCTCGCTCAACAACAAACTTCTCGCGCTGAAGGCTCAGGGCAAGACCATTTACAACATGAGCGTGGGCACGCCCGACTTTAAGCCGTATGACCACGTGGTCGAGGCGCTCACACAAGCCGCCCAGGATCCCGAGATGTGGAAGTACGCCCTGCGCGACCTGCCCGAACTCAAGCAGGCCGTGTGCGATTACTATGAGCGCCGCTTTGGCGTTTCGGGCATTACGCCGTCTATGGTGCAGTCGTGCAACGGCACGCAGGAGGGCGTGGGCCATTTGGGCCTGGCCCTGCTCGATCCGGGTGACACCATTCTGGTTCCCGATCCGTGCTACCCGGTCTTTGAGGCGGGTGCCAAGATCGCCGATGCCAAGCTCGAATACTATCCGCTGGTTGCCGAGCATAATTACCTGCCCTATGTGGCGGGTATCGATCCCGAGGTTGCTGATCGTGCCAAATATATGATCGTGTCGCTGCCCGCGAACCCGGTCGGCTCGGTGGGTACGCCCGAGGTCTACGAGGAGATCATCGCTTTCGCCCGCGAGCACGACCTGCTCATCGTCCATGACAACGCGTACTCCGACATCGTGTTCGACGGCGAGCCGGGCGGCAGCTTCTTGCAGTATCCCGGCGCGCTCGAGGTGGGCGTTGAGTTCTTCTCGCTCTCCAAGTCGTTTAACGTCACCGGTGCGCGTATCGGCTTTTTGGTCGGCCGCGAGGATGTGGTCTCTGCCTTTGCCAAGCTGCGCGGCCAGATCGACTTCGGTATGTTCTTCCCGATCCAGAAGGCCGCCATCGCCTGCCTGAACGGTCCGCGCGATGAGGTCGAGGCGCAGCGTCTGAAGTACCAGGAGCGCCGCGATGCCCTGTGCGACGGTCTTGAGGGCCTGGGCTGGGAGCGTCCCAACGCGCATGGCTCTATGTTTGTGTGGGCCAAGCTTCCCGGTGGTCGCACCGATTCCATGGCGTTTTGCGAGGAGCTTATGGAGAAGGCCGGCGTCGTGGTGACGCCGGGCGCGAGCTTTGGTCCTTCGGGCGAGGGGCATGTGCGCATGGCGCTGGTCCTGCCGCCCGACCAGATCGCTTTGGCTGTCGAGGCCATTCGCGAGGCGGGCCTGTATTAGAAAGCTATTTCGGCTCGTCAATAGCTCGAAACCGATTTCGTGCAGTTATTTTACGAATCCTGCAAATAATTTCGGTAAACGGTCGATATTTGGCTGCGAATAGGAGCATAATCAAAGTCCCGATTGGATGTATTGGGATTACGGCAAGCCGCTCGGGTCGTTCCCGGGCGGCTTGTTTGTGGAGAGAGATGGGAGTTTCTAATGGTTAACGAGAAGAAGGTCGCTATTGTCGGCTGCGGTTTCGTCGGTTCGTCTTCGGCGTTCGCGCTGATGCAGAGTGGTCTGTTCTCCGAGATGGTCCTCATCGACGTGGACAAGAACCGCGCTGAGGGTGAGGCTCTGGATATCGCGCACGGCATGACGTTTGCCGAGCCGATGAAGATCTACGCCGGCGATTATTCCGATGTCGCCGACGCCGCCATGATCGTCGTCACTGCTGGCGCTGCCCAGAAGCCCGGTGAGACCCGCCTGGACCTGGTCAACAAGAACGTCAGCATCTTTAAGTCCATTATCCCCGAGATTAAGAAGTCCGGCTTCGACGGCATTCTGCTCATCGTCTCCAACCCGGTCGATGTTCTGACCTATGCCGCCATCAAGATGTCCGGCCTGCCCGAGGGCCACGTCATCGGTTCCGGTACCGTGCTCGACACTGGCCGCCTGCAGCAGATGCTTGGTGCCCACGTCGAGGTCGACCCGCGCGATGTCCAGGCCTATGTCATGGGTGAGCACGGCGACTCCGAGTTTGTCGCTTGGTCCAGCGCTCAGGTTGCCGGCGTTCCGCTGAACACCTTCTGTGAGCTTCACGGCCACCTGGAGCATGAGGCTGCTGAGAAGCGTATCGCCGAGGACGTCAAGAACTCCGCCTACACCATCATCGAGAAGAAGCACGCCACCTACTATGGCGTCGCCATGGCCGTCAAGCGCATCTGCACCGCTGTCATGCGTGATGAGCAGACCGTTCTGCCTGTCTCCTCGCTCATGGTGGGCGAGTATGGCCTGTCCGATCTGGCCATCTCCATGCCGACCGTCGTCGGCCGCGATGGCGTTGTCTGCCGCGTCCCCGTGCCGCTGAACGATGACGAGCAGCATGAGCTCACCGCCTCCGCAAAGGCCCTCAAGGACATCATCGACAGCGTCGACTTCTCCTGCTAAATCAAGCTCGCTAGAGCGAAAAGCTACAATGAAGGCGTCCGAGCCCACACGGCCCGGGCGCCTTTTTGGTGCAAAGTAACCTGACCCCAATGCAGCATAGTTGATGGGAGGGCCATGTCGGATTCGCCTAGTTTTTTGACCTATGCCCAGACGGCGTTTGATCCGTTTGAGGAACGGCCGTTCTGCGCGGTGGATAGCCTGGTCTTTGCGTGGTTGTCCTATTTGCGTTTGCCGGGTGATATGGCGGAGCTGACGAACTGGCAGGGCCTAGACGTACGCGAGCTGCTGCGTGCCGAGTGCTACCGGGACATGATTGGCGACCTGTGGGATCCGGAGGGGAGCAGGGCCTTGTTGGAGGCCGTGGCAGCAAGCCCTCGCTACCGTGGCGTTCGTGTTTGCGGCTATCGTACTGTGAGTAATGCCGAGACGACGGAGCAATTTGCGGCTATGACGTTCCGATTTCCGGCGGGGTTTAGCTATCTTTCCTTCCGGGGGACCGACAGCACGATTGTGGGCTGGAAAGAGGACTTTAACATGGCATTCCGGTGTCCTGTGCCGGCCCAGGAATCCGCGGCGCGTTATGTGGACGAGGCGGTGGATGCGATTGACGGGCCACTTTTGTGCGGAGGTCATTCCAAGGGTGGAAACCTTGCGGTGTACGGTGCGGCGATGTGCTCCGATGTCGCCCGTGAGCGAATTGAACGGGTGTATTCCCATGATGGTCCGGGCTTCGTCGAGGAGTTTCTGAACGGCAACGCCTTTGCCGATCTTTCCGGTCGAATCGACAAGACGCTACCTCGGTCGTCGATCTTTGGCATGATGTTCGAGACACAGGAGGACTATGCCATCGTTGAGAGCACCGAGTTCAGCCTGCTGCAGCATAATCCCTTTAGCTGGGTGGTTGATGGTCGCGACTTCGTGTACTGTGAGCGCCTGTCCGCCGGTGCTCGATACGTTGATGGCTCCATTCGCGAGATGCTGCTTGCAGTGTCGCCTAGCGAGCGCGAGCGTTTTGTAGATGCGTTGTTCTCCGTGTTTGAGGCTACGGGTGCTGAGCGGTTTGCGGATATCGCCGGGAATCTGCGCGAGAGCCTGCCCGTGATGCTCCAGGCTGCGCAAGGCTTTGACGAGGATACGCGACGCTTTGTCTCGCAGACCATCGTGGCAATCCTTAAATGCGCACTGCTGCCTAAACGACCCCAGATCGACATGCCCGCTGCCGGCAAGAGTTTGGCAGAACAGCTCGAGGCTTGGCAGTCCGAGCTCCTGCGCTAACCATTGGTGCAAAGCAACCTGTCCCCGATGCATCAAGCTTCGATGCGCCTGGGGCGGGCCCGACCGCTATACTGGTTCGTGCCGAAATCGATCTAGAACGGAATGCCGTATATGAAAATCAATCACGCGATTCTGCATATCCTGGACTTTGACTCTGCCGTCAACGTCATGAGCCAGCGCGAGCTCGATATCGAGAGCCGTACCGTGCGCAACTTCGTGACCACGCATCTGCGCCGCGCACGTACCTCGGCCGACAATAAACGCGCCACGTTTGCCGAGAACTCTGCGTTTGGCGGCGAGCTCAAGGGTTATTTCTTTGGCGAGCGCGAGTTCGTGGACCTGTCGCAGCAGATTGCGGAGTTTATCTCCTCCGAGCTCACCAAAGCCGAGAAAGCCGAGTCCACCGACGTGCTTGTGGCGGACTTTGATGACGATGAGGATGCCCGCTGGTTTGCCGTGATGCTGCTGGGCTCCAAGCAGGCTTTTATGCACGAAGTGGGCCGCGAGGAGGGGGAGGTGCGCAACGACATCGCGCGCCACTACGCTATTCTGCCAAACCCCTCGCAAAAGGTGCCGAGCTATGCCATCGTGCGCGCGAGTACCATGGAGATCGGCTACGTGGACAAGAAGCGCAAGATTGCCGGCGAGGACCGTATGCTTATCCCCGATGGCCTGCTGCAGTGCGACACGGGTGTATCGGGCAAGGAGGTCATCGACACCGTGACGCGTGTGGTCGAGGAAGTCGCCGAGGAGCATGGTGCCAATACGGCCGTGGCACTCGCCAAGGTTAAGGCTGCCGTTGCCGAGAAGGTTGAGGATGACGAGGAGCTGCCGCCTTGGGATATCGTCGATGAGGTCTTTGAGGACGAACCGGTCATCAAGGAAAGCGTGCGCGCGGCACTGACCGAGGAGAAGGTTCCCGAGCGCGTTCCCGTGGAGCGCAAGCAGGTCGAGCGCGCTGCCGTGCGCAATCACAAGATCCGTACCGACACGGGTATCGAAATCAGCTTCCCGGCCGAGATGGGTTCGAATTCCGAGTACATCGAGTTCGTCAACGAGCCCAACGGCCTTATCTCCATCGAGCTCAAGAATATCGGCAGCATCGAGAATCGATAAGTTGCGTTACGCCTACAGCGAGAAAGCAAAGGCCGAAGCTCCTAGGGGCTTCGGCCTTCTTGTTTGGGGATGAATTGCCCCGCAGGTTGAGCATAAGTCAGCGAAAACGCGGTTTGTCAAAACCGCGTAACTATTAAAGCTGGCGCAGACCCTCTTCCAGGCCGGTCTTGCTGTCGGTCTTCTCGTCGCGCATCTTGATGACGCGGGCGGGGACACCGGCCACGACGGCACCGGCGGGGACGTCCTCGACGCACACGGCGCCGGCGGCAACGACAGCGCCTTTGCCTACGTGCACGCCCTCCAGGACCACGGCATTGGCGCCGATCATAACGTCGTCCTCGATGATGACGGGCGTGGCACTGGCGGGCTCCACGACGCCTGCCAGCACGGTGCCGGCGCCGATGTGGCAGTTCTTGCCCACGGTGGCGCGGCCGCCCAGCACGGCGCCCATGTCGATCATGGAGCCTTCGCCAATGACGGAGCCGATGTTGATGATGGCGCCCATCATGATGACGGCATGGTCGCCAATCTCGACACGGTCGCGGATGATCGCGCCCGGCTCGATGCGGGCGTTGATACCCTTGAGGTCGAGCATGGGCACGGCGGAGTTGCGGCAGTCGTTCTCTACGTCGTAGTAGTCGATGGAGTCGGCGTTGGCGTCGAGGAGTGCCTTGAGCTCATCCCAGTCACCAAAGACGGTCTTGCCACGACGACCGCCGTAGACGTGCGCATTGCCCCACTGGACCTTCATGCCCGGCTTTTCGCGCACGTACAGTTTGACGGGCGTTTTCTTGGGCGCGGTTGCGATGTAGTTGATAATCTCCTGTGCATCCATCTCGGCTGCATTACTCATTTGCTGTCTCTCCTTTGAGTGGATCCGGTTGATACCTGGTTAGGCAAACATGACCTGGTCGAACGTATAGAAGCCAGGCTCGCGGGTGACGAGCTTCTGCGCGGCTGCCAGGGCGCCGTTGACGAAGATCTGACGGCTCGTGGCACGGTGTGTGAGCGTGACCTCCTCATCTTGGCCAAAGAAGCTCACCTCGTGCACGCCGGCGACGGTGCCGCCGCGCAGCGAGTGCATGCCGATCTCCTTGGGGTCGCGCGCGCCGCACATGCCCTCGCGGCCATAGACGGGGTGGTAGCCAGCCTCAGGCTCGGCCTCGACCACGGCGTCGAGTAGCAGCTTGGCGGTGCCGCTGGGAGCGTCGACCTTTTGGCTGTGGTGCGTCTCGACAATCTCGCAGTCAAAGCCGGGCAGCTCGCGCGTGGCCTGGGCAACCAGATGGCGCAGGGCGGCGATACCGATAGAGTAGTTGCCCGAGTGCATAACGCGGGCGTTCTGACCCAGCTCGCGCAGGCGATCCACCTGCTCGGGCGTATAGCCCGTGGTGCCGGAAACGAGTGCGGCACCCGTGCGCTCGACATAGGCGACAACGGCATCGAAGGTCACGACGTTCGAGAAGTCGATGATTACATCGGCGGCCGGTGCGCTCTCGAGCTCGGACAAGTCGAAGCCGATCTGGGCGACGATGTCAAAAACGGGCTCTCCAGCGGCGTTGACAATGCCCTCGGCGGTAGTGCGGATGAGCGAGCCCATGCGGCCCGTTCCCATAATGACGGTCTTAATCAAGCAGACCAGCTCCTTTCAGAGCATCGGTAAGTGCGGAGCGCGTGTCGTCTGCCATGGGGCACAGCGGCATGCGGTAGTTTGCCTCGATCATACCCATCTGGGCGAGTGCTTCCTTGACGGGGATGGGGTTGACCTCGCTAAAGAGGGCATTGATGAGCGGCTGGCCGGCAATTTGGATATCGCGGGCACGCGCCACGTCACCGTCCAGATAGGCGCGGCACATGTCATGCACGAGCTGCGGCTGAACGTCGGCCCACACACTGATGGTGCCCGAAGCGCCCAGGCTCATGAGCGGCACGGTAAGCGCGTCCTCGCCTGAGTACATGCGGAAGTCGTCGGACAGCAGGTGGGCGATCTTGGCCGCGTAGGCGACGTTGCCCGAGGCTTCCTTAATACCCATGATGTTGGGGTGCGCGGCCAAGCGCTCTACATTGCGCTCGCTGATGCCGCAGCCGCAGCGGCCGGGGATGTTGTACAGGATGCAGGGGATATTCACGGCATCGGCGACGGTCTTAAAGTGCTGATAGATGCCCTCTTCATTGGCCTTGTTGTAGTAGGGGGCGATGAGCAGCAGGCCGTCGGCTCCCAAGCCCTGGTAGGTGAGCGACTTGGTGAGCATCGTCTGCGTGGAGTTGGAGCCCGAGCCGGCGATGACGGGGACGCGTCCTGCAACATGCTTGACCACGGCGGCGACGACGGAGTTGTCCTCGTCATCGGTCATCGTGGCGCTCTCGCCGGTGGTGCCCAGGGTGAGGATGGCATCGGTGCCGTTTTGCAGGTGGAAATCGATAAGGCGTTCGAGCGCGTCAAAGTCGACGCTGCCGTCCTTTTTAAACGGCGTAACAAGAGCGACGATCGAGCCCTCAAGATTGCGGATGTCCATGTTCTTCTCCTTCGCGTCCGCGATCTGGATGCGTTTGTTCCATTGGGCGGCGACTGCCAGGCGCTCGTCTTGGGCGCGACGGCGAGCACTTTCGGCGCGCGACTTGGCCAGCAGCTCTCGGCCGCTCGGCAGCACGTCGAGTGTGGCAAAGTAATCGCCCGGGCGCTCGGCGCGGCGGATGAGGTCGGCCGAGCCATCGGGGCGCAGCAGCACCTCGGCGGAGCGCAGACGGCCGTTGTAGTTGTAGCCCATGGAGTAGCCATGCGCGCCGGTATCGTGAATCACGAGCACATCACCCATGTCGATATGCGGCAGCTCGCGATTGATGGCGAACTTGTCGTTGTTCTCGCACAGATTGCCCGTGATGTCGTACGTGTCCGTGACGGGCGCTGCGGTCTTGTCGGCGCCGCCCGGCTGGCCCATCACCGTAATGTGGTGGTAGGCGCCATACATGGCAGGGCGGATCAGGTCGACGGCGCTTGCGTCGACGCCGATATAGTCCTTGTAGATCTGCTTCTCGTGGATGGCCTTGGTGACCAGGCAGCCGTAGGGGCCCATCATGAAGCGGCCCATCTCGGTGCAGATGGCCACGTCGCTCATGCCGGCGGGAACCAGGATCTCGTCGTAGGCAGCGTGTACCCCCTCGCCGATGGCGTGGATGTCGTTTGCCTGCTGCTCCGGCAGGTAGGGGATACCGACGCCGCCGGACAGATTGATGAAGGCGACGTGTGCACCGGTCTCGCGCTCCAGGCGCACGGCAAGCTCAAAGAGGATGCGCGCGAGCTTGGGGTAGTAGTCGTTGGTGACGGTGTTGCTGGCAAGGAATGCGTGGATGCCAAAGCGCTCGGCGCCCTTGGCCTTGAGCGTGCGGAAGGCTTCGAAGAGCTGCTCGGTGGTCATGCCATATTTGGAGTCGCCCGGGTTGTCCATGATGCCGTTGGAGAGCTGGAACAGGCCGCCCGGATTAAAGCGGCAGCTGACCGTCTTGGGAATGGGCCCCGCAACGCGCTCAAAGAACTCGATGTGGCTGATGTCGTCGAAGTTGACGATGGCGCCCAGCTTGTCGGCGAGCTCAAAGTCGGCAGCCGGCGTGTCGTTGGACGAGAACATGATGTCGTGTCCCGTGATACCCAGCGAGCGGGCGATCATGAGCTCGGTATAGCTCGAGCAATCGCAGCCGCAGCCGTATTCGTTGAGAATGGAGATGAGCGCCGGGTTGGGGTTGGCCTTGACGGCAAAGTATTCCTTAAAGCCCGGGTTCCATGCAAAGGCGTCGCGCACCTCTTGCATGTTGCGGCGGATGCCCGCCTCGTCATATAGATGAAATGGCGTGGGGAACTGCTCGACGATATGCTCGAGCGTCTTCTTGTCCACAAACGGCTGCTTGGCCGCATATGCCTCGTTGGGGGTTAATGCCATGTCCCGTAAACCTCGCTATCCAGACGGCGCCATCTGCGCATCGAATCCGCATAGCGTGGACCCAATGTCCGGATAGCGCTCCCGCATTGCTGCAGACAGTCCTGCGGGTGTTTCCCGCAGGCCCACCAGGTTGTTCGTGCCCGAAAAGCCCAGTTCGGCGGGTTTCGCCTCCCCACGGGGTCAAAGCCTGCCGGCTCACCCGCGGTTCTTCGTGCCCGCGCCTCTATCAAGTGGTAACGACCCTACCACGTTGCACTTTACCAAACAAGAGTATTCGTATATAACGTTTAAAAAATGCAGGGATATGCTGGAAATAAGGGTGTAGCAATCTTGCGGCACAATAGATAGCAGCCGACGCGCACCTACGAAAGGAACCAATATGGCCGAGCTCCAAGAACTCCGTCGCTACCGCCGCGACTTGCACAGGATCCCGGAGCTCGACTTCGATCTTCCGCAGACGATCGCCTATATCGAGGGCGTGTTGGCACCGCTCACCTGCGAGGTGACCCATCCGTGCCCCGGCTGCGTCTGCGCTTTCTTCGACGCTGGCGTTGGCGCCGCGCATGCCACGGCGATTCGCGCCGATATGGATGCGCTGCCCATTGCCGAGGCAACGGGGGCAGCGTTCGCTTCGACCCATCCCGGCAAGATGCATGCTTGCGGGCACGATGGACACATGGCCATGGCGCTTTCGGCGGCAACCTTTGTCGACCGTACGATCCGTGAGCAGCCGGGCGCCATTAAGCGCAATGTGCTCTTTGTGTTTCAGCCGGCCGAGGAGACGACTGGTGGTGCCAAGACGGTGTGCGAGAGCGGCGTGTTCGAGCGCTACGGGGTGGATCGCATCTTCGGCTTCCACGTGTGGCCCGATCTGCCCGCCGGCACGTTGGCGAGCTGCTCCGGTCCGTTGCTGGCGCGTTCGAGTGAGACACACATTCATATCCATGGCACGAGCATCCATATCGCTAAGACCTATGGCGTTCCGGTCGAGGAGTCGCACGATGCGGCGCTGGCGGCTGCCAAGTTCTTGGTTTCCGAGCGCGAGCTCATGGACGAGTTGGGTGTCGACGAGCCCTGCATTGGTAAGTTCGGCCTGCTGCAGGCCGGCACCGTCTGCAATGCGGTGGCGGGGGAGGCCCATGTTGCCGGCAGCCTACGTGTGTTTACGGACGACATGTTCGACCGCGCGCGCGAGGGCGTGCGCCGCGTGCTGGACGATGCCTGCGTCGCAACGGGCTGCACATATGACCTCGATTTTGCCGAGGGCTA
>CAUCNB010000042.1:0-20118 GCA_958444075.1 uncultured Collinsella sp. | reverse complement strand
GCGGCTCGTGTCGATAATCATATCGGCTCGATCGCGCACACCCTGCAGCTGCAGGCGCTCGCGCTGAATCGCATCGGCCGTAGTCTCCCCCGGCTTGGCAATGGGATGACGGCGGCGATTTTCGCTGTAGCGACGAATCAGTACCTCGTCAGAAGCCTCCAGGAACACGATGTCGCAGCTCATCTCGCGCTCTTCGAGCGCGGCGACCGCATCGAGCAGCTCATCGAACAAGCCCTGGCTACGCAAATCGCAGGTGACGGCGAGATGCCTGCCCACGCCCGTATTAATGCCGACGAGCTCGGCAAGCTGGGCGATCAGACGCGGAGGCAGGTTATCGATGCAAAAATAGCCCATGTCCTCGAACACGTGCATGGCCTGCGTGCGGCCCGATCCGGACATTCCGGTGATGATGACGATATCGGGGATGCGCTCCGAGCGCTCCGCCGCATCCATGGCATCTCCCTTTTGCATGTGCTGCCTCCCGAAAACAAGCACGGGACCCAGCAACCCGGATCCCGCGCGGTCAATTGCCTTTATTGAGTATACCGCCCCGAGCGGATACGAGGCCTGTCTTACGCCTCAAGCGCAGCCTTGAACCAACTTGTAATACTCGTGGGGTGCGTGATGGCGGTGCCGACGACAACGGCCCAGGCGCCAGCATCGATCGCGGCGCGAGCCTCCTCGGGCGTATGCACGCGACCCTCGCAAATGATGGGAAGGCCGGGGAATTCCTCGGTCGCCTGACGCAGGAGCGGCAGGTCGGGGCCATCGGCCATGGTGCAGTCGATGGCGGCGACACCGTGAGAGAGCGTGGTAGATACCAGGTCGAAGCCCATATCAACCGCACGGCGAATGTCCTCGATGGTGGCACAATCCGCCATCAGGAGCACACCCTCCTCGTGCAGCGGACGGAAGGTATCCTCGACCGTCTTGCCATCGGGGCGCGGACGATCGGTGGCATCGATCGCCACGATATCGGCACCAGCAGCAACGCAGGCGCGGGCGTGACGCAGCGTCGGCGTGATGTAAACGCCCTCGTGTCCATCCTTCCATAGGCCAATAACAGGAACCTCACAGCGACCCTTAATGGCGGCAATGTCGGCAAGGCCCTGGCAGCGAATGGCGGCGGCGCCGCCGAGTTCGCAAGCGCGAGACATTTGAGCCATGGTCTCGGGCGTACGAAGCGGCTCGCCCATATACGCCTGAACGCTCACGACGAGCTTTCCCTTCAGGGATTGAATCAAAGGATCAACGGTCATGTGCGACTCAACCTTTCTCAAAACAGCCTTCTGAGACACCGCACCTTGACGTTCAAACCGTCGCTCGCGTACCGAAGTACGCTTCGCTCCTCTTTCACGTCAATCTGCGGCACCTCAGAAGGCGCACTTGGTAGTTATGTTTACTTCAACGACGCAAGAAGGTGTTCGGCGGCACCGATAAGCGGCGCGTCGCCCTCCAGAGAACCGATGAGGATCGGCGTGTCCTGAAGCGGGTCGAGCGCCTGGCTGGCATAGCCCTCGTGCACCGAGTCCTTCCACGTCTGCGAACGCCAATCGGGACCCTGATGAATTACGCCGCCCGAAAGCACGATGACCTCTGGATCCAGAATATTGGCAAGCGAGCCCAAGCTGGCGCCCAGCGCAAAGCCGGCGTCATGGATGACCTCGGTCGCCTTTGCGTCGCCAGCACGACACAGGTCGTTCACATCGCGACCGACCGAAGGACGGCTGGGGTCGACGCGGCCAAAGCGCTCATCGTACATACGACCAATGGAAGTGCCCGAAGCAACAGACTCAAGATGGCCGGAACGCCCGCAGGCGCAGGGAATGCCGGCGGCAGCCGAGCACTCGATGTGGCCCATATGACCGGCAGCACCATGGAAGCCCTGCATCACGCGGCCGTTCTCGACATATGCGCCGCCGATGCCCGTACCGATTCCCAGGCACAAGACGGAGAACTTGCCCTTGCCGACGCCCCAGTGGGCCTCGCCCAGAGCATGAGCCTGCACGTCGCCCACAACGGCAACGGGAAGACCAAGGTCCTCGCGCAGACGCGGCCCCAACTGAACGCCAGACCAGCCGGGCATAATCTCGTTGGCATACGCGATGGCGCCCGTCTTGGGGTCGACGACGCCTGCGGCGCCAATGCCGACACCAAGAACCTCGACATCGGGGTTCGCTTCGATGGCGGCCTTAATAGACGCCTCGATGCGCTGGAAAACTGCCTCGCCGCCTTCTTGGGCCTCGGTGGGAACCTCGGCTTCAAAGACCGGATGGGGCACGCTGCCATCAGCCGGGTACTCCATGATGGCAGTCGCAATTTTAGTTCCGCCGATATCGACAGAGCAGACGTACTTGTTCTCCATGTCGCTCTCCTTCGGAGATAAAAACAACTACAGGAAATGCGCCGTCAGGCTAGCCGTCACAGCGCAGTAAAGGTTTTCCAGGTGTCTGAGATCGCCGAGAAACCGTGTGGCCATTGACCTAATGGGTCATGGCCACACGGTTGAACGGCGAGGTCGGGTGCCTGGGGAAGCTTTACAGGAGACCGTTGTCCTGGAGGACCTTCCTAATCGCCTCGACGTTCTCGCCGGTCATGGCCTTCACCGGGCGCGGCATGGTCGGGCTGTCGAAGATACCCATGAGGTTCATAGCGGTCTTGAAGGCGCCGACGCCACCGGCATAGCCCTGGACGCCCGAGGTGACGTCCCAGATGTGCGAAATCTCATTGAGGCGATCCTGCTCGGCCTTGACGGTAGCCCAGTCGCCGGCCTGAGCGGCCTTCCACTGGCGCACGTAGCCCTCGGGCTCAACGTTGGCAAGGCCCGGGACAGAGCCGTCGGCGCCACCGAGGTAAGCGCCGTCGACAACGACCTCGTGACCGGTGAGGATGCTCATCGGATGGCCATTCTTCTCGTTCTCCTGAACGAGGTAGCGGAACGAGATGTCATCACCCGAGGAATCCTTGACGCCAGCAAGGACGCCCTCGGCGCCGAGCTTGGCAAGGAGCTTCCAGGGGAGCTTGGTGTGAACGCACACGGGAATGTCATAGGCAAAGATGGGCAGATCGAGCTCCTCGTGCAGAATGCGGAAGTGCTCCTCGACCTCGGTCATGCCCTGCAGGGCATAGAACGGGCAGGTGGCGACGAGGGCATCGGCACCCAGCTCCTGAGCGACCTTACCGTGCTCAATCATGCGCTCGGTCTCGGTATCGATGATGCCGACCAGAACAGGCACGCGGTGATCGACGATGCGCACGGCCTCGGCGATAATCTGGCGACGGCGCTCGTCGGTGGAGAAGACGACCTCGCCCGAGGATCCCAGGAAGAACAGGCCATCGACGCCGGCATCGATCATGCGGTTGATGCCGCGCTCAAAGGAGACAACATCGAGCTGGTGATCTTCGGTATCGGGAACAACGACGGGAGGGATAACGCCGGTGAATTTCTGAGTTGCCACAAGAATCTCCTTAGTTGTCTGGCGGGCGGCCCTATGCCACCCACTCTTGTTGGCAGTGTCCAGGCCGTCTAGGCCAAAGAACACGGGTAGAACGTTTGGTTAAAAAAGTCGATGACTTCGTTTTCGAACGCATTGATGCGCTCATGAGCGTATTTGGCATAGATGATATGCCTCCGGTCACACTCAAGACCGTTGAATACGGCAAACTGGCCCTTGGGATCGCTCACGGCATCCATGAGCGATGTGCCCATGAGCACCGATCCACGCACCCGAGACGACAACGCCTCGAGGCCACCGGGAATTGGATTGGCAACCGCCGTGCAGGCGAGGCCCCGCTCGTCCAGAGCAGAAACCGCCAGCGCGACTCCGCCGCCAAGGCCCTCGCCCCATGCAAAGATGCGGTCGGGGTCCACGCCATCAAGATTGCGCGCCACCTTCGCCATCGCGCAACCCCAACGGACGCGCTTGACAAAAGCAGGAGAGGCAATCCCCTGCTGCAGGTCGTCCGCACCAGCAACATCGTCATCCAGCGCGAGGACGGCATACCCCATGGCGGTAAATCTCGTCATGTGATGCCAGCCTCGCACAGGCCGATCAATGTCGTGGAACATCAGGCACAGCGGCACGCGCTCAGATACTCGGGCACGACCGACAGGCTCAATCAAACGAGCGTGGACCGCATCGTCACCGAGTTCAAAGGAAACCTCCGAGTAACGGGCGCAGGGGTTAACAAAGTCAATCGCCGTAATGGCCAGGCCTTGAATCTCAAGATTCGAAGCGCATGTCTCTAAATCAGAAACATCTGCTTGGACATCACCGTGCCAGTCCCGATATTCTGCGAGCCTTGACGAAACCGTTCCAGGAATTCCCACGAGCCCGGGGACTATCAGCTCGTCAACATTGCTCTCGCACTTAGACATGAGCCTCCCCTCCCTCGCAGAAAAACGGAATGATCAGATCATCAAAGTCCTGAATCTCCTCGTGGCCAAAGCCCTCAAAGAACTTATGACGCTTATCGCAGGTCAAGTTGTTGTAGACCGCAAACTGCGTCGCCGGCGGACAGACGATATCGGCCGTGCCCGTGCCAAACAGAACAGGGCATTTGACCATGGGGGCAAAGTTCTTGGAATCGAAGTACGCCAGCTTGGCATAGGCTTCCTCGATACGAGTCGAGTCCTCGTCAAACCAACGCGACCAATAGCGCAGACCCTCGTAGGCAATATCGTCGGCATCCAGATCCCAAACCAGGCGGAAGTCCGATAAGAAGGGATAGAGGATAGCCGCGCGGTCAACCAAATCGCTATTGAGCGCGCAGGTTGCAATACCCAAACCGCCGCCCTGCGATGCGCCGTTCACAAATACGCGGGTAAGATCGATGCCCTCGAGCTCGCGAACGATACGGCACAAAATGCGGATATCCTGGTGTAGGCGGACATAGTAGAGGTTGGCCGGGTCGCCGTCGATACCGGCGACGATATGGCCCGCGACCGTCGTGCCCTCAAATCCACCAATATCCTCGGAGGGACCACCCTGGCCGGGGCAATCGAGGGCGATGAGCGCCATGCCCATGCCCGCAAACGACGCCTGCTCAAACCAGCTGCGGCTCGCACCCGGATATCCATGGAACTGAAGCACCAACGGCATGGGCTCCTCCGAGACCGGCTTGAGGTACTTGGCATGCAGGCGTGCACCACACATGCCAGTATACCAGAGGTCGAAAAACCGACAGGTCGCGGAATCCGCAACCGAAGCCGCCTCGATAGCGTAGTCGAGCTCGACGGCGTCGGCCTCGGCCATGCGGTCCTTCCAAAAGAGATCGAAATCCGATGGACGGGGCATAGCGCCTCGATATTCACCAAATTGCTGTTGTAGCTCTTGAGCACTTGGCATGGCTCGTGAACCCAACCTTTCGAAATCGCAACGGAGGTGCGCCCGGCAAGGGAACCGGGCGCACGGGAGGGAAAGCGAGGCTACTCGCCGAGCTTGGGATGCAGCAGCGACGGCGCAGCGCCGAGCAGCATCTTGGTGTAGGGGTCCCGAGGGTGCTGGAAGACCTGCTTGGCCTCGCCCTGCTCGACGATCTTGCCGCCATTCATAACGATGATGTCGTCAGAGATATAGCGGACCGTCTGGATGTCATGGCTGATGAACACCATGGCCAGGCCGAGCTCCTTCTTAAGGTCGGTCAGCAGGTTCAGAATCTGCGCGCGGACCGAAACGTCCAGAGCCGAGGTGGGCTCGTCGGCGATGATGGCATCGGGGTTCAGCGACAGGGCACGGGCAATTGCGACGCGCTGGCGCTGGCCGCCCGAAAGCTGGCCGGGAAGAACCTCGGCGGCGGAGCTGGGCAGACCGGTGAGCTCCAAGAGCTCCTTGACGCGCTTCTCCTGCTCGGCCTCGGTACCCAGGTTGTGGACGCGCATGGGGTCGAGCAGCTGCTCGCGAACGACCATGCGGGGGTTGAGCGCCGTGGCCGGGTTCTGGAACACGACCGAGATGACGCGACCCATGTGGCGACGGTCCTCGGCGGTACGTTTGGTAACGTCCTTGCCCTTAAAGTAGACCTTGCCGCTCGTGGGGGCCTGCAGACCGCACATGACGTTGGCGGTGGTGGACTTACCGCAACCGGACTCGCCGACGATGCCGATCGTCTGACCGGGCATGAGCTTAATCGTTACACCCTGGACGGCGTGAACCAGGTTGGGGTGCAGAATCGAGCCGGTACGGGTCCTAAAGGTGACGTGGACGTCATCAAGGAAGATGATCGGCTCGACGCCGTTGACTGCGGTCTCGCTCATCTACATCACCTCCGCGTGAGGGGTCAAACCATTTGCCTTGAGCACCTCGTCGGGGAGCTCGGAATAGAAGTGCTCGGTGCCGGGCACGCGCTTGAAGACCGGACGGGTGTCCAGGCCGATGCGCGGATGGCTCGAGCGGGGCGCGAAGCGATCGCCCTTGGGGAAATCGCGCGGGCTCGGAACGGCGCCGGGCACCTGGTGCAGACGGCCCGAACCGCTCTCGATGGACAGAACGGAGCCCAGAAGACCGCGGGTGTACTCGTGGATCGGGTTAGTGAGCAGCTCCTTGGTGGGTGCCTGCTCGATGACCTGACCGGCGTACATAACCGTGATGTTATGGGCGACCTCGGCGACCAGCGCCAGGTCATGCGAGACGAAGATCATGGCAAAGCCGAGCTTGGCCTGAAGGTCGTTGAGCAGCTTGATGACCTGCTTCTGGACGGTAACGTCCAGAGCGGTCGTGGGCTCGTCGCAGATGACCAGCTTGGGGTCGCGGGTAAGGGCCATAGCGATCAGAACACGCTGACGCTGGCCACCGGAAAGCTCATGCGGGTAGCTCTCGAGCGTACGCTTGGGGTCGAGGCCCACGAGCTCCAGGAGTTCCTCGGCGCTGCGGGTGCCGCCGCGCTTGGTGAGCTGCTTCATCTGGGCAGAGATGAGCATGGAGGGGTTGAGCGAGGACAGGGCGTCCTGATAGACCATAGCGATATCGGTACCGCGCAGGCCGAACCACTCCTTCTTGCTCATCTTGAGCAGGTCGCGGCCCTCCCAGAGGACCTCGCCGGAAAGGTGCTCGTCATCGTCGGTCAGGCCCATGATGGCCAGCGTGGTGATGGACTTACCGCAACCGGACTCGCCCACCAGGCCCATGGTCTGACCAGGACGGACGTCAAAGTTGACATGGTCGACGACGTTGATATCGCCGTGATGCTCAAACTGAATGCAGAAGTCACGGACCGAGAGAATCGGTTCGACAGACTCGTCGGGCACATGGCGATCGTCACGCTTGAGCTCGACATCGCGCAGGGCGCCAAGGCGAGCGGAGAGGGACTGGGCCTGCTCCTTGTAGGCGCGAACGGGGTCGGAGACCAGCAGGTCGGCCTCGCGACGCTTGGAGGAATCGGTCGGATCCAGGGCGGCGGAGGGGGCAGCGGCCATGGCGTCGGTAATGCCCTCGGAGAGGATGTTGAGCGCCAGGCAGGTGATCATGATGGCCAGGCCCGGGAACAGCGCCTGCCACCAACGGCCGGCGAGCACGCCGCCGCGGGCGTCGGCGAGGATGTTGCCCCAGGTAGCGGTGGGCTCCTGGATACCAGCGCCGATGAAGGTCAGCGAGGCCTCGAAGATGATGGCGTCGGCGACCAGGGTAACGGTGAAGACCATGATCGGGGCGATGCAGTTACGCAGAACATGCTTGATCAAAATCCACGGAGCCTTGGCGCCGGAAACGATGACCGCGCGGACATAGTCCTCGCCGTACTCGGACACGATGTTGGCGCGCACGATACGGGCAATCTGCGGAGTGTACATAAAGCCGATGGCGAAGATGATCGACGGCACGGAGTTGCCCAGGATGGAGACGAAGACGGCCGCGAGGGCGATGCCCGGGATGGACATGATGATGTCCAGGATACGCATGATCGTCTCGGAAACGGCCTTGCGCGAAACCGCCGCAAGGGCGCCCACGACCGAGCCGCAGACCAGAGCCATGGCAGTGGCGCCAAAGCCGATAATCAGCGAGTAACGACCACCGTAGAGCATGCGCGACAGAATGTCGCGACCCTTATCGTCGGTACCGAAGATAAATCCGTTGCCGGGAGCCTGGCGAGCCGTAAAAATCTCGACCGGGCTATAGGGGGCAAGAAGGGGCGCCAGAATCGCAGTCAGGGCGACCAGCACCAACACGACGGCGGCAATCTTAGAAGACAGCGTCATCTTCTTCCAGCCACCGAGCTTGAGCCCCTTGGAGGCAGCCTTCTCGAGCTGCTCGGTTTGCTTCTCTCGAATCTTTACCATAATCTACACCGTCCTGATGCGCGGATTGATGAGCAGGTAGAGCATGTCAACCACGATGTTGATGATGATGAAGGCGAGAGCAACGACGATAACGACGCCCTGAACCAGGTTCGCCTCGTTGCCCTGAACGCCCTGCAGAATCGCGGTGCCCATGCCGGGGAGGTTGAAGATAACCTCGATGACGACGGCGCCGCCCATGAGGTAACCGATCTTAAGACCGAGGGTGGTGACCGGGGTGATCAGCGCATTGCGAAGAACGTTGATGCCGACGACGACCTTCTCGGGAACGCCGGCGCCGCGAGCCATACGGACATAATCCTTATCGAGCTCCTCGACCATGGCGGTACGCACGATACGAGTCATCTGGCCCGTCAGCGGAAATGCCAAGGCGATAGCGGGCATGATCATACGTCCCAGATAGCCAGCCGGATTCGTGGTGAAGTGAGGCAGAGCACCCGATGCCGGAAGCACCTTAAGGTAGGAAGAGAACAGCAGGATCAACAGAACGGCAAGCCAGAACGACGGGGTTGCCAAGCCGGCGATGGAAAAGACGCGGATCACTTGGTCCGGCCATTTGTCGCGATACAGTGCCGCGATGACGCCGAGTAAAAACGAAACGACCGCACCGATGGCAAGGCCGATGAAGGTCAGCTGCATCGTGACGGGCAGGGCCGTGGAGATGCGCTTGGCAACGGAGTTGCGAGCAGCACCATAGGTGCCCATGTCGCCATGGATCAAATCGCCCATATAGCGCACGTAGCGCACAGGCCAGGGGTCGTCCAGACCATACTTCTCATGGTACTCGGCAACCGCCTCGGGCGAGGCACCGTCACCCAACGCCGTGTAGGCGGGGTCGGTCTTGGAGAACGACATAAGGAAGAACACCAGGACGGTGACGCCCAATGCCATGATCGGCAGCGCCACAAGACGCCTTCCAATCAAACGTAGCAAGTTGTTCACGTTCTCTCCCCTTTCTTTTGTCGGTAGGACCAACTGGTATATGAGTACGGATACTCATTACAAGACCCGAGCGACATCGAGGTCGCCCGGGTCTTTGTTTCAACTATGAGGATACGGTCCCAACGACCGACATCCTGCATACAGACTCAAGCGAGTCTTACGCCTTGACGGTCGCAACGCCCCTGAAGGACATGCTCGTCGTGCCGATGCCCTTGAAGCCATCGAGGGCCTCGCCGTTGGGCGCAGTGGACGGATCGTCCCAGGAAGCGGAGACGGTCTTGACGTGGACAACGGGGTACAGAACGGCGTTGTCGGCAATGATGTCGAAGCACTCGTTCCACTTCTTCTGCTGCTCGTCGCCCTCGGCGGCAAGAGCCTCGTCCATGAGACTGTGGAGCTTCTGCCACTCAGCGGACTCCTTCCACGGGCAACGGGTCTGCATCCAGACGTTGTCGCCGTACCACCAGTTGAGCAGCAGGTCGGGGTCGGCACCGAAGCAGGAAGGATCGCCAGGGGCAAGGAGGATATCGTAGGCCTCGCCGCCGTCGATGGCAGCGTAGGTGGCCGGCGAGGTATCGGTCTGGATGGTCACATCGAAGCCGAGAGCGTCGAGGTCGTTCTTGACCTGGGCGGCCATGCCCTTAATCTGCTCGTTGTCGGTGGTGCGCAGGGTGATGGCACCCGGGGTGATGCCAGACTCCTCGATGAGCTTCTTAGCCTTCTTGGCGTCGGTCTTGTACACCGTGGAAGCCTCATGATAGTTGGTGAAGCTCTTGGGCAGGTAGCAGCTGGCAGCGGTGGCAAGGCCGGCGAAGGTGTTGCTGACCATCTTCTCGGTGTCGAGCGCATACATGACAGCCTGACGGACCTTGACGTTGTTCCAAGGCTCCTTGGCGACGTTGAACATGATGAAGCGGGTGCCGAAACCCTGAACGTTATCGATCTTGCAGCCGGCGCTCTCGAGCTGGTCGACGGCGTCAGCGGTAACGAGCTCCATAACGAGCGTGGAGCCCTCCTGCTGAGCGGTAACGCGAGCGGTGGGGTCGGTCAGGATGCTGTACTGGATCTTCTTATCCTCGGCAGCGTACTCACCGTTGTACTCGGGGTTGGGAACCAGGGTGATCTCGGTATCGGAGATAGAGTCGTACATCCAGGGGCCGGAGCCGATCGGCTGCTTGGCGCGATCCTCCTCGGTCTGGGTGGCAGGGGTAACGCGGACGATGGCCAGACGATCCTTGAGCAGGGAGAAGTTGGGGACCTTGGTCTTGACCGTCACGGTGCTGGCGTCCTTGGCCTCGATGGACTCGAAGGGCTGGAAGAACGGAGCATAGGTAGCGGAAGCGGCGCAAGCGGTGTAGGAGGCGACGACATCGTCAGCGGTGACCTCGGTGCCATCGGAGAACTTGGCGCCCTTGCGGATGGTGACCTCGAAAGTGGTGTCGTCCACAGACTTGGGATCGTCGGTGGCGAGCTCGTTGAAGGTGCTGTAGTCGTGGTAATCGATGCCATAGAGGCCCTCGACGACGTGCCAGTTAGCACCCAGGCCCACAGCGGAGCCGGTGCTGGCGGGATCGAAGCTGGACGGAGCGTAAGCGGAACCAGCGGTGATCACGCCGCCGCCACGGTTGGCGGAATCGGTGGAGCCGGAAGCGGAACCCTCGTCGCTAGAGCTGCCACCGCAGCCAGTGAGACCAAGCCCTGCGACAGCAGCGACGCTGCCGGTGAGGCCGAGGAACGAACGCCTGGACATACCCTTGTTGATGATGGCCATGTCTTCTCCTATCAATAGAGAATCTTACTCGGGAGCACCTAGACTTGCCCCCGCGCAACTTGCGGACGATATATACCTTACCTACCGACGAACCCAACTGAGGTGCCGCGCTCGGCGACCGATACATACATACGCTTGAACGGTATTTACTACCGTTCACCGAATTCATTGACAAATGGTTAGCCAGACAGTATGTATCGACGAGGTGAGATATCAGTCTTCGTCAACCCGCAGGATAGCAGGGTTTTCACTTGGGTTAGTCAAACGTTTTAGCGTTAATAAAACCCGAAACCAGCAGGCAATCATGGCGAAATAAATGGTTGAAAATCGCGCAACCATGTATATCAGTTGTTTAGGCTCGTGTTTAGCTATCGGAATGGCCAGCCGCCGCCTCGGCGCGCTCGGCATTCCATGCAACGAGCGCCTCGTGAACCGCTTTGGCGACATCGGCAGGAATGCCTCGAACTTCGGCGATCTCTTGCTCGCTCGCCGCACGCAACCGCTTCATCGAACCAAAATGGCGCATAAGGGCACGTTTTCTGGTGGGCCCCACGCCAGGAACGTCATCGAGTACCGAAACCGTCATGGCCTTGTCGCGCAATTCGCGATGGAACGTGATAGCAAATCGGTGGGACTCATCGCGCACCTGTTTAATTAGATAGAGCGAAGCAGACCCGGTCGGCAGCACGACGGGAGTCTCGTCCCAAGGCACGAAAACTTCCTCATCGGCCTTCGCCAAGCCACAAACCGGTATATCGAGCCCAAGAGCCTCAAGTTGCTTGATCGCAGCGGTCAATTGCGGTTTACCGCCATCGACAACGAGCAAATCGGGGCGCGAGCCAAAGCGCTCGTCGGCCATGCGCTCGGGAGCATAGCGTCGTCCCAAAACCTCGGACATCGACACGAAGTCGTTTGCCTCGTCCAATTCGGCCTGAATTTTAAAACGACGGTACTGGCTCTTGTCGGCGCGCCCGTTGGTAAACACCACCATCGAGGCGACCGTAAAGGTGCCATGCAGTGTAGAGATATCGAAGCACTCGATACGCAGCGGCGGCGATGGCAGCGCCAACGCACTTTCGAGCTCCAGGAGCGCTTGATTGGTGCGGTCGTCAGCGTACCCCGTTCGCATCATGTAGCGCATGAGGGCATGGCGCGCATTTTTGGATGCCATATCGAGCAGACGGCGCTTTTCGCCACGCTGCGGCCTATGGAGATGGCAGGAACGCTCACGCTTGCCCGCAAGCCACTCCCCCAGCGCCTCCGCATCCTCAAGCTCGACGGAAAGGTTGACCTCAGCTGGAATATCAGCCGTCTCGTCGTAATAGCGCTTAAGAAAGCCCGACTGGAGCTCTTCCTCGTCAACATCAAGACCCTTGTCGAGAACGAACTCGCAGGTGCGAACTGTTCGGCCCTCGCGAACGACGAAGACGCAAGCGGCGGAGATGGTCTCCTCGCGATAGAAACCGATGACATCGATATCGACACTGGAGGGAAAAACGACTTGCTGACGATCGTCCAGACCCCTGATGACCTCCAAACGACGTTTGACGCGTGCCGCGCGCTCAAAGTCGAGCGCCTCAGCGGCATCCGTCATCTCGGAGGTCAGCTCATCGACGACATCCTTGCGATGGCCCGACAAAAAGCGCTCGACACGCTTGACGTTCTTGGCATAGTCTGCCGGGGAAATCGCGCCGACACACGCACCTGGGCCGCGCCCGACATGGTAGTCAAAGCAGGGGCGCCCGTTTTGCGCGCAAATCATATTGACGATGTCTTCCTCGCCCTTGTGGGACTCGACGATACGGCGACAACGACGCCACTCCGCACAGGATGCGGAGCAGATGGGGATAACCTTGCGCAGCGTATCTATCGTCTCACGTGCCGCGCGGCTATCGGTATAAGGTCCAAAATAGCGCGTTCCCGGCTTATGACGCTCACGCGTGTATTTGATAGCGGGATACAGGTCGCCCTTTGTAATGGCGATAAAGGGGTAGCTCTTGTCATCCTTGAGGTCGACGTTAAAGTACGGATGGTACTGACCAATCAAATTGCGCTCGAGCACCAACGCCTCGTGCTCGGTCTCCACCACGATATAGTCAAAGCTCGCCACCAGCTGCATCATAAGCGGGATCTTCTGGCGCTCGTCCTGCAGCGTCACGTACTGACGCATACGGGCGCGCAGGTTTTTCGCCTTGCCCACGTAGATGACATCGCCCTTGGCGTCTTTCCAAAGGTAGCAGCCGGGCTGCGTGGGAACGCGCGAAACCTGCTCGGCAAGCGTTGGAATGTTGTCGTGACCGGCCACGCGCACCTACTTGCGACGAATCAGCGCCGAGACCTCGGGCATCTTAAGGACGACGGCAAGGCCAAAGGTAACAGCAAGCGAGACGACACCCGCAACGCAAACGTAGCCAAGAGTAATCAGAATCGAGCCGCCAAGTGCCCCGACAAAGTGCTCAAGCGCCCACATGACGCCGGCGCCTGCGGCAGCACCCAGGCCACCGAGCAAAAGGCCAAAGAAACCGCCATGCAGGATAGATTTGACCTGAAGGCCACGCAGGCGACGACGCAGCCACCACAGCGAACAACCGACCAAGATCATGTAGTCAACGACATACGAAAGCGCGATTGCCGGCATACCGAAGCCCAGCACAACGCCAAACAGCAGAACCGAGCCGGCCTGGCCGATGGCGGAATACAGACAATAGCGGCTATAGGGCTTCATGTCGAGCAAGGCAGAGAAGCTCTTCTGCATCAGCACGACCACGCCGTAGAGCGGCAGGGAAAGTGCCAGGTAGATAAGGAACTCCGACACCAGCGCCACACCGGACTCATCGAACTTGCCAGCGCAGTAGATCATGTTGAGCGGACGCGCGAAGACAATCAGGTACAGCGCGAATGGAATCAGGAAGAACAGCATCTGGGCGACGCCACGCGAAATGCCCGTGCGGACGCTGTCGTAATCCTTCTCCTGTGCGTCGTGAGAGAGCTCGGTATAGAGCGCCGTCGAAAGCGAGGCGGCAATCAGCGCGTAGGGCAGCGTGTACCACAGGCGCGCATAGGCGATGACGGAAGGACCAGTCTCGGGCTGGACCACCAGCGCAGCAGCGTTGGTGATAGAAGTCGAGACAAACATGCACACCGTGGCGAGCAGCGTCGGGATACCGAGCGCAATCGTCTGGCGCAGTGCGGGGTCCTTAAAGTCGATATGGATATGGGGATGCACGCCATGCTTGCCAAGCGCGGGGATCTGACATGCCATCTGAACAAAGACACCGAGGGTCGTACCGGCCGCAATCAAGATGATGCCGGCACGTTCGCCAAACTGTGCGGACACGGGCGCAAAGCCCATAAAGCTCGCAATGACGATCACATTGTTGAGGACCGGGGCAAACGTCGACCAGAAGTAGTCGCGGTGTGCGTTGAGGACGCCCGAAAACACCGAGCCCAAACCATAAAACAGAATCTGGATGGCAAAGAAACGGAACATGAACGCAGCGGTATCCATGCTGCCGCCGTCACCCGAAAGGAACGATTGCGTCCAGATAAAGCCCGGGGCGAACACGGTCCCCAGCAACGAAATGCCACCCAGCACCAATAGCAGAATACCGAGCAGGTTGCCCACGTACTCATTAGAGGCCTCGCGACCCTGCTCACGCCTCACGCCCATGTACACGGGCAAAAACGCCGTCACGAGCATGCCGCCCATCACGAGTTCGTAGAGCATATTGGGCAGGTTGTTGGCGACCTGATAGGAAGACGAGAGCAGCGACATGCCGATAGCGGCCGCCATTGCCCACGTGCGGATAAAACCGGTGACGCGAGACACGATGGTCAGGATGGTCATAAGCCCGGCGGAACGACCAACCGTGGAGTAGTCCGACGAGCCCATGTCGTCAGTGTCGTCTCGCGACGAAGAAGCTTCGGATGAGGGTGTCTGAGGCGCAGATTCTTTTGCAAAATGAGCTCCGCACTTCAATTCTTCCTGCGGCATCGCTCAGTCCTCTCTCGTAATCGGGGCGACCGTCGCCCCGCAAAATGCAATTAAATCATCAGGTGCAAGCTCAAGCTGATAACCACGCTTGCCTCCCGAAATAAAAATGGTATCCCAAAGGACACATGTCTCATCAATGAGCGTCCGGTAGCGTTTTTTCATACCGACCGGACTGCAGCCGCCGCGAACGTAGCCAGTCGCCGCAAGCAAATCCTTCACATGCATCATGGCCAAGGACTTCTCCCCCGCGGCACGCGCGGCGGACTTTAGATCGAGCTCGTCGGCAACAGGGATGCAGCACACGACATGGTCGTTGGACGGCGTCACGCAGACCAAGGTCTTAAATCCTTGTCCGGGCTCCTCGCCAAGCTGCTCCGAAATCGCGACCCCCAGGCCCGCCGACTCATCACCATCGTCTTCGTACGTATGTAGAACATAGGAAATGCCGGCGCTTTCCAGCTCGCGCATCGCATTGGTTTTTGGCGTCTTTACAGCCTTTGCCATGGCATATCCTTTCCCTCGCATTCGGACGCAAGGATTAAGTATATGTCCAATTCGGCTGCATACGTCACTTCGACACAGCAAGCGCCATCGAATCACAAGGAGTCGATGGCGCCCATAAACTGAATCGCCTATTTATTGAGCATCAAGTTGAGCCTGACGCTCCCGGTCACGCCTGAGCAACGGCGCCAAAAACTTGCCCGTATAACTCTGCGGACAGTCCGCAACCTGCTCCGGTGTGCCCGAAACCACGACGGTTCCGCCGCCGTTACCGCCCTCGGGGCCCATATCGATCAGGCGGTCGGCAACCTTGATGACATCAAGGTTGTGTTCAATCACCAGCACCGTGTTGCCCGCATCGACCAAGCGCTGCAGCACATCGAGCAGCTGGCGGACGTCCTCAAAATGAAGGCCGGTCGTCGGCTCATCCAAAATATAGAACGTCTTGCCCGTCTGGCGTCGATGAAGCTCCTTGGCGAGCTTCACACGCTGCGCCTCGCCGCCCGAGAGCGTCGTGGCGGGCTGGCCCAGGCTCACGTAGCCCAAGCCTACATCGTACAGCGTCTGGAGCTTGCGCTTAATCTGCGGGATATTCCCAAAGAAGGCCAGCGCCTCGGTGACGCTCATGTCGAGCACGTCCGAGATGGTCTTGCCACGGTAGGTGACCTCGAGTGTCTCGCGGTTATAGCGTTTGCCGCCGCAGACCTCACAGGGGACATAGATATCGGGAAGGAAGTGCATCTCGATCTTAATTTGTCCGTCGCCCTTGCATGCTTCGCAGCGACCGCCGCTCACGTTAAAGGAGAAACGTCCCGGCGAGTAGCCGCGCGCCTTCGACTCCGGCGTACTCGCAAACAGCGCGCGAAGATCATCCCACAGGCCAATGTACGTAGCAGGGTTGGAACGCGGCGTGCGGCCAATCGGCGACTGGTCGATATCGATAACCTTATCGATACACTCGATGCCCTCGATTTTCTTATACGGACCCACAGGGCGCGTCGAACGGTGAATGGCATTCGTAAGGGCAGGTGCGATAGTGTCGGTAACCAGGGAGCTCTTACCCGATCCCGACACGCCGGTAACGACCGTAAGCGTACCAAACTCGATCTTGGCGGTAACGTTTTTGAGGTTGTTGGCGCGGGCGCCCGTGATCTTAAGGCAGCCGCGACCGGGCTTGCGGCGTTCATCGGGAACCCGGATCATTCGTTTGCCGGTCAGATAAGCGCCCGTCATCGACTCGGGACACGCCATGATATCGGCAGGCGTTCCCGCCGCGACTACGTGTCCGCCGTTCACGCCCGCGCCGGGGCCCATGTCGATCACATAGTCGGCAGCACGAATCGTATCCTCATCATGCTCGACGACGATGACGGTATTGCCGATATCGCGTAGGCGCTCAAGCGTCTTGATCAGGCGCTCGTTATCGCGCTGATGGAGGCCAATCGATGGCTCGTCCAAAATGTACAGGACACCCATGAGGCCGGCGCCGATCTGCGTTGCCAGGCGAATGCGCTGGGCCTCGCCTCCGGAAAGCGTCGCCGAGGCACGATCGAGGGTCAGATAGTCGAGTCCGACATCGACCAGAAAACGCAAGCGCTCCAGGATTTCCTTGACGATGCGCCCGCCGATAAACTGTTGGCGCTCGGTGAGTTCCAGGCCCTCAAAAAACTCGAGCGACTCACGGCACGATAGGCAGCAGACCTCGTAAATGGACTTGCCGCCCACGGTGACGGCGAGCATCTCGGGGCGCAAACGAGCGCCGTGGCAGCTCGAGCACGGCTCCTCGCGGATGTACTTCTCCAAGCGCGCCTTGGTGTTCTCATTCGTCGTCTCGGTATAGCGCTCGTACAGGATATTGCGCACGCCCGAGAACTTGGTGTCCCACTGGCTGCGGCGCCCATCGAGCTTTTGATAGTCGACCGAAATCTTCTGGTCGCCCATGCCGTCTAAAAACGCGCGACGCACCCGCGGAGGCAGATCCTCCCACGGCGTATCGACGCTCACCTTAAAGTGTTTGCAGACCGCAGCGAAAATCTGTGGATAGTAGTTAGAGTTGCCAAACAGGCTGCCAAAGACCCCGTCGGCGATCGACTTCGAGGGGTCTTCGATTAGGGCCTCGGCATCGACCGTCTTCTTAAAGCCCAGGCCATCGCACTCTGGGCACGCGCCATAGGGCGCGTTGAACGAGAAATCACGCGGCTGCAGGTCATCGATGGAGTGCCCATGCTCCGGGCACGCTAACGCCAGCGAATACTCCAGCAACTCGCCTTCGGTCCCCTCGGGAGCGTCGCGGTCGGGCAGCAAGTATACGTTCACATTGCCGTGCGCCAGCACGGTCGCCTGCTCAACAGACTCGGCGATACGGCCCAGAGAGTTCTCACGGATCACGATGCGGTCGACCACGACCTCGATATCGTGCTTGAACTTCTTGTCCAGATCGATCGGATCGTCGAGCGAGCGCACTTCACCGTCGACACGCACGCGGCTAAAGCCCTCGGCGCGAAGATCCTCAAACAGTTTGGTGTACTCGCCTTTTCGCCCGCGCACCACCGGTGCCAGCACAAACGCGCGGCGGCCCTCCCCCGCCGTCAAGACCTTGTCGGCAACCTGGTCGGTCGTCTGGCGCTCAATGACACGGCCGCATTCGGGACAGTGCGGGGTGCCCACACGGGCGAACAGCAGGCGCAGATAGTCATAAATCTCGGTTACGGTGCCAACCGTCGAGCGAGGGTTTTTAGACGTCGTCTTTTGGTCGATCGACACCGCCGGCGAAAGGCCGTCGATTGAATCCAAGTCGGGTTTGTCCATCTGTCCCAAGAACTGGCGCGCATAGCTCGAAAGACTCTCGACGTATCGACGCTGGCCCTCGGCATAGATAGTGTCAAATGCCAGCGAACTCTTGCCCGAGCCAGAAAGACCGGTAATGACCACGAGTTGGTCACGCGGAATGGAAACATCGATATCACGGAGGTTGTGCTCACGGGCGCCGCGAATAACGATAGAAGAATCAGACATGGAAGCTCCTTGCCTCCTATTGCATCGAATCATACTGCCGATGAGTTTAGCGCACTCGACGCGCACAGGTGTTCGTAATACAAGATTCGCAGACCTTTAGCTTTGCGTATCGGGCGCTTTGTTTCTCGAAATGCCGTGGAAAGGTTACAGTAATCTAATACTGAACTTAATTTGCTATACCAGAGGAACGTCCATGACCGAAGATATCCCCCTTGAAATCACTTCGAGCGACATGGCCAATCTGCCCATATTCATCGCCGTCCTTATCGTGGCCGCCGTCGTCGTGCGCTTGTATTTTTCAATCAAACGCAACGAAAAGCCACCCATTGCCCGCGTCTTTTGGTGCGCGACGCTCCTCATCCCGCTCGGCGTGGCAGCTGCATGGGTTACGAATCAATTGCTCGTAAATGAGGGCAGCTCCCTATGGGTCCTTTCTTATTCGGCGCTCGGTGCTGCCGCCGTCATGCTTCTTGTCGAGCCCTTGGTTTCGGGACTTATCGACCAAACCGACCTTGCGACGGGAACGGTTGCCTGTATTTGCCGTGACATCCTTGTCATCGCCGCTGTTTCAGCGCTCTCGTTCGTTTCACTCGAAATTGCCTGCAACGAAACGTTCTATCGCATTCCCGCCAACTCATTCGGGTTTTCCGTCGGGCTGCTCGCGACGGTTCTGCTCTCCCTTTATTTGCTGGGACAGCGTCATGGAGGCGTCATGGCTCTCGTGCCCGTCGTCTGCTGCATCCTTGGCATTGCCGAGCACTTCGTCATAACGTTTAAAGGCGAAGCCATCCTGCCAAGCGATATCTTGGCCCTTGGCACCGCAATGGAAGTGAGCGAGGGATACGAGTTTACCTTTACCGCCGGAATCGTAACCTCTCTCGCCCTGCTGGAGATTTCCCTGGGGCTTCTTTCGCTCATCCGACCGCGAAAGCTCCGTACGCCCACCCATGTCTTCCCCGCTATCGCCGCTAACCTCTGTGCTTTTCTGCTAGTGACCGTTGTGGGGCTCTCAGGCTTTTCCAACATCGACTTGGAGCAGGCGCTGGATTTTGGATTTGACCGTTGGCAGCCCATCACCACGTATGCGTCTCAGGGTTTTATCACTTCGTTCACCGAAATGGTCAACGAGTTGCCCATTGAGAAGCCCGAAGACTATACGCCCGATGAGGCGCAGAGCATCGAGCAGGAGCTCGCCACCGTCTACGACAGCACATATGGCTCGAGCGAACAGCGCGCGGCGGCCGTTGCCCAGTTCAATGAAATCAAGCCGACGATTGTTGCCGTCATGAACGAGAGTTTTGGCGACCTTTCGTGCTTTGAGCAGCTCCAGGCGGCCGGGTACACCGGCCCCGCATTCTACAACTCGCTTCCCGACACACTTGTTCGCGGCACCATGCTCGCTTCGGTCGCCGGTGGCGGAACGGCGAACTCCGAATTCGAATTTTTGACCGGAGCGACAACGGCCTTTGTCGGATTAGGCAAAATCCCCTATCAGCTGTATCAGATGAATGGCGTCAACAGCCTGGCAAAGGACCTTAAAGAGCTTGGGTATACCGCTACCGCTATGCACCCGCAAAACCCCGTCAACTACCATCGAGATAAAAT
>CAUCNB010000041.1:0-20179 GCA_958444075.1 uncultured Collinsella sp. | reverse complement strand
TTGTAGACGTGATAGTCCACCGAGGGGCTCGTGGCAATGAGGTCCAAGTTGAACTCGCGCTCCAGGCGTTCCTTGACGACCTCCATGTGCAGCAGGCCCAGGAAGCCCACGCGGAAGCCAAAGCCGAGCGCCACCGAGGTCTCGGGCTCCCACACCAACGACGGGTCGTTGACGTGCAGTTTATCGAGCGCGTCACGCAGGTTCTCGTAGTCCTTGTTGTCGATCGGGAACAGGCCCGTATAGACCATGGGCTTGGCCTCGCGATAACCGGGAAGCGGCTCGGGGCAGGGGTTCGACGCCCACGTAAGGGTATCGCCCACGCGAACGGCCTCGGGATCCTTCAAGCCCGTGACCACATATCCGACCTCGCCGACCGTCAGCGCGTCGACCGGGGTCTCGGCAGGACGCTTGACGCCCACGCCGTCGACCAAAAAGTCGCCCTTGGCTTGCATCATAAGCAGGGTATCGCCCTTTTTGATGGAACCATCGAAGACGCGCACCGTAGCCACCACACCGCGATACTCGTCAAAGTACGAATCCAAAATGAGCGCTTTGAGCGGAGCGTTTGCATCGCCCTTAGGCGGCGAAATCAAAAAGACAATGGACTCCAGCAGATCGTGAATGCCCTCGCCGGTCTTGCCCGAGACGCACACAGCATCATCGGCAGGGATCGCCAGGTCATCCTCGATCTCGGTCTTAACCTCATCGGGATGGGCCGAGGGCAGGTCGATCTTGTTGATGGCCGGCACAATGTCCAGATTGGCGTTCATGGCGAGCGTCGCGTTGGAGACGGTCTGCGCCTCGACGCCCTGCGTGGCGTCGACGACGAGCACCGCACCCTCACAGGCTGCCAGCGAGCGCGAGACCTCATAGGTAAAGTCCACGTGGCCCGGTGTATCGATCAGATTGAACTGATACGTCTCGCCATCGTCGGCGTCATAGGACACGCGGACGGCGTTGGACTTGATCGTGATGCCGCGCTCGCGCTCGATATCCATGGTGTCGAGCAACTGCGACTCCATGTCGCGCTCGTCGACGGTATGGGTGAGCTCGAGGATGCGGTCGCTGATCGTGGACTTGCCATGGTCAATGTGCGCAACGATTGAGAAGTTGCGGATGTGGGAAATGTCAATTGAAGTATTCATGCGGACTATCTTACCCGAGCGGTACAAAAAATGGAGCCTGTTCCATAAAACAGGCTCCATTTATGCGCGTAATCTGTGTGGTGTGAAATTTACAACTTAGGCGTTGATGCTGTTCACGAGCTTGGCAAGACCGGACTTGCGGTTGGAAGCCTGGTTCTTGTGGATAACATGCTTGGCGGCAGCCATGTCGAGACGCTTGGTGACGGTCTTGAGGGCAGCCTGGGCCTTCTCGGCGTCGCCCTCGGCGACGGCGGACTGGACGTGCTTGGTCAGCGTCTTGAGCTCGGACTTGACAGCCTTGTTACGCATGCGAGCTGCCTCATTGGTGCGGATACGCTTCTTCTGAGACTTGATGTTTGCCACTTCTGGAGTTCCTTTCGAGTTCCTTGCAAAAAATGTATGACACCTCTGAGACACGGTGAGGTCATGCAAGCGCCTACTATAGCACGCTCCCTCTCAAAGGGATAGAACGAATTTGTCAAATAGGCAGGTATCATCACGATTTTCTCAAGATGTTCGTAATCCAGAGCAAAAGCGCCGTCTGAGAATCGGCCGAACCCTTGAGCGCGAGCTCCACATCAACGGCACCCTCGAGCGCTGCGACGAGCTCGGTCATCGAAAAACGACGCGCCCAGGTAAGGTGATTCTTGACCTGCCAGGACTGGAGCTTGAGCGTTGCGGCCAGCTCGCGACCCTGCCCACGCGCGTCGAGCGCCTTGGCGACGATAAGCTCGCGAATGCGACCGCACAGCAATGTGTAAGTCCACACGTAGCTCTTGGAGGGCAGGAGCTTAAAGAGCTCGAGCGAACGCCGCATATCGCGAGCCGAGACGGCGTTGAGGAAGTCCCAGGGTTGGACCTCGGCCGTACGTACAATCAAGCGATCAACATCGGCAAGTTCAATCTGGGGCGACTCGACCATCTGGGCAAGCTTGGCCAAGTCGTTATCGAGCATGCGCGTGTTTTCGCCCGAACGCGAGACGAGCTCCTCGGCGGCCGCCGTCGAAATCGACTTACCGCGCTGCGTCGCCATCTGCTGAACACGGCGCGGCAGTTCCCAGCGCTTGGTACCCGAGCAATCGACGATAGCCTTCTTGTCGATCTTGGCGATTGCCTTATACAGGCGCGTATTCTTGGCAAGTGAGTCAGCGATGATGAGGCAGACCGTTGTTGGGCTGGGACTCGCCAGATACCCAACGAGCGGCTCCGAGACCGCCTTGGCGAGCTTTGAGCAGCCATCGAGGATTACCAGACGAAACTCGCTGCCCATCGGAAAGGTGTTAAGCGATCCGATAATGGACTCGATATCGGGGTCCTTGGTCATGTCTCGCTCGTCGAGGTTGAACTCGACCATACCCGATTTTTCCAGACGCGCTTTCATACGCGAGACGGCGTGGTCGCGCTTGACTCCGTCGGTACCGACGATCAGATATGCCGGCAGCAAACCGGTTTCGGACATTGCGCTCCCCTCCCGCAGGCCTTCGTATTCGTTCCGTGCCATTCTAGCCCAGGGGCCCACCACACGCCAACGACGTCGTCACGGTCGCTGGCATCGCATCGCAAAGCCATTCGCAGTCGGTGTGACGGTAATGTCGCCGTGTTCGATGGTACACGCGAACACACCACCCGCTTCCTTAACGGCATCGATGCAGGCATCGGACGGATGGCCGTATCGATTCCCCTCACCGGCGCTTGCGAGGGAAAGCTCGGGCTTCAGGACGTCCAGCAACTCGCCATCGACTGAAACCTTGGAGCCGTGATGCCCAAGTTTAAGGACATCGATATCCCCCACCTCCTGCACGAATTCCCGCTCTTGGTCGAGCTCGGCATCACCGGTGAGAAGTATTCGCAGGCCCTTGCCTTCCTGAACATAAGAGAGCAGCAGGACAAGCGAGTCCTCATTTCCCTCGCCATCCACGAACTCGAATGGCCACATCACGCGAGCGCAAAATGAGCCGATGTCGACCGTATCCCCACGGCGCACCTGCCGATACTCCACGCCAGGTCGGTTCAATACCTCGGCAGGAGCATCCTCCAGCGCATCCGCCGCCACGGCAATCGTTCCGACCGAAAACTGTTCGAGCACGGCAGGCAAACCACCCCAGTGGTCCTCATCCCAATGCGTCACAAAGACGGCATCGATATGGTGCACGTTATTGCGAACCAACGCCGCAACCACACGCTCGTCGAGCCCGCAGTCGACGAGAGCTACTGCGCCGCCTTGGCGGATAAGAATCGCATCGGCCTGGCCCACATCGAGCACCGTCACCGAAGGCGGAGCGAATCGATCCCAATAGACGTACGGAATCGCAGCCAAGAGCATCAGGCATGCAAGCCCCACCGCCATAGGACGTGCACGGGGACGCGGCCACCAGACCAGCAGAACCGCCAGAAAACACGGCACTAGGTAAATCCACATGCTATCGGGCGGCACGCTCACGTATGCACCCGGCACGGCGGCAAACAGCTGCTCGAAGAACAGCGCGCAACGGGCGGCAATCATGGGCACAACGAGCGCCCATGTCCGCAACGGTCCCACGAGCGAAAAGGGAGCCAGCGCGATCGACACAGCGAGCAGAACGCTCACCACCGGACCGATGACCGCATTTGCCAACGGAGCAATGAGCGAGAATGTACCGAAGGCAGGAATGGTAATGGGAAGTGTCGCCAGTTGCGAGCACAGCGTGACGGAAAGCACGCTGGCAACGCCCGATGGCACACCTAGCTCACCCAACGCGTAGGTCGCATAGGGACAAAAACACAGAATGGCTAAGACGCTGGCGCATGAAAGCTGAAAGCCCATCTCGAACAGCACCGTCGGCCGCAGTAGCACAAAGATGGACATGGTTACGAAGAGTGCCGAAAGGCCGTGCCGACGACGCCCCGCGCCGTTTACGACAAGCGTCACGAACACCATGCAGCACGCGCGCACGGCCGAGGGAGACGCGCCCGTAAAGGCAGCGTAGCCCACAAGCGTTATCGCCAATATCGCCCGCTGAAGACCACGTGAGCACCGAGTCTTTTGCAATACACCCTCGATTACAAACCCCACGATAGCCAAATGGCTGCCCGAGACTGCGATAAGATGCGCCGTTCCCGTCACCGAAAACCAGTCGCCCGCCGGCTGGGCGCGCAGCTCGGCCGAACGACCGCAGACGACACCGGCTATGAGCGCACGCGCCGGGTCGGTCGCAGGCGCGATGGACGCAAGCAGCCCATTTCGCAGCCGAAGCAGCGGCCTCGGAGAACCCTCATCGACCGACACAATCCGAACGGCTTTGACCTTACGCACCTCGCCTCGGAGCACACGCGATCGTCCATACGCATCGTTCTCAAAACGTGAAACGCGACCGATAACACGCACGTGCGCCCCGACCTTGAGCTCACGATCACACGATAGGCGAACCGTTGCCAAGTTCTTACCGTCCGAGCGCGCCCCGCAGGTATAGGAATACACGTCGTCGTTTATGGATGGATCGCCCTGCACGACAAACTCGAGGCCGCTTGCCGCTCGACCGTCGAGTGCCTTCGAGGCGCTGAGCACACCCACAGCCCACCACGCCGAGACGACCGCTCCCGCCACGAGACCGGCGGACGCGGCATACAGCCACCGCTTCAAAGGGGCAAGCCGCGCACAAGAGTGAGCCAGCACAACGAAAACCGCTGCCGCAACGGGAATGGCCCATAGCGGCCCGACCGCCGTCGCCCGCTCCCTCAGCAGCGCATCAGCGGCTATGCTGAGCACCAAGGCGCAGCTCACGCACATGCCGGCACACAGGGCCATCGTCCACGGAATCAGGGGTCGCGGAGGCATCACGTGCTCGCGCTCGGTCGCGCTCATACGCAGATGCAATCTTTGATTTTGGCAAGCTTCTTCTCGCCGATTCCCGACACACGCATCAGATCGTCAACCGAGGCGAAAGCACCGTTCTTTGTCCGCTCATCGATAATCGACTGGGCCATAGAGGGGCCGATGCCCGAAAGCGTCTGCAGCTCTTCTGCGCTTGCCGTATTGATGTTTACTAGGCCTGTTGCGCCACTAACGCCCGACGATGCGGAAGTCCCACCATCAACACCGGCTTCCGCAATGGACGCCTGCTGCTCCCCTACCGTTGGAACGTGAATTTTTTGTCCATCAGTGACCTTGGATGCACGATTAAGCCCCGTAACGTCTGCTTCGGGCGCCAGCCCGCCGGCGGCATCAATCGCCTGAGCCACCCGCGCCCCGTCTTTGAGGCGATATACACCGGGTGACACCACGGCGCCATCAACATCGACATAGACCTCTGCCGCGGCAGACGCCTTAGGCGAAGAGCCTTCGGATGTCTTTCCGCTCGAAGCATCGCCGGATCCCGGCTCCACTAACGTGCCCGAACCATCAGTGCGCTCAAACGACACACCGCCGGCACCGCCGCCAAGGTTCGCCATCGCCAGCCCACTCGCCATCGCAATGACGACCAGTATCGCCATCACCACTGCCTTATGACCGAGCAGTTTGCCCGCCCAGCGGTCCATCTTTTTGACTCGTTCGTGTTGTTCGCGCTGCGCCATAGCAAAACCTCCCAACACCATCGTGTCAGGAAAGGAGCTCCACAACAGCCAAGCCCCAAAACCGGTTTTTGCGGTCAAACCAAAAACCGACCAAAACCTTGCACAAATCTGTCCATTTATTCAGGCACACGTCAGCAAATGAACGCTTAGCCGCAAAATGCCCAGATAGCAAAAGACCGACGATGCAGGCGCATCGTCGGTCTATGCACAAATTTACTCGTAATCTTGGTAAATCTCACGCGGAGCAAGCTCCGAATGTTTGCGTTTTAAGGTCTTAGGGGCCTTATACGTGTTGCTCTCGAAGTCGATGTACTCGGTCTGCTTGAGCAGGCGCTCGATCATCTCCTCATGATCGAACAACTCCCAGGCCTCATGCACGGCATCGAGTTTAGCGTGCGTCTCGGGTCGGCGCGGCATAAACAGCGTGCAGCAGTCGGGAGCGGCCTCAGTCGAGATATCGAACGTACCGATCTCCTCAGCACGCGCGATGATCTCCTGCTTGTCCGAACCGATGAGAGGACGGAACACGGGGATCTTCACGGCCTCGTTGACGGCCATGATGTTCTCAAGCGTTTGGGAGGCAACCTGCCCAAGCGATTCGCCCGTAACGATGGCCTTGGCGCCCTCGATGTGCGCAATGCGCTCGGCAACCGAATACATAATGCGACGATACATGATCACACGCAGGTTGCTGGGGCAGGTGACCGAAATCTCACGCTGGCAGTCGCCAAACGGCACCACGTACAGGCGGCCGATCTGGACACCCGGCTCAAGCGCACGGATGATATCCTGCACCAAATACTCACTCGTATCGGGCGTCTGCGGACGACCGGAGAAATGTACCGGCACGCAAACCGCGCCGCGGCGCGCGAGCATCCAGGTCGCCACCGGAGAATCGATACCCGAGGACAGCAGCGTCACGACCTTGCCGGCAGAACCCACCGGCAGACCGCCCACGCCGCGCTCGGAGCGTGCGTACACGTAAACGCTACCCTGGACCACCAGTACGTGCACCATTGCATCGGGGTCGTGCATTTGAACCTTTTTATCGGGGAAGGCCTCACACAGTACCTCGCCCACCTGACGATTGATATCGATCGAGGTGAGCTCATAGTCAGTATTGGAGCGCTTGGCGTGCACCTTAAACGAATCGAAGGAACCAAACTCGCGCAGCGCCTTCACGGCGGCGGCGCAGTACTCCTGCGGGTCGCGGTTGGTGTGATACGCCAAAGACACACGGGCAACGCCGGGAACGGTGCGAATGACACGCGCCGCCTCGTCGGCCTGATGTTCGTTAAAGGTCACGAGGATATAACCGGAAATTCGAGACACGGCGTTCACGGAAAAGGCGGCCAAGGCCGCCTTGATGTTATCCATGAGGATATGCTCAAAATGTGCGCGGTTCTTGCCCTTCAGTCCAACCTCGTGATAGTGGACCAGGCAGACGCGAGCCGCCATTTAGGCTTCAGCAACCTTGTGGCCGAGCGCCTTCTCGTAACGGGCCTCGTCGTAAGAGATGTCACCGTCGACAATCTCGTCCATAGCCATCGAGATGGTATCGGCACCGGAAAGCCCGATGGTGATGTCATCGACATCCTGGACGGCAAGCACGCGGTTGTGCTGGCCACGCAGCATGCTATTGATGTCGCAGGCGCGCTTGGAGGCAAGCGAAGCGAGCAGGAAGCGGTTGTGATCGGTCTTCTCCAGAAGATCGTCAATGCAAGGCTTTACAACGGACACGGACCTCAGATCCTTTCATGCATATCGAGAACGCGAACGAGCTCATCGGTCGCGCGGTCGAGATCGTCATTCACCACGACGTCGTCGTAGCGGTCGGCAAGGGCAAGCTCATCGGCGGCGTTTGCCATACGCAGCTCAATCGTCTCGGGCGTCTCGGTACCGCGACCGACCAGACGCTCGCGGAGTACCTCAAGCGAAGGCGGCTTGATAAAGATCAGCACGGCCTCGGGGAAACGCTCCTTCACCTGCAGGGCGCCCTGGACATCGATCTCCAAAATCAGAGACGAGCCCGAGGCGAGCTTGGATGTGACCTCGCTCACCAACGTGCCGTAGCAGTTACCGTGGACCTCGGCCCACTCAACAAACTCACCGTTTGCCACGCGGCGGTCGAACTCCTCACGCGTCAGAAAAAAGTAGTTGACGCCGTCGACCTCACCTTTGCGTGGTGCTCGCGTGGTAGCCGAAACCGTCAAACCCAGGTTCGAGCGGCGCTCGCGCACACGAGTGACGAGCGTACCCTTGCCTGCGCCTGACGGTCCAGAAATCACAAAGAGCTTGGAATCCTGAGCGCTCACTTATTTGGTCAGCTGCTCGAGGAGCTGCTCGCGCTGACGGACGCCGAGGCCCTGGACGCGACGAGTAGCGGAGATACCGAGCTCCTCCATGATCTTGGCGGCCTTGGCCTTGCCATAACCGGGGAGAGACTCGATGAGGGTGGAAACCTTCATGCGGGAAGCGATGGGGTCATCGGAGTTGAGCACGGACTCGAGGGACTTCTCGCCCTTCTTGATCTGCTCGCGAAGCTCAGCGCGGGCGTGACGTGCGGCGGCAGCCTTCTCAAGAGCCTGCTTGCGCTGCTCGTCGGTAAGCTGAGGGAGTGCCATTCGTACCTCCAAATAGTTGGGTTATATCTGATTCAATAATTGGCATTTTAGCACGTAGAACGTACAAAATGCCTAATCGCGGCTCCATAGGTTAGACGATACCCGCAAAAAGTGCAATATACTGCGCCCAAAGTTAAGCCCCTGACCTGCGATTCCACACAAAGGATGGGAAAGTTTACGCAGGCACAGGGGCTATTTTGTGCTAATGAGACCCAAAAGTGGTGACTTAGGGGAATCTTTTACGCGACGTTTTCGACCAGCTCGGCGACGATGGCGTCAAAGGCGGCAACCGGATCGTCGGCACCGGTGATGGGACGGCCCACCACAATGTGGCTTGCGCCACGCTCGATAGCCTGGGAAGGCGTCGCCACGCGGGACTGGTCACCAAGGGCGGCACCCACCGGACGCACACCCGGAGTCACGATCAGGGCATCAGGACCCAGCAGCTCACGCATGTCGTGAGCCTCCATCGGCGAGCACACGATGCCGTCGATGCCGTTGGTCTGGGCAAGCTTTGCCAGACGGGCGGCTTCCTCGGCAACGGGCGACTCGACGCCGATCTCGGCCAGCGCATCCTGATTCATGCTCGTGAGCACGGTGATAGCGACGAGTTTGGCGCGGTCCTCACGCGCCTCCTCGGCACCCTCGCGGCAGGCAGCGAGCATAGCACTCGAGCCCAGGCCGTGGACCGAAAGCAGGTCGGCACCGGCAAGCGAGGCCGAGCGGGCAGCGCCGCGCACCTGATGCGGAATGTCATGGAACTTAAGGTCGAGGAAGACCTTAAAGCCAAGGTCCTTAAAGGTCTTGACGATCTGGGGACCCTCAGCGTAATAGAGCGTCATGCCGACCTTGAGCCAGGCGGCATGGCCCGAAAGCTCGTGGGCGAGCTCGAGCGCGCGCTTACGGTCGCAGTCGAGGGCGACGATAACACGGTCGCGGGCATCGGTCTCTAGCATTCGAAAGCACCCACCAGCTCGTTGATGTCCTTTACGCCCTGGGACTCGGCCCAGGCCTCGAGCTCATGCGCGATCTTAAGCGAAGCACACGGATCGACGAAGTTGGCCATGCCGACCGACACGCAGGTGGCGCCGGCCAGGATAAACTCAGCCGCATCCTCGCCGGTCATGACACCGCCGACACCGTTGATGGGGATATCGACGGCCTGAGCGACCTCCCAGACCATGCGCACGGCGATGTGGTGGCACAGCGGGCCCGAAAGGCCGCCCTTGGGCTTGGCAACACGGGACTTGCGGGTGTGCACGTCAATGGCCATGCCCTGGATGGAATTGATGACCGAAAGGCCGTCGGCGCCGGCGGCCTCGAGAGCCTTGGCAATCTCGGCGACATTAACCGGAGCCATCTTTACGAACAGCGGCTTATCGGTCACCTTGCGGCAGGCAGCCATAACGGAAGAGGCGCCCTCGGGCGTGGAGCCCATGGCGGCACCGCCGGCGGCGATATTAGGGCAGCTCACGTTGATCTCGTACCCGGCAGCCCAGGGGCACAGCTCGACATACATCTCGAGCGCGCGGACAAACTCGTCAACGGAGTGGCCGGCAACCTGACAGATGACCTGGCAGCCGTCCTTGGACAGCTGTTCGAGCCACGGGCCGGACTCACGGGCAAAGGCAGCCACGCCAGGGTTCTGAAGGCCCACGGAGTTGATCATGCCGCCCGGGATCTCGGCCATGCGGGGCGCGGGGTTGCCGGGCCAGGGCTCGGCAGCGCAGCCCTTGGTGGTGATGGCACCCAGCTGGGAGACATCAAAGAAGTTCTGGAACTGCCAACCGTAGCCAAAGGTACCGGCTGCGGTGTTGATGGGGTTCTGCATCTTGACGCCGCCGAAATCGACGGCCATGTTCACGGTACCCACTAGAAGACCACCACCTTGGAAGCATCGAACACGGGGCCGCACATGCAGGCGCCCTTCATACCGTCGACCGTCTCGACATTGCAGGTGTTGCAGGCGCCAAAGCCGCAGCTCATCATGCGCTCGAGGGACACCTCGCAGTACGCACCGGCCTCGGCGGCAGCGGCGGCGACCTTCTTCATCATGACGGCAGGGCCGCAGCTGGCCACGTAGTCGTAGCCGCCCTCGCCGAGCAGCTCGGCGGCAGGATCGGTGCAGAAGCCGTGCGTGCCCAGTGAGCCGTCGTCGGTGCACACGTTGACCGTGGCTCCCAGCGCGCGGAACTCATCGACGCCCACGGCCTTGGACGCGGTGCCAAAGCCCAGGCATACGTCAACGTCCACACCCTGCTCGGCAAGCATGTCGGCCAGGCAGAGCACGGGCGGAACGCCAATGCCGCCGGCAACGAGCAGTGCCTTCCTGGTACCTTCGGGCACCAACCAGCCGCGGCCGCCAGGGCCCAGCAGATTGGAGGTGGAGCCAGGGGCCATCTGCGACAGACGGCGGGTGTCGTCGCCCACGACGGCGTACCACAGCTCGACGGTGCCGGCCTCGGCGTCGGCGCGGTAGAAACTCAAGGGCACACGAAGCAGAGAAGACGCATCGCCGGGCACGGCAATGTTCACAAACTGGCCGGGCTTGAGCGCACTTGCAAGCTTGGGGGCCGAGATGACGAGCGAGAAGATGCCGTCGGCGATCTCCCGGTTCGAGACGACCTCGAAGTCGTGCATGCGTGCAGTGGAAGGTGTGGGCATAGACGCTCCAATCCCCCATGCGGTTGCATGGTCTAAACGAACAGAAAGCGCGGCACCGCAAGGGCGCCGCGCACAAAAGCGATAAGGCTATGCTAGCAGATGCAGCCGTCGGCGAGCGTCTGCTTGCCACCGACAAATACATCGGTGGCACGACCGGTGAGCGTGCGGCCGGCAAAACCGGAGTTCTCGGCGCGCGACTCGTAACCGTCCTCGCCAACCGTCCAGGTTGCGGAGGGGTCGAACACGGTCAGGTCGGCGACAGAGCCCGCCTTGACCTGAACCTGATCGAGGCCCAGAATCTCACGCGGCTTGATGGCCATGAGCTCGACCATGCGGCTCACGCTCATCTTGCCCGTGTTGACCAGCTCAGTGAGCACGAGCGACAGCGAAGTCTCGAGGCCAATCATTCCAAAGGGCGCGAGCTCGAACTCGCGGGCCTTCTCCCACGGGGTGTGGGGAGCGTGGTCGGTAACGATAGCGTCGACGGTACCGTCGATGACACCCTGACGGATGGCCTCGGCATCCTCGTCGGTGCGCAGCGGCGGATTGACCTTGAGCGAGGTGTTGTAGGTCTCGTCCAGGTCGTTCTCGGTCAGGAACATGTGGTGCGGGGTGGCCTCGCAGGTCACCTGGACACCGGCAGCCTTACCGGCACGCACGAGCTCCAGGCCATGAGCGGTGGAGATGTGCTGGATGTGCAGCTTGGCACCGGTCAGCTTGGCAATCTCGATGTCGCGGGCAATCTGAAGCTCCTCGCCGGCGGCCGGCCAACCCTCGAGGGCCAGACGGGTCGAGACCTTGCCCTCGTTGATCTGGCCGTGGCCGACCAGATCCTCGTCCTGGCAGTGGCTCATAAAGACCTTGCCGAACATCTTGCCGTAGTCCATGCAGCGACGGAGCATGCCCGCACCCTGCACGCCGCGACCGTCATCGGTGAAGGCGACGGCGCCGTGGGCGACCATATCGCCCATCTCGGACATAGCCTCGCCCTTAAGGCCGCGAGTCATAGCACCAGAAGGATAGACGCGGCAGTGGCCGACCTCGGCAGCGCGGGACTTGACGAACTCAACGACGGTTCCGTTATCGGTAACGGGGTCGGTGTTGGGCATGGCGCACACGCCGGTGAAGCCGCCCTTGGCAGCAGCGCGGGTGCCGCTCTCGATGTCCTCTTTGACCTCGTAGCCAGGCTCGCGAAGGTGAACGTGCATATCCACCAGGCCGGGGACGAGGTACTTGCCGGAAAGGTCGCGGACCTCGGCTCCCTCGACGGCGAGATTCTCGCCGACCTCGGCGATCTTATCGCCGTCAATCAGGACGTCAACGACACCGTCAAGCTCGACGGACGGGTCGACGACGTGGGCATTCTTAAGAAGCAAGGCCATTATCGGCACCTCCAAGCAGCAGATACAGGATAGCCATACGCACGCAGATACCGGCGTAGACCTGCTCCAGGATGACGGAGCGTTGCGGGTGGTCGGCCATATAGGAGTCGAACTCGACGCCGCGGTTGATGGGGCCCGGGTGACAGATGATCGCGTCGGGCTTCATGAGCTTCTCGCGGTCCTTGGTCAGACCGAAGAGCTTGTGGTACTCGCGAATGGTCGGGAACGGGGCACCCTCGAGGCGCTCCTGCTGCACGCGCAGCATATAGACGACGTCCAGCTCGGGCAGGACGGAATCGAGGTCGCTCGTCACGTGGTCGCAGCCCAGAACCTCGGGCGCCGGCGGCAGCAGCGTGCCGGGGGCGACGGCGTAGGTCTCGCAGCCCATAATCTTAAGGGCAGGGATCAGCGAGCCGCAGACGCGGGAGTGCGCGATATCGCCGACGACGGCGACCTTCAGACCGTGGAAGTCACCCTTGTGCTCCCAGATGGTGTACAGGTCGAGCAGGGCCTGCGTGGGATGGTTGTGCTTGCCGTCGCCGGCGCAGATAACGCTCGCGGGCGAGTTCTGCGTGACGATGTAGGGAGCACCGGCGTGCTTATCGCGCACGACGATGCAGTCGATCTTGTAGGCGTTGAGGGTCTCGACGGTGTCGACGAGGCTCTCACCCTTGACCGTGGAGGTCGAGGAGCCGCCAAAGTTGAGGCTGTCGGCCGAAAGACGCTTCTCGGCGAGTTCGAAGGAGCTGCGGGTGCGCGTCGAGGGCTCGTTGAACATGTTGACGATGGTCTTGCCCTTGAGCGTGGGGACCTTCTTGATCGCACGCTCGTTGACCTCGGAGAACGCCTTGGCGGTCTCGAGGATGAGCTTGATGTCCTCTTCGGAGTACTCGGTAATGTCGATCAGGTGCTTATGGTTGAACGCCACGGTACTACTCACCTCCCAGCGGCGCGGAGCCCACGTGGGAACCCGGCGCGACGTCGTTAATCTCGACAGCGGTGCGGCCGTCTACTTCCTTCATATATAGGTGCACGTTCTCCTCATGCGACGAGGGAACGTTCTTGCCGACAAAGTCCGGCGAGATGGGGAGCTCACGGTGACCGCGGTCAACGAGAACTGCCAGCTCGATGCGGCTCGGACGGCCCAGGTCCATAACGGCGTCCAGAGCGGCGCGGATAGTACGGCCCGTATACAGGATGTCGTCCACCAGCACGACGCGCTTGCCGTCGACGCTGAAGGGAATGTTGGTAGCGTGGATCGCGGGAGCGAAATTGGTCGCATAGTCATCGCGGTAGAAGCTGATGTCCAGGCTGCCGAGCGGAACGTCGACGCCCTCGATCTCCTTGATCTCCTCGGCGAGCTTCTTTGCCAGAAGGTCGCCGCGCGTGACGATGCCGACCAGAGCGAGGTCTTCACAGCCCTCGTTGCGCTCGAGAATCTCGTGCGCGATGCGGGTCATCGCTCGATTGACGGCGGTCTCGTCCATGATGACCGCCTTGGGGGAAGTCGTGCCCATCGATCTCCTTCCTCACATGTCTTGACTGCTGACACAGTCAAAAAAATAGATGCCCGACCGCTTAAAGCGGACCAGACACCCACAGGAAGGGCTGCTCTTTGGCAGCTATGTAATTCCATGTGGGTATCTCGTACCCCTTTAATGGTCAAGGGATAGTGTAGCCAACCTCGAGCTTAATTGCGAGCATAAATACAGAACAATCCGTAAACGGGCGCAGGCGCTCCATAAACCTATATATATTTGTGGGACGAGCTTGAAAACGCACGCACGAGCTGGCATAATCCCCTCTGCTGCACGCAAATCGGATCTACGTCCAGGGCCGTGGCGTGAGCACTATCGCCAAAAGAGGAATATCTCTGTGTAGATTACGCACAGGGAGCTGCTTCTGTGCTATAGTTCAGGCTTGTTTGTTAACGCGACATGTTCGTTTGTCGCCCAAGGAGGGTCAGTTATGTCCAAAGTTTGCGAAGTTTGCGGTAAGCACCCCGTTGCCGGTCGCTCCATCAGCCACTCTCACCGCGTCACCAACCGTAAGTTCCGCCCCAACATCCAGCGCGTTTACGTCGTCGTCGATGGTCACCGTCGCAAGATGAACGTTTGCTCCACCTGCCTCAAGTCCGGCAAGGTTGCGCGCTCCTAAATAAGGTCTTACCAACAAGTACCTCGGACTCTCCGGGTCAAAGACCTCGCGTTCATATAGAACTTACCAAAGGCGTCCTCCCCCACGGAGGGCGCCTTTTTGCACTCATTGGGGACAGACTTACATGAGTGTTTTAACGCATTGGGGACAGACGTAACGCATGCCGACTGCGGTTCGGCCCCTACCTCACGCTGCCTCCTTCCAGCCTACAGTGGCCTTGGTCACGCTTGTAGCGCCGATACCGGTGATACGGGCAATTTGCTTGACCGTGAGATGTGCCCGCCTGAGCCTCAGCAGACAGGCATCACGTTCGGAGCGTGGCAGGGCCTTGAGCAGCGCAGGATCCATGCTCGGCAAAACTTCGCGCGCAACGGAAAGGGCGTCCTCATCGGGGATCCGTCGGCGCGGAAGAATCTCCACTGACCAGATGCGCCCGGCAACTTCCTCGAGATGCTCGCAATAGCAACGAGAGCCTCCGACAATATCGAGCATAGGAGCCGCGTCACAGATATCAAAGGGATCGTATCCCAGCTGGTATGCCTTGTAGCTTGACCAGCGGTAGGCATCGAGCGAGTCGAGCACACCTTTCACAGGATTGAGATGGATATAATCGAGCAACTGCACCGCCTGCGTGTCCGACTCGACCGCGATCCGCGAATAGCGATTATCAAACAGGTGACCCGTTCTTCCCGTTTTTCCATTGAAATACTTGGCATAGGCCGTCAGCGCGCACTGCATTGCCTTTGAAAGGTTGTCATATGGGTCATCAACCATCAAATGGAAGTGATTATCCATAAGGCACCAGGCCAACACCGCCACGTCATGGCACGCAAACCTGTCTGAGATGTCCGATAAGAAACGATAGCGGTCGGAATCATCTTCAAAAATGATCTGTTTGGAGTTGCCGCGGTCAAAGACGTGGTAATAGCCGGTGAGCGATATTTCGCGGGCGCATCGGGGCATGGTCTCTCCTTTCAAAGCCGTACAGGCAACACCTAAAAGGAGAGAAGGAACGCGAAATGCTGAGCCTGTGACCTATTTATATCCAATCTGCGCCAAAAACAGGCCCAGAACGGCAAAATGACAAATCCATGTCTGTCACAAATGAGTGAAAGCACTCATGTAAGTCTGTCCCCAATGAGCGGGGCAATGCAATAGACAGATAGTTATAGTTGAAACGTTTCAGTTGATTGAAACGTTTTAGTATGCCTTTTACGGGAATCTTACCGTTTACCGAATTATTTCTTGCTATCATGCAAGACGTAGGGTAAATCTCCGATCGCAAGGAGACACAAATGGTGAAAAAGTCACCGGAAAACACTACTCCCGCAATCGTGGACAACGTAGAGGCGCTTGAGGCTAAGCTCGCTCAGATGCGAGAGGCCCAGGCGCTTTTTGCTACGTACACGCAGGAGCAGGTCGACAAGATCTTCTATGAGGCCGCCATGGCCGCCAACAAGGCTCGTATCCCGTTGGCGAAGATGGCCATCGAGGAGACCGGCCGCGGCGTTCTTGAGGACAAGGTCATCAAGAACCACTACGCCGCAGAGTACATCTACAACGCTTACAAGAACACCAAGACCTGTGGTGTCCTGGAGCGCGACGAGGCCTACGGCATCACCAAGATCGCCGAGCCCATCGGCATCGTGGGCGCCGTCATCCCGACGACCAACCCCACCTCCACCGCGATCTTCAAGACGCTGATCAGCCTGAAGACCCGCAACGGCATCATCATCTCCCCGCACCCGGCAGCCGCCAAGTGCACCATCGCCGCCGCCAAGCTCGTGCTTGACGCCGCCGTCAAGGCCGGCGCCCCCGAGGGCATCATCGGCTGGGTCGATGTCCCCTCCATCGAGCTGACCAACATGGTCATGCGCGACGTCGACATCATCCTCGCCACCGGAGGCCCGGGCATGGTCAAGGCCGCCTACTCCTCGGGCAAGCCCGCCCTGGGCGTTGGCGCCGGTAACACCCCGGTCATCATCGACGACACCGCCGACGTGCTGCTCGCCGTCAACTCCATCATCCACTCCAAGACCTTCGACAACGGCATGATCTGCGCTTCCGAGCAGTCCGTGACCGTCATCGACACCATCTATGACCAGGTCAAGGCCGAGTTCCAGAAGCGCGGCTGCTACTTCGTCAAGCAGGGTGCCGAGATGGAGGCCCTGCGTGCCGCCATGTTCAAGAACGGCGCCCTCGATCACCGCATCCCTGGCATGGCTGCCGCCAAGATCGCCGAGCTCGCCGGCATCGAGGTTCCCGCCAAGACCAAGATCCTGATCGCCGAGGTCACCTCCACCGACCCCGCCAAGGAGGAGTTCTCCCACGAGAAGCTCTCCCCGGTCCTGGCCATGTACCACGCCAAGGACTTCCAGGAGGCCGTCGACAAGGCCGAGCACCTGGTGCTCGCCGGTGGTCCGGGCCACACCGCCTCTCTGTACGTGCACCCCGCCCAGGCCGAGAAGATCAGCCTGTTCGAGCACGTCATGAAGGCCTGCCGTATCGTCATCAACACCCCGTCCTCGCACGGCGGCATCGGTGATCTGTACAACTTTGGCATGAAGCCGTCTCTGACCCTGGGCTGCGGCTCCTGGGGCGGCAACTCCGTCTCCGAGAACGTTGGGGTGAAGCACTTGATCAACGTTAAGACTGTGGCCGAGCGCCGTGAGAACATGCTGTGGTTCCGCGCTCCCGAGAAGGTCTACTTCAAGAAGGGTTCCACGCCCGTCGCCCTCGACGAGCTCGGTACCGTCATGGGCAAGAAGCGCGCCTTCATCGTCACCGACCAGTTCCTCTTCAAGAATGGCAACACCCGCGCCATCGAGGCCAAGCTCGACGAGATGGGCATCGCCCACGACTGCTTCTACGACGTCGAGCCCGATCCGTCGCTGCAGTGCGCACGTCGCGGCGCCAAGCAGATGGCTCTCTTTGAGCCGGACGTCATCATCGCCGTCGGCGGTGGCTCCGCTATGGACGCCGGCAAGATCATGTGGATGATGTACGAGCACCCCGAGTGCAAGTTTGAGGACATGGCCATGGACTTCATGGACATCCGCAAGCGTATCTTCACTTTCCCCGAGATGGGCAAGAAGGCCTACTTCGTCGCCGTCCCGACCTCTTCGGGTACCGGCTCCGAGTGCACGCCGTTCGCCATCATCACCGACAAGGAGACCGGCATTAAGTGGCCGCTCGCCGACTACGCGCTGCTCCCCAACATGGCTATCGTCGACGCCGACAACTGCATGACCGCCCCGCGCGGCCTGACCGCTGCCTCCGGCATCGACGTCATGACCCACGCCATCGAGTCCTACGTCTCCATCATGGCTTCCGACTACACCAAGGGCCTCTCCGAGCGCGCTGCTAAGCTCGTCTTCGAGAACCTGCCCTCCAGCTTCACGAACGGCGCCAAGGACCCGCACGCCCGCGAGGAGATGCACAACGCCTCCTGCATGGCCGGTATGGCCTTCGCCAACGCCTTCCTGGGCCTCAACCACTCCATGGCCCACAAGCTCGGCGCCTTCCATCACCTGCCCCACGGCATCGCCAACGCCGTCATCCTGACGCGCGTCATGCGCTACAACGCCGCCGAGGCTCCCGTCAAGATGGGTACCTTCTCTCAGTATCCTTACCCCAACGCGCTGCACAACTACGCCGAGATGGCCAAGTACTGCGGCATCGAGGGCAAGGACGACAAGGAGGTCTTCGAGAACTTCATCACGAAGCTCGAGGAGCTCAAGGACTTCATCGGTGTCAAGAAGACCATCGCCGACTACGGTGTTGACGAGCAGTACTTCCTCGACACCCTCGACGAGATGACCGAGCAGGCATTCAACGACCAGTGCACCGGCGCTAACCCGCGCTACCCGCTCATGAGCGAGATCAAGGAGCTCTACCTGGACGCCTACTACGGCCGCGAGCCTCAGGACTACGCCGTCTGCTAGTTTTAGCACGGTTTTTAACGGCGGGGGTGCACGGGTGTTTCACACACCCCCGCCGTCGCTTCTATCGCATCGTTGAAAGGATGCAACCATGCTGCTACCCGATTCCAAGACCGAGCTCGTCCGCCGTGGCAACAAGGTCGTTTACGACCTGGGCGACAAGATCGTCAAGGTCTTTAACGAGACCAAGCCTGTCTCCGACGTGTTCAACGAGGCTTTGAATCTTGCCCGCATCAATGAGTGCGGCATCCGCAGCCCCAAGGCTCTCGAGGTTTCCCAGCTCGAGAACGCCAACGGCTGGGCGCTCGTGACCGAGAAGGTTCCGGGCACCACCCTTGCCGAGAAGATGACTGCCGAGCCCCAGCGCTTTGGTGAGTATCTCGAGATGTTCGTCGACCTCCAGATCGAGATCCACGGCTATACCTCCCCGCTGCTCAACCGTCAGCGCGACAAGTTCGCCCGCATGATCGACAGCCTTGATCAGCTCAATGCCACCACGCGCTACAACCTTCAGGAGCGTCTGGACGGCATGACCAAGGAGTTCAAGGTCTGCCACGGCGACTTCAACCCCTCCAACGTCATCGTCGGCGACGACGGCCAGCTCTATGTGTGCGACTGGGCACACGCCACCCAGGGCTCCCCTGCTGCCGACGTTGCCACCACCTACCTGCTCTTCGCCCTCAACAGCAAGGACCAGGCTGAGGCCTACTTGGAGCTCTACTGCGACCGCGCCGACATGCCCATGCAGGTCGTGCGTCAGTGGACGAGCATCGTCGCCGCTTCCGAGCTCGCTCGTAAGCGCAACGTGAACGATGAGTTCCTGAAGAACTGGATCGACGTCGTCGATTATCAGTAATATCTGAGCGATTTATTTCGCATCGGAGGCACAAGAAAACCCCGCAGCTCATATGGGCTGTGGGGTTTTCTTTACCCATCGAGTTTATTCCAACAAAATAGACTGCTCCGCATCTCATCCTAAGAGAGATACGGAGCAGCCCCGCAATTACATCTAATAGCAGAAACGTCGATTAACGGCGGGCCGCCTTAACAAGCTCGGCAATCTTGGCGACGACCTCGTCGATCGCCACGTCCTCACGCTCGCCCGTGGCACGGTCCTTGAGCTCCACAGTACCATTCTTGAGGCCACGCTTGCCAAGCACGACCTGATACGGGAAGCCCATGAGGTCGTTATCGGCAAACTTAAAGCCAGGACGCTCGTCACGGTCATCGACGACAACCTCGATACCCTCGGCGCACAGGCCCTCGACGATTTGGTCGCAAACGTTAGCGCACTCCTCCTTCTTGGGATCGAGCGGAATCACCGCGACCTCGTACGGGGCAACGGAGACCGGCCAGACGATGCCGTGTTCGTCGTTGTGCTGCTCCACGACGGCAGCAAGCGAGCGGGACACACCAACGCCGTAGCAACCCATGATAAGCGGCTTCTCCTTGCCGTCCTCGTCCATAAAGGTGGCGCCCATGGCCTCGGAATACTTGGTACCCAGCTGGAAGACCTGCGAGACCTCGATGCCGCGAGCAGCAGAGAGCGGCTTGCCGCAGTGCGGGCAGGGATCGCCGGCAACGACGGTTACCAGGTCGGCCCACTCGTCGACGGTAAAGTCGCGCTCGGGGCAGGCACCGGTAAAGTGATAATCGACCTCGTTGGCACCGCAGGCCCACTGCTTGGACTCGCGCAGGCTCTCGTCGCACACCAG